>NZ_JAKEVD010000013.1 GCF_022398325.1 Shewanella sp. Isolate13
GCACTACTCTCAGCCTTTGTTTGCCCAGGCAGTGGTCATTTTTATCTAAAGAAACACGCTATGGGTAAGCTGTTACTGTTCACGACCATAACCAGCCTGTGTTTTTTAATTTGGCATGCCTATCAGCGTGCTCAGCTTATCTCGCAGCAGATCTTAAACGGCGAGATCCCGCTTGAGCTTAATGCCATCTATAGTGCCGTGACTCAGGCACCTGTGGGCAATGAGGCGCTCTATATCAATATCGCCACCATGGCGTTTGTTGCCGCTTGGGCAATAGGTGTCATCGACGCCTACCGACAAGGTAAAAGACTCGATGATGCAGAACTGAAGCCCTAGTCACACTGGCGTTAATCTCGCTTAAGCTTCAACCACAAAAAAAGGCTACTTTGCAGTAGCCCTTTTACTCTGTCATTTCACTAAAAAGCTAAATTTAGCAATCTAGATCTAGCATTATAAACTGCCGTCGAGCAGTGCTTCGGTTTTAGAGAAATCGTGCTGACTAGAAGGGTGAGCATGCTTGACTGGCTCAACGTGAGGATTTTTTGAAAAGTCGTAACTACTTGTGGCAGCTAATGTCTTTGAAAAATCGTGACGTGTAGAGATACGCTTAATATCATTTACCTTTAAAGCTGCTGATACATTTTTTGAAAAATCATAATCAGCACGTGCTGCTTCTGTCTTCGAAAAATCTGGTCGTTCTGCCATTGCTGAGGTAGAGATACAGCCAATTGCTAGTGTTAAGGCTACGCTGGTTAACTTATTCATATACAACTCCAATCTTATCTGCCTACATTCGCTTAACAAACAGTCTACGTTATCTGCCTGTTATAGAGAATAAAAAAGAAGCAAATTTTGCATTTTGATACAATTTAAACATAAAAAGCTGAATTTTTAACAACTAGTTACGCTATTGGAGGAGGGGTAACGACATGAAGTTTAAAGGTTTTAACTGACCAGCTTGGCCCGTCTATTTGCTCTTGGCCAATGTTCTGTTTTAGCGACAAAACACATGGCGAAGCTAGACCTGGGGCGCAGCTACTGTGGTTAGTGCAATGCCCTGAAGACAACATCTGACAACTTGCTTCACAAAGTAACGCATTCACTTGCTCGCCAAAGTCGGCGACTAAGTTAAATAAGTTATCGCTAAACAAACTGGGGTCTATGTGAGTATAACTCGCATCATTTGGAGATACGCGGCTATCGGTAATGCTGGGCTCACTATTGAGCTGCACAGCAGATTGCTGCAGATGCTGTTCAAACTCTTGCAGATAGGACTGGCCAAACTGATGTAACTGATCGGGCAATGCCATTGCCGGGGTAAGCAGAAATTGCCCCAGCAAGGAAAAGAGCAATACCCAATGCGCGAAACGTCTGGCCATCAATATACCAATTCTGTTGCAAACTAAAATGAAATCTACTCTGTAGACAAAGCGATAGCGACATAGTTTCAACGACAGCACAAATTTTTAAGATAAAAAAAAGCGCGAATATTCGCGCTTTTTTTATCGAGTAACTCCCCGACTAAATACAGAGCTTAGATAGGCGATCCTGGCGGCAGCGCCAATGGCTTAGCAATCAGCTTATGCTTAGCATCCGTAAGCCCCTTCTCAATACCTTGCTGTAGCCATGCATAATGAGCGGCTTCATAACTACTCACTCGCTTCACCTTACGCTTAAGCTGCTTCACCGTATAAGCTAAACGCTCTGCTAACTGAGCTTTCACTTCGGGTCTGGTCTTGGGATCATGCAAAGCCGCTAACAGACTATCGACTGTCACGGTATTCACTCGCATCCACACGCCCAGTTCTGCCCCAGTTGGAATATCGCTAAATAGCGTGCTCGCCAGCACCTTATCGGTCAACTTAGTCACCGATAGCTGCTCTTTGTCACTCAAGTAGGCTTGGTTAACTCGGTTGATGCGCTCCGGTGTATAGAGCTGTGACAGGGTTAAGCGGCTCAATACTTCCGCCATACCGAGAGGGTCGGTAATCACTCCTAAGCCTGAGTCAAAGCTCTCACGAGTCTTATAATAGTTGCCCGCCTTTGGTACCAAGAGTTCCTGTAGCTTCTCATCTACCACTAACACATCTGGAGAAAGTGTTGCTAACAGGGCTTCTAATGCCTGCTGCTGAATTGCTGGCGCCACATAATGCCAACTCATTCCATCGACACCATTACTATAGCTATATGTGGTGCCGCCAATCATCTTGGCCGCCGCTGCGATCTGAAAGCGTGTCAGTAGATAGATGGGGACAAACGCATCTTGCAGCTCACCTTGTGGCTGCTCTGCAAGTAAGGCCTCTGCTGAAAAGTCCGCAATGGCTTTGGTGCGCACCTCGCCGAGTCGAGTCAGCTCCGCCACGGGATCGTTGCCGTTATCCCAAAGGCTGGCGTAGGCATTGCTCGCCCCTGCGCTACGTGAGTCAGCCTCACCTATATATCTCAGCCCCTGTATAGTGACATCGTCTCTAAGCTTAGCAAGCCCTTGCGCTTCCTCTGCGGCAGCTGTGTACTCACCGTAGCCATAGGCCACGGTATATTTATCCCACTCGCCAATACCTTCATCGTAAGGCTTACTGATATCAATTTTGTCGTCATTGATAGTCACCATAGGGTGCGGGTAGTCCATCACCGAGGCGTTGTTATTACTCGATGCCGCGAAGTTATGATCCAGTCCTAATGTATGGCCAACTTCATGGGCAGACAGTTGGCGAATACGCGCCAGCGCCAGCGCCATCGAAGCCTCGTCCGCTGCGGCTCTATCTTCCCAGCCTGCGGTTAGGCCACGGGCGATCAGGTGATCTTGGCGCACGCGTTGACTGCCGAGTGTCACATGGCCCTTAATAATTTCACCGGTGCGCGGATCGGTCACTGCCGAACCATAAGACCAGCCACGAGTCGCGCGGTGTACCCACTGGATCACGTTGTAACGCACATCCTGTGGATCGGCATCTTCCGGCAGTAATTCAACCTTAAAGCCATTGATAAAGCCCGCATCGGTAAAGGCATCTTCCCACCAGCTTGCTCCCTCTAGAAGTGCCGTTCGAATCGGCTCGGGTACCCCAGGATCGAGATAATAGGTAATAGGTTTAACCACTTGGCTTGGCGCGCTACCTGGAGTCACTTTTTCTAAGCGATGACGCAGAATAAAACGCTGACGAATATCTTCATCGACACGGGTGCCGTAATCGAGATATTCATCCGACAAGTAGCCACTTAAAGGATGATAAGCGCGTGCCTGATAGCCCTCTTCGGGTAGCGCGACAAATGAGTAGCGCAGACGCACTGATAGATGCTTAGCATCGGGAGTCACCTGAGCGACGTAGTTACCTTCTTTGGCGGCATTAAAGGTCAGCAGCACGTCGATATCGCTGTTGCGCTCGAAGGATTTTACCCCTTCAGGCAAAATCAACGACTTTGATGGATCTAGCTGATAGCTGCCCTGCTTAGTTCGTTCGAGTACATCGCTAATACCATGTAGATCGTTAACGACTAAGTCATTGATCGCCACCAGATTACGTTTACCGGTTACCACTTTGCCACGCCATAAAACAGACTCGGCAAAGGCCTCTTTTACCGCGCGCTGCTCGGCGGCGTTGTCAGTGTTAGCGCGGTAGTAGGTATTAAGCTGCTTTAAAATCAGATAGGGGCCGTGGCGCTCAAACTGCACCATGCGGGTACGGCCAAGCTGACCTCTGTCGAGACCGATATCATTGGATCCGACACCATGGGGCAAGCTGGTGAGCATTAAAAAAGGTTGATCTAATTTATTGGCTTCGAGGTAGAGATCCCCCGATGCTTGTTCATAAAACAGATTGATGAAACCTGTTGCTGCCTGACTTTTCTTAATCAGTGTGGCAGTGTTTGTGGTGGCAGCCACAGCACTGGTCATAGGCACGACGGCGAGCGCAATTGCCAGTGCGAGCTTGTAGGGTCTCATTCGATCTCCTTGATCCTTGTTGGTCGCTATCGTATTCGTTGCCTACAATAGCCTTTATTATTAATGAGTTTGTTTGCTTTATATAATGAATGGCATTTAGCTTAATAAATAGGCTTGCACTTTAGCAAGCCTATATTAGTCTATTTGAATAAGTATCACTTACCGCCTAATACCCATCACAGATTGAGTTAACACCGGACTTAAGATTTCCTACCGCATTCTGCGATCCAATGGCTCAAGGTATCAAACAGCTCTGTGAGCACGATAGGCTTAGTAATGTGCGCGTTCATGCCCGCCGCCAAGCTCTTCTCTCTGTCGCCAGACATGGCATGGGCCGTCATAGCAATCACAGGTAACTCTTCTGCAGAGTAACGCTTACGTAGCTCCTTGGTGGCGGTGAGACCATCCATCACTGGCATCTGAATATCCATCAACACCGCGTCATAGTTGGCCTTATCGATCATATCCAAGGCTATCTGGCCATTTTCAGCCACATCTACCGTATAACCCGCACTCTTGAGTAGCTCGGTCGCCACCTGCTGGTTGATAAAGTTATCTTCAACTAATAACACATAGCCAGTGTCTTCATCGGCCGCCTCCTCGACACTTTCGGGGAGTGGATTTAAGCTCGGCTCATCGGCGAAGGCAGAGATAATCTCATCGAATAGTGTTGAAGCCTTAAACGGCTTTTGCAGCAAGGCGAACACATTGGCACCTTCTACATCTTTGTGTATCGGCTCTGCAGCATAAGCTGTCATCATCATGATGATAGGCCGTTTCGCCAATCGACCATCGGCCACCATCTCATCGATCTCTTTGATCACCTCGATGCCGTCCATCTCTGGCATCATCCAATCGACGAGTAGAAGATCGACAGGATTCTTGGTTAACTTATACAGTCCCTCAGGCCCACTGGCGGCGGTATCGACATTAAAGTGGAAGTCACGCATCACGCTCGAATAGATCTGCAGCGCAGTTGGGTTATCATCGATAACCAAGGTCTTTAAGTTACCTAAGGTTTCGGGCACGACTAAAGGTTGTACCTCGGCCTCTTCGGCAATCTCAAAGCTGATGGTAAAGCTAAAGGTACTGCCCACACCCATCTCACTTTCTACCTGCATCTGACCGCCCATCATAGACACTAAATGCTTACTGATAGATAAGCCAAGTCCGGTACCACCGTATTTACGGGTGGTAGAGCCATCGGCCTGCGCAAAGGCATCGAAAAGGGTCGCCTGCTGCTCTTTGCTAATGCCGATCCCGGTATCGCGGATCCAGAACTTAAGGGTGATACGGTGATCGCGCTCGCCCACATCTTCACAGCCAAGCTCAATTTCACCAGACTGGGTAAACTTAACCGCATTAGACAGTAAGTTAATTAACACCTGTCCCAGACGTAGCGGATCACCTTCTAGGATAAGACCTGCGGTCACGGGTGCATAAAGCAGAAGCTCGACCCCCTTCTCTTGCGCCTTAAGCGCGTTAAGATCCAGCGCGTGATCCAGCACCTTATCTAACGGGAAGGCCACACGTTCAAGCTCCAGCTTACCCGCCTCAATCTTCGAGAAGTCCAAGATGTCATTGATGATCCGTAGCAATGAGTGCGCCGAGAAGCCTGCCTTTTCAAGGTAATCTTTCTGCTGCGCGGTGAGTGAAGTGCGCTGCGCCAGCTGCAACATACCAATAATGGCGTTCATCGGAGTACGAATTTCGTGGCTCATGTTAGCCAAGAACTCACTCTTATACAGGTTAGCCATTTCGGCATCCTGCTTCGCCTCGAGCATCGCCACTTCGTTACGCTTATGACGGGTAATATCCTTGTGAGTGCCCACCATACGCTTAGGTTCTTTGTTCGGGGTGTACTCCACCACTCGCCCACGGGAAAGCAGCCAATGGTACTCACCGCTCTTACCTAACATTCTAAATTCGATGTCATAGGCACCAACTGGGTTAGCTAGGTATTGCTCACGATACTCTTCCACTCGAATACGATCGTCCGGATGGATAAGCTCATCGATGGTCGATACTAAGGCCGGGAATTCATTGACCTTATAGCCCAGCATCGAATAATAAGCTGGGTTGCAGATGATCTGCTCTGAGTCTAGATACCAGTCCCATAGACCATCTTCTACCGCATCCATGGCAAGGTGATAACGCTCTTCGGAAAGACGCAGTTGCTCTGCAGACTCGTACTCTCGGGTCACGTCACGCCAGACGGCAATCAAGCCCAATAGCTCACCATGACGGTTATAGAACGGCAGCTTCAAGGTATCTAGCAGTACAGGTTTACCCGCAAGCTCAACCTTCTCTTGATAGCGCACTGGTGTTCTTTCCGTCAGTACGCGCTCATCTTCGGCGCGAATACGCACCGATTGCTCATCAGGTGTTAGCGCATCAGAGAGCTGACCGATCATTTCACTCTCACTAAAGCCCAACATCCGTTCAGCCGATTTGTTACAACCGAGATAACGCCCCTCTTTATCTTTAAAGACAATCGCTTCTGGGATCGAGTCCAGCAAAGAGCGTAGCAAGGCGTATTCCTTCTCACGTTGCTCAGTGGTGTCTTTTAGCCGTTCGGTGCGCTGAGCCACCAACTTATCTAGGCGGCGATTCTGCTCCGCGAGGTGGCGAGTATACTGCTTGTTCTCTTCAAAAATCCGGCTCACCAGCTGGAACCATGGGGCCCAACCGACGGTTATTTTCTCTGGCGGCTTGATAGGCTCGGCCGAGCACTCCTCGAGATGAGTCAACAATCTTGAGGCTGGGTTGACGAATGAACGACGAGTCAACCAGTGAACGATGGTTACCAATACCGATAACGCCATCACCACCAACACGAAGGTGAGCTCCAACTTTTCCCATGAATCTTTAAATAATTCATCGACATCTTGCAGGTAGAGCAAGCGCCACGGAGCATTATGCAGCGCCACCGAGTGAATGTAATAGCCGTTGCGGATCATGCCGTCATGGGCATCGAAGAGTTCTGACTCAGGGATCGAGTGCAGTTCTGATGGGATCTTCTGACTGATATGATAGACCCGATTAATATCCGAATTATCGATATCGCTGTGGGTCAGAATATTATTGTTCTGATCCAGCAAGATCACCGTGCCGGGCATCTTAAAATAGAGACGAATTTGCTTACGTAGCGATGCCAGCGTCATATCTAAGTTGATCGAACCGATAAACTCATCTTCGAGGTAGATAGGCACACCTAAGGTGGTTAATAGCCCTTTACCCGTGGCTTCAACATAGGCCGGGCTCCAAGCCACACTGCGCTGGGGGTTGTTAGCCGGAGTGACTAACTGAAACTGTTTCTTATTCAGCAGCTCATCACGAAAGCGCTGCTCATCCGACGGCCACGGAAAGTAAGACATGATGCGGCGTTTAGAGATGTAATAGATAGAAGAGGCTTTAGGCGCCGCTTCATTGGCGACCGGAAAAGACAGAGATAGCTCGAATAGCATCTCCAGCTCTTGATAAAACTTATCGCTGCGACCATTGAGAGAACCTGCACCTGTGATGCGCCCCATGTTGGTAAAGGGCTCGCCACTCTTGGCGTAGCTAGGCTCTAGGGTAAAAAACTGACCACTCTCGTTAAACTTCTCATACTGAGGCAAGCGCTCTTTACGCACCAACTCACCTAATCTGAGATGATCTACCGCCACGTTGCGCAGGCTCTTAACCGCACGAATGCTCGACTCGAGTAGTAGATCCACCTGCAAAACATGACGCTCAACCAACTCTTCGGTCTGCTCGATCAGCTGCGCTTTTTGACGGTCAAACGACATCCAAGCCGTTGCCAAAGCCATGATGATTACCCCGATATAGGTGTAAAAAACCGCTCTGTTATAGTTCTTTTGAATCGTTGACTTTAGCTGAAGAGTCGGCTCATTCCGTTTCATTTACAACCCTTGGTAATACTCTCTGGTGAGCAATCAAAATATGTGCCAAACAGTTCTCGGCTCGAACCAATAATATCAGGAAGATAGCTTTCAATCATAGCCTAAAAATGTATAAAAAGGCCTCAATAATAGTGAGGCCTTTTATATCTGTAAACTCCGTCTTAACTCGAGAAAGCTAAAACAGCGCGAACTAGAGGTTTTCTTCGGCAAACTCGGCTAAACGAGAACGAACCACGCCATTTAGGTAGATATTGGCACTACCATCGAAATCCTTAAATCGTTCGACGATATAGGTAAGTCCCGAAGTGACTGCGGTTAAGTAATTTGAGTCGATCTGCGACAAGTTACCGCTACAGATAAGCTTAGTTCCCTCACCCATTCGGGTGATCATAGTCTTGATCTGCGATGCGGTTAGATTCTGGCACTCATCGAGGATAACCACCGAGTTTTGAATCGAGCGGCCACGCATAAAGTTAATCGACTTAAACTGAATATTGGCCTTATCCATGATGTAATTCATACTGCCACTAGGATTGACGTCATGCTTATGCAATACCTCTAGGGTATCGGTGATCGCTCCCAACCAAGGCGCCATCTTCTCTTCCTCTGTACCGGGGAGGAAACCGATAGACTCGGCGATCTCTGGGGTATTACGAGTGACGATGACCTTTTCATACTGAGCTCGCTCAACCACCAGCTCAAGCGCTGCGGCTAAGGCTAGTAAGGTTTTACCACACCCTGCGGGACCCGTTAGGATCACTAAATCGATCTCCGGATCCAGTAAGGCCTGCATCGCCATGCCTTGATAGACATTCTTCGGCCTGATCCCCCACGCCTCAAGGTTAAGTAACCTCTCTTGCCCCAAGTCTAAAAATTTAAGTTCAGCATCAGTCTTCTCGACAATGCGTCCACAAAAATCATCGCTGTCATCCAATAGATACTGATTGGTATAGAAGGTGTCATCACCGAGCTTATCTATAGGTACGCTGTGCACCGTATGGCGGCCATCGCTTTCGGTAGTGACATCATCGGTACGCTCCCAGAAGCTCCCAGAGAAACGGTGAAATCCTTTGGTGAGGAAACGAATATCATCGATCAACTGGTCGGTACGATAATCTTCTACCTGCTGAATGCCCGCGCCCTTGGCCTTGAGGCGCATATTGATATCTTTGGTGACCAGCACCACTTTGCGAGGTTGATGTAGCTGCTGTAGATGCAGCGCGGTATTGATGATGCGGTTATCGTTGTTGTCACCGGGCATGCTGCCGATGGTGAACTCAATCTGATGGTCGGGGAAAATCGACAGGGTGCCTGAAGCGTCACCGTGACCCTCTCGGCTTGGTAGCGAAACACCTTGCACTATCTGCTCGGGTGTCGTCTGTCCTCCTAAAATATCTTCTAACGCTCTAATCGCAACTCTTGCATCGCGACTCACATCTCGCTTTCTATCTTTAATTAGGTCCAGCTCTTCCAGAACTGTCATTGGCACGACTACGTCATGCTCCTTAAACGAGTAAATAGCCAAAGGTTCATGCAGTAATACGTTGGTATCCAGTACAAACAACTTTCTGTCGTCTTGTTCCATGGCGCCTCCAATTGTGCATTAATTTTTTGATTATGAGATCGACTCTGTTCCCTTTTATTGTTAGCCCTAATCTCATACTGCCACCAATATTACTTGGCTTCAATGCCCGGTATAGTTTTTAAGCTGTAAAACTTGATTCATTAATATCGAGGGAATGTGACCGGGCTGTGAAACAAAAAAATACTCCAGAGCAACTGATTATTTTGTACACTACTATTTCAGATTGGGGCGAATATTAGTGGGTTCAATTTTCAATATGCTCACGATTGGTATACCATACGCGCCCCTTGTGATTCACCCAGTATATGAGAGTTTTAAATGCCGTTTTCCTTAGGTCAACGTTGGATCAGTGACACCGAATCAGAATTAGGTTTAGGTACCGTAGTTGGAGTGGAGGGTCGCATGGTGACCGTTCTTTTCCCTGCAACAGGCGAGAACAGATTGTTCTCTCGTACAGAAGCCCCACTTACTCGTGTTATTTACAACCCAGGCGACACCGTAGAAAGCCACGAAGAGTGGAAGTTGACGGTGACCGAAGTTGAAGAGAAAGATTCACTGATTATTTACCACGGCACCCATAGTGAAACTGGTGAGCAGGTGAGCCTGCGTGAAACCTTGTTGAATCACAATATCCGTTTTAATAAGCCACAAGATCGTCTATTCGCCGGGCAAATCGACCGCCTAGACAGATTTAATGTGCGTTACCAATGTCAACAGCTACGCAATAAGTTAGCGACCTCAGATCTACTAGGACTGCAAGGGCCTCGTGTTGGATTGATCCCGCATCAACAGTGGATTGCTCACGAAGTGGGTCAGCGTTTTGCGCCGCGAGTATTGCTTGCCGATGAGGTAGGTCTAGGTAAGACCATCGAAGCGGGTTTAATTATCCATCAGCAACTACTGACAGGACGCGCCGAGCGTATCTTGATTATCGTACCTGATACTCTGCGTCATCAATGGTTAGTTGAGATGCTGCGCCGCTTTAACCTACGCTTCTCGGTATTCGATGAAGACCGCTGCGTTGAGGCTTATGCCGACCACGATAACCCTTTCTATACCGAGCAGCTAGTGATCTGTTCACTGGATCTATTGCGTAAGAAACGCCGTTTAGAGCAAGCCTTGGATGCAGACTGGGATCTGATGGTAGTGGACGAAGCCCATCATTTAGAGTGGTCGGAAGAAGCACCAAGCCGTGCTTACCAAATTGTTGAAGCCTTGAGTGAAGAAATTCCTGGGGTGTTACTGCTTACCGCAACGCCGGATCAACTTGGTCATCAGAGCCACTTTGCGCGTCTGCGCCTACTGGATCCGGATCGTTTCTACGATTACCAAGCCTTCCTTAAAGAAGAGGATAGCTACAAAGACGTCGCAACCGCCGCCGATGCCCTAGCCTCTGGCGAGTCGTTATCGGATGAGTCTGTGGCCAGCTTAACGCAGCTACTGTCTGAGAAAGATATCAGCGAGTCAATCGCTCTCATTCAAGACGAAGCGGCCGATGCTGACAGTCGCTTCCAAGCTCGTGATGAACTGCTGCAAGATCTGCTAGACCGTCATGGTACAGGCCGCGTGCTTTACCGTAACAGCCGCGCATCGGTAAAAGGCTTCCCTGTGCGTAACTTGCATGTGCACCCACAAAAGATGCCTGAGCAATACATCACGGCATCTCGCGTTAGCTCTATGATGAACAAGCATTTAGACACTAATGCTAAAGTTCGCCAAGTATTAAGCCCTGAGAAGATCTACCAAGACTTCGACAGTGGCAGTGCTGCATGGTGGAAGTTCGATCCTCGTGTGGATTGGCTAATCGACTTCTTAAAGAACAACCGCAGCAAGAAAGTGCTCATTATTGCCAGCCAAGCCGAAACCGCCTTGAGCCTAGAGGAAGCGCTGCGTACCCGTGAAGGTATTCAAGCAACCGTGTTCCATGAAGGCATGTCGATCATCGAACGCGACAAAGCGGGCGCCTACTTCGCGCAAGAAACTGGCGGCGCACAAGCACTTATCTGTAGCGAGATCGGTTCTGAAGGTCGTAACTTCCAGTTTGCTAGCAACTTGGTGCTGTTCGATCTACCGCTAAACCCAGATCTACTGGAGCAACGTATCGGTCGTCTCGATCGTATCGGTCAGAAGAACGATGTTGAGATCCACCTACCTTTCTTAGCTAACACGGCACAAGAGAGATTGATGCAGTGGTATCACCAAGGGCTAAATGCCTTTGAATGCACCTGCCCAAGTGGCCACATTCTATTTAACGAATTCTCTGGCGAGCTATTAGAGAGTCTGCTTAATAACGACCAAGAAACCTTAGAGAGCTTACTCGATAGCACTAAGGCGCGTTATCAAGAGCTGAAAATCGCGATGGAACAAGGCCGCGATAAACTGCTTGAGATCAACTCTCACGGCGGTGAGCGTGCTAACAAGTTAGTGCAAAGCCTAGCGGACAAAGATGAAGATACTCAGCTTATCGGCTCTGTTATCCGTCTGTGGGATATTATCGGTGTCGAGCAGGAAGATAGCGGTGAAAACGCCATCGTATTGCACCCAAGTGAGCACATGATGTTCCCGACTTATCCGGGTCTACCTGAAGATGGCATTACCGTCACCTTCGACCGTGAGATGGCACTGTCTCGTGATGATATCGCACTGATCACCCAGGAGCACCCACTGGTGCAAACGGGTCTGGATCTGATCACCTCATCTGAGACGGGTACCACTAGCGTTGCGGTACTGAAGAACAAGGCTCTGCCGGCGGGTACTGTGTTCCTAGAGCTTATCTACCTAGCCGATGCGTCAGCGCCTAAGTCTAGCCAGCTATACCGTTACCTACCACCAACACCTATCCGTGTGTTATTGGATAAGAACGGCAACAACCTGTCTGACAACGTGACTTACGAGAGCTTTAACAAACAGTTAAGCGCGGTGAATCGCCATATCGCCAGCAAGCTGGTTAATGCTTCACAGGCAATTTTGCACCCTCTGCTTGCTAAAGCCGAGAGTGTGGCGAGTGCCGAACTGCAAACGCTAACAGAGTGCGCTCGTGAGAAGATGACCAGTCAGTTATCGGGCGAACTTGAACGATTGAAGGCGTTAAAAGCGGTGAACCCGAACATTCGTGACGAAGAGCTAAGCCACCTAAGCGAACAGATGAGCGAGCTAAACCGTTACTTAGACAGCAGCAAGCTACAACTTGATGCGATTAGATTGGTGCTAGTTAGCCACGCCTAAGGTCAAACGAATCAGCTAGGCCTAACTTAGTAGGTCACTGGCTCAGCTAAAATAAGCCCTGATGTTTCAGGGCTTTTTTATGGCCTGTTTTTATAAACACATGATGCTAATACCATAAACATATATACTGCAGGCGCCTTGTTATCTCAGTAAATTAAGTCGCCAGTATGAAATTGTTGTCTACTTTGGCTAAGCCCATTTTAGCTAAGCCCCTGTCACTCATGAGTCTCACTTGTGGTGCCCTACTTTGCCTCGGCTCTTTTATGGCATCGGCATCTAACCCTGAATACAACTACCTTCCAGCCAATGAAGTCAAACAACTGCAAGTTGAAGATAAGAGCGTTCCTGCGCTGCTGCGCCCCTGGATAGGTAAGAAACGGCTTGGGTTAGCCATTATAGTGCCGGCCATAGGCGAGCGCGCCGATGCGCCAGGTTTAGCCAGCTACCTTAGGCGCGAGCTAAATAGTGTAGGCTGGGCAACTCTGGCGGTGACACCACCGCCACTATTGGATACCCACACCGAAATTGAAGCGTCTGATACAGCTAGTACGGCAGCGACTCCAGACACGCAACAGGCGCTTTTAGAGTCACAAAAGATCCAACTTAAGCAGCAAGACTTTATGCTCGCCTCCATGGCTCAACTCGATACCTTAGGCAAACATTTTGCGGGTAAGCGAATGCTAGTGACGATAGGTGACAGCGCGAATTTGATTATTGAGTTGCTAGAAACCAAGCGTCTACCTAAGCCCGACTTGATGGTGATAGTGAATCCCTATAGCGAGCTGGAATCGGCTAACCAAGCGCTACCCGAGAAACTGGCGGCGCTCTCAATTCCGGTATTAGATATTCAATCTAAGGATGGCACTGCACAATCCCTTGCCACTCAGGTGCAGCGATTAACACTGGCACCCGCTAATACGCCCACCCGATATAGTCAGCAAGTATTAGCCTTAGACTTAACCCTTAAGGTGACTTGGGATGACTGCCTTGAGTTAATCGAAGGTTTTGCCACTAGGATCAATAAAGCCTATCCAAATGGATAGGCTTTATCTTATTAAATATGAACTGTGGAATTAATCTTTGCTCAGCTTCAAAGCCCCAGCGATCAATACCACGGTAATGCCCATATAGAGCAGCTCCAACATAGAGGTCGGTTTCATATCGGTAAAGAAAGAAAACACCTTAATGATTAGCATCATTAAGATCACTTTACCGAGCTTGCTCTTAAGCGAATCGATACTGCTGATAATCAAGATCTTACCTGCAGCTTCACTCTGACTGGCACCTTTAAGGTTATTGATAAATAACTCATACAGACCGAATGCAAAAATGAGTAATACCGCGCCGAGTAGGAAAGTATCTAAGATCTCCACCACGACCATCACTAAATCGTTACGCACCGCATGGCTACCACTGAAGATATAACCAAGAATAAGATCAATCATATGTACGACATCTCTCAGCCCCATGGCAAATACGACAAACGCCGCCACGATACATGACAAGACACCAAACATAACCGATAAACGGCTGCTCCAGAGAAAACGTTCAAACAGTTCGCGCATAGCTCAATAAATTCCAATACTTAAGATAGAGAGGTTTTAAGAAATGACTAACAGCTGGTAGCTCAATCATCAAAACCCTAGAATAAGCTGGAGTGTAAAATAAGCCTCTACCTACTACAGAAAATTCACAAAAATTCGTGAGTTAGATCACGTATTGTACTATTCCCTAAAAATTACCAACCTGACTGCCGACTCAGATAAGTTTTGTCGGTTTTTTTACTCTGTCTCTGGGCCGCTATGACTCGATTTTTCCCCATGAGTAATCGCACCTGATACCAGGACTCACGTCCCAATAATTGTCGAATTGAGCTCGACCAGTTTTTGTTAATACTGTGCTTAATCGCGGCATTAGCATCGGGGGATGTACGTGCTAATTGAGTTGCTAACGCTGTCGCCGCCGCCAAGGGTTCCTTCTCTACTGCTGTGACTAAATTGATGGATAGAGCCTGCTCGGCCGATAAAACATCTGCCGACATAGTAAGCTTAAGCGCTTGATCTTTTGGCATTAACTCTCGCAAACCTGCAAGACCTGCCATATCAGGAACCAGCCCCCACTTAGCTTCCATTATTGACATTTTGCAATCTGGAGCAGCGATTCTAAAGTCCGCCCCAAGAGCTATTTGCATGCCGCCGCCATAGCAGACTCCCTCGAGCACCGCGATAACGGGAACTGGCAATCGACGCCAACCAATAGAGACTCGCTGAGCTAAATTAGCGTTACCCGGAACAAACTTAAATAATAATTTGACCGCGTCTAATGGCGAGCTCATCACACTTTTCACATCTAAACCTGAGCTAAAATTATCGCCTTCACCAAAAAGCACCACTGCGGTAAGCGCTCTGTCTTTTGCTAATTTTTTAATACAGAGATCAATCTCTTTGAAAAGCTTATAATTCAAAGCGTTATACTTTTCAGGTCGATTGAGACTCACATAAGCAATGCCACCGTTTTTGGTTACTCGTACTAAGTCATGACTCATCTTGGCGTCCTTTCTCGGAAAGTGGTCTGTCCAGATGAGCAAGTTAACACATTTGGAATATTTCGTTAATAGCTATAACATAAAGCGGTAATTCTGACGCTCGTCATTTTATTGTCACTGCAAATAGCTTTCTATTAGCTAAGTTGATGATGAATAATCGGGTTGTAGTGCTACCCTATGTTAAGGGACTACGTCATGGAAGGTAGTCAGAGTATCCGTTTTGACGACACAATCCATGGACGCGCTACTGAATGATCGATATTCCAGCTGCGACCCACTGGCTCTATATAGATGACACAGACTCTAGCGACCAAGATTAGGACTTTATTGGCTGCGAAGATCTCAGTAGTTGATGAATAGGAAATAACAATAGCAATGCCGCTCCCCATATTAATTTGTGATGACTCTGCGCTAGCCCGTAAGCAGATGGCACGCACTCTCCCTAAAGACTGGGATGTCGAGATCACCTATGCCACCAATGGCTTAGAAGGCATCGAAGCAATTCGTGAAGGTAAAGGCGAAGTCGTCTTTCTCGATCTGAACATGCCTGTGATGGACGGTTATCAAGTTTTAGAAGCGATCCAGAAAGAAGATCTGCCCGCGCTGGTGATTGTCGTTTCTGGCGATATTCAGATTAAGGCTCATGAACGAGTCAAAAACTTAGGCGCACTCGACTTTATTCAAAAACCTGTCAGTGCCGATTCCATCAGCCACATTCTGCAAGAGTACGGCATTTTGGAATTAGCTCAGGGCGCTGGGCAAGATCGCTCCCCCATGATCAAAGTCGATCTGCGTGATGCCTGCCAAGAGGTGGCTAACGTCGCCATGGGACGCGCAGCGGATCTACTCTCTAAGCTATTAAATGTCTTTGTGAAGCTGCCGATCCCAAATGTAAACGTATTGGAGGTCAGCGAGCTCACCATGACGCTTAAGGCCACAGAGGAGCAGAGTACGGTATCGGCACTCTGCCAAGGCTTTATCGGCGCAGGGGTGGCAGGCGAAGCCTTGTTACTTTTCCATGACTCATCATTTCAAGATATGGCCAAGCTAATGAAGCTTGATCACCCTGAAGATGAGCAGACAGAGCTCGAGGTGATGATAGATACCGCCAACGTGCTCATTGGCGCCTTTCTCAACGGGATCTCTGAACAGCTGCACATGAAGTTCAGCCAGAGTCACCCTGTCGTGTTGGGACGACACTGCAGCGTCAATAACCTGATCAGTGAAAACTCCGATAAATGGAACCGAACGCTGGCGATGGAGATCAATTACCGTATCGAAGACCATGATATTCAATGCGATCTCTTGCTTCTGTTTACCGAAGACTCGCTACCAACACTCAACTATAAGCTCGGCTACTTGCTGGATTAAGATACCTGATAAGATGGATAAAAATACAGATCTAACCGCAATGAACGAACTCCACTGGCTCATCGATATGGTACAGACCATAGAAGTAGGCTTAGTCGTTCTTGATAGAGACTACAACATCCAGCTGTGGAACGGCTTCATGGAAAACCACAGCGGTGTCACCCCGAACTCGATCAAAGACAAAAACCTGTTTGAGCAGTTTGATTACCTGCCAGCAAAGTGGTTGAAGCAAAAGATGGAGTCGGTTTACCTACTGAAGAACAGGGCTTTTATTAGCTGGGAACAGCGTCCATTCGTGTTCCAGTTCAAGAACTATCGACCTATTACAGGGCGAGCCGATTTCATGTACCAAAACGTCACTCTGCTACCACTGTCGTCATTGACTGGTGAAGTGACCCACATCAGCATGATTGTCTATGATGTTACTGACGTTGCGATCAATAAACTGCAGTTAAAGTCTGCTAATGAACGCTTGGAATACCTAAGTCAGGTAGATGGTCTAACTCAGCTGTTTAATCGTCGTCACTGGGAATTATGCCTACAGAAAGAATTTGATCGCCATGCACGTTATGGCAGCGACACGACTTTAGTAATGCTCGATATCGACCACTTCAAATCGATCAACGATACCTATGGCCATCAAGCGGGTGACAGAGTGCTCCAAAACGTTTCTCACACCATTAAAAAATCGTTACGGGAAACCGATTGTGCCGGGCGTTATGGTGGAGAAGAGTTTGGCGTCATCTTGGCAAATACACCGGCGGCTAACGCACGCTTCTTTGCCGAACGTCTGCGTAAGAAACTCGAGCAGTCAGAGATCTGGTATGAAGAACACCTTATCAAGATCACCGTGAGTTTAGGCATTTGCGAACTCACTCCGAGCATAATCGATAGCGATACTTGGGTGTCACAAGCCGATCAAGCCCTGTATCAGGCGAAAGAGGCTGGCCGCAACTGCACTATCGTGCACGAGTAAGCATTAATTAAGTTTGAGTGATAGACGTTAAAAACAAAAATGCCCATCATCTAGATGGGCATTTTGTTTCTAAGCAACAAAGACCTAGTGTAGGTCTTCGTCCTCATATTCATCTTCATCTCTGACTTCTTCGCCATTTTCATCGATGAAATAAGTTCCCCAACCGTCATAATCGATCTTCTGCTTAGCCGCTAGCTCGATCATTTTCTCACAAGCGCTATCTAACAGATCCGTCTTTAACTCATGGTTAGCTACGGCATCGAAACAGTAGATCACAGAGCCATCTTCTAGCTCCATCTCTTCGGCGTCATTGACTTCATAGCCTAGCTTAAATGCGTCAACAGCCGCCTTTTCTAAACGATCGAAATTTGTCGATGAAAAGTGATGCTCGATAGTGTACTCGGCATCGGGTAATGAACCGTCAGCAAGAATCGCTTCAACGATCTCACGGTTTTCTTGTTTCTGTTCGTTTAACTGGCGTTCAATAGACATCGATGACTCCTCAAAAATTTCGCGACCGATTATACCGCTTTAGTCATTAATGCAGAAGCTTCTTGGTTCAACTGTGACAACTTTTCCGACATCATAGTGTGAATACGTTTAGAGAGCTCTTTCACCTGTGTCTTATCAATGCCTGTAGTTTCAATCGGTTCCATCATCTCAATGATCACTACACCATTGTTCCAACGGTTTAGCTTAATATGACATTGATTTGAGGCTAACACAGGTACCATAGGCACCCCGGCGGCTATCGCCGTATAGAATGCACCGGCTTTAAATGGCAGCAGACCTTTACCACGAGAGCGTGTGCCCTCAGGGAAAATCCATACCGATAAGCACTTATCTTTAATCTTACGCGCCGTAGCCGCCATAGTGTCAAAGGCTTTGCTGCGGTTTTTACGATCGATAAGAATATTGCCCGATAGCCAATAGATCTGTCCGAATAACGGCATCCAGGCGAGACTCTTCTTACCTAGACTCACGGTGCCTTTTGGCACAACCGCGGTATGGGTAAACATGTCGAAGTTATTCTGGTGGTTTGCCAGAAAAATGCACGGCTTACCACTTTGACTTTGCGGGTTACGTACAATGACCTTAATGCCCAATACTGGAGCCGCCCAAGAAAATACTTTGGCGAACATATGTACGTTGTCTCGATGACGAGGACGTAAAATACAAGCTAAGCCACCGATAATAAAGGCTAATACCAGCATGATAGACAAGATCAAACATCTAAGGATTAACAGCACTAGAATCTCCCGCGATTTAATTGGCGCCAGTATAGCCACCAACTAGATGCGACTCAATATAAATACGACTTATGTCAATGAACATTAGTTTACACGTGTAGCCTGAATGCAGACCAAACGAAGTTAAAATCACGGAACTTTAGCGTAAATAGCTTAAGCGAACTTTAATCTCATGCATTCTAAGCCGAGGATTTTAACTTAGTTCTTTTGGCCGTAAGGTCTGACCTGACATAAATCTAGTTCATCCGCCGCCCTCTAAAGCCGAATGTCTGCTCTTCAAAGAGAGGCAAAGCCTAAACACTATTGCTGTCACAGCTAACGTCGCCACTATGGCTGCGCCGCTAGGAAGATCTAAAGTGGCAGAGAGGACTAAACCCGCAACATAACCGACTAAACCAACGAAATAAGCCCAAGCTAACTTGAATCGGCCATTGAAGTGATTCACCGCCAACGCAGGCAAGATCAAGCTACTAAACACCAGATATACGCCAACCAACTCCACAGAAAGCGTGATGACCACGGCGAAGAGCAGGTAGAAGGCTCGCCCTTCGAGTAGAGAGGGGCGGTAGATCAGGGCGAGCAAAATAGCCGAGTAGACAACAACAGGCAAGATTAGCTGGCTCCAACTCACCCATAAGATCTGGCCAGACATCAATTGCTTCAACATCTCTGCGCCATGGGGATCGTTTGATAGCAGTAACATGGCCGCCACAGCCGCTAATACATAGAAACAGCCGATAATGGCTTCCAGTTCATCGGCCATCCGCTTAGATAGCCAAGCGATAAAACCGGCCCCTGCGATGGCAAATAATGCAGGCATCCACACATTTGAAAATGGCAAAGCTTCGATGTCATGATTTAGATGGCCAACGATCGCACCCAATGCTGCGACCTGAGCGATCGCCAGATCGATAAAGATAATGCCTCGCTTTAATACCTGTTGCCCTAAGACAACATGGGTGGATAACACCAAGATCCCCGCAGCGAAAGCAGGCAGCAGGATAGAGAGAAGATCGAGATCAAACATAGGTAATGACTCTATATCATAATTGATAAATCTAGGACGGATCCCTTAGTCGAGATCCGTCCTATTCGTGCCTAACCTTGGCTGATTAGGCGTGTAGCATTGCAACTAACGATTACTGCTTGGCACTCAACAAGAGCGCAATTGCACTGTCGTATAGCGTAAACAGATCGACACTCTGATCGTTACCACCAACCGACATAGGCAAGACGAGAACCGGAAGATCCGAGCGCTCGGCTAACCAATCAGCCCCACGCTCACTCTGATATGAGGCGATAACGATTGCCAATATATCGCCCTGCTTGGCACGATTTAATAAGCTTGCTAGGTGGGAGCTACTCGGCGGTATCCCTGGCTTTGGCTCGAGATCCGCAACCTGCTCCAGCCCTAGCCAGTTAAACAAGTATTTAAAACTGGAGTGATAGGCGATCACTTTGCTGCCCTGCAAGGCTTGCGCCTTTGCTTCCCAATGAGGGATCGCAGCCTGCCAACGCTCGCTAAAGCTAACTAATGACGACTGGTACTGTGCTTTATTATCGGGATCTAACTGCACAAGTTTGGCCGTCAAGGCTGTTGCCACATCGAGTAAACGATTGGGATCGAAATGCAGATGCGGATTACCTTTTGCGTGCACATCTCCCATGGAGCGATCCACCGACTCGAGCTGATCCAGTGTGTCGATCTGCTCGGCCGCAAAGAACAAGCCTTGATCCGTCGAACGCACCTTGGCGTTTGCCGACTTCATCTGCAGCATAGGTAGCCAACCTACCTCTAGATCCGCTCCGGCGCAGATTGCCAGGTCGGCCTGGCGCATCTTAGCGATCAGACTGGGGCGCGCTTGCACTTGATGCGGATCTTGCATCGCCGTCGTGGCCGAATAGATCTTGGCATCTGGCGCCAGCTCTTTCGCTAATGCGGCGTATTCCGGCTCACAAGCAAAAATATTTAAGCCTGCAACCGCATTGTTGGTCACACCAAGGGCTAATGCTAGCGTGAGGGCTTTTGCCCCTTTAGATAATAACTGCTTAGAATTGATGCGCACCGTGGGCCCCCAGAGTCATGACATATTGTAGCGTGATGATGTTGTCATCTTCGAAGCCATCAAAGTTAGTGCCTTGCTGGTTGGTATACTGCAAACGCACGGTAGAAAAGTGACTATGGTGCCAAGCTAGGCTCACCTCAGTCTCTTTAAGCTTTTGCGGATCGAAGTGATCGCCATGCATCAGTTGGGTATCGACTTGGCCGTAGCGTAGACCCGCAGACCAATGAGGCGAGAATTGGTAAACACTGCTTAAGTACCAGCCCTCTTGATAGTCTTTACCTTCATCACCATGGCCATGTTCTTCATGATCATCGTGTTCTTCCAGAGGCTTAAAATCAGTAACACGGAAGTATTCACCACTCAGTGTTAGGTGCTGATACTTGTAGTTACCGTTTGGCGCCCACTTATAGACAAAGTCGGCAACGTAAGTGTTTTCACCTGTGTACTGCGCACTGTGGCTATGGTCGTGACCATGATCTTCATGCCCTTCTGGCTCAGAATGATCATGTTCATCAGCGGTCATGCGGCCATTCTCATTACGCAAGTAGCTCAAACCAGCCTGCCATGAACCGTTAGCGCCCACATCGCCACCAAGCTTAGTAAATGCGGTATACACCCCTAAGTTTTCATAGTCACGCTCACCATGCTCATCGGCGGCGCGCATGTTGTCACCTTTGAAAGCCTCAACCCCCATGGTCCAATACAGATCCGTCGGTGCTACATAGCTCAAACGCACACCATCATCGAAATAGTGGCTGCCTAAAAATGCGCGGTAAGCGGCAGGTCTATCGGAAAAGGAATCTGTATGTACGTGCTGATTATTCAGGTAGCCGATATCCGACAAGAAGCGGCCTGCACGAATAGAGAAGCCACCTGGCATTGCTAAGGTTTGAATGAAGGCTTCTTCTAAACCCAGCTCAGTTTCGCCGTCATGCATCTCGACAACCGCCGTTAACTTACCATAAAACATATCATCGATATTGGCGCTCATCGCCAACTCGGTATGGCCTAAACCAAAGCCTTCAACCCGTTCTGACATCGGTCGCTCGCCACTTTGATAATAGCCGTCTAGCACGGCACTAATGGCAGGGTTTGTCAGGCTAGGATCACTTGCCAATGCTTGAGTTGAAAGTAGCGCACATGCTGCAGCTACGCCTGATAGGCGCATAGTTGAAATAGTCATTTTATTCTCCGAAATACAGCTAAGCCTTCCCGGTGGGAATGCTTAAAAAAATTCTTAGTTATTGTTTGATATGAAGAATTACGCTGATACTGGAGGGGCGCGGCTATTAAAGAAACTCACATGACGCGAGTCAGACTTTGGAAGGATGTACTCTTGGCTGACAACTCCCTGACGCTCTACAGCGATATGAAGCTCACAACTGGGAAGCAGGTTGTTGACCTGGTGTTGGTGATAACACAGAGTACAATGGGTTTTAGCGCCATCGTCCAAATGACTCAAACTATGAGCGGACGCGGCAAATGACAGACACAGGAATACGGCTAGAAGCCCCATTACCAGTTTCTGCTTTACGTTACTCATTAGAATCACAGTGTTAACCTTGTGTGTTAAAACATGACAAGTTTATGTGGCTGAGGATTGAAGTCAAGCCTTCAATGAAGGTAAGAGTTACAAAGTGTTTGTGAGATAGATCACCTAAACTTGAATAGCATTTAATACTGTCTTAAGCTCTAACCACTAATATTGCTAGCGTAAAATGGTATCCATAGTGATATTAAACAAGAGTTTATCTTTTAAAAAGGCGCAAATATCATGCTTGAAGTAATTCGTAGAAACTTAAAGTTCATCATCATGACAACGCTATTTTTTGTTGCGATACTCGGCGGTATTTATTACGTAGAAGCGGCACTTGAAGCGCAAGTCCAAGTCGTTGACTAAACAAGTCATTGACTAATTTTAGCTCGAATAAGTAGCTCTGTATTTATACTCTGATGGCCCGAAGCCATCAGAGTGAATGTCTGAATATCCGCTACTAACGATATTTTTTAAGATGTTCGCTGTTATCAACAACTTCAACTTCGGGCGCTTGCCTTACTTTCAAGTTATCCATGATATGGCTCACCAGCATCAATAAAATAGCGAAAATAGCGACAGGGATCCCCACCGCTCTAACCTCTGTATCGAAGTAACTCCACGCAAATAGTATTGCACCAGTATAAAAACTAATAATTTTAACCCAAGACAAAATCACACTTTTACCTAACCAAGCCTGACAAAAAGGGCATTGGATCTCAGTACTCAGCCCCTTTCCTCTTTGGTTTTCAATTTTATCTATCGCAAATGATTTAGAACAATGGGCGCATATCACTGAGGTAATCTCTCTTAGGCTGCATATTGGCTCACTTTTGCTCCAATATTAAAGCCGCAAAGCTTAGCAGATTTATCCCTGTATTCGCTATTTTGCTTGTCACTATTACAATAACAAATCGACAGTTTTCCAATGTCGTAATATTATTACTAGATCCAGAGACCTATCGGACACACCTAATGCATAGAATGCTCCCCAAAATTTTAATGCTTATTTTCTGCTTCTGCTCATATGCAGCGACAGCAAGTACAGAGAATACTGAATTAAGCAATAACCTAAACAAAATTCAAAGCCTGATCGATGCTGATGTAAAAGCACTACCGAATACTAAAGGCGAAATTAAAAGTTTCCTTGAATATCGCATTGGTCGCAATGCAGCCTTACTCCAGGACACTTTAAAGACTCAGGTGGAAAAAGCCGATCCTGATTACGCTTTTCTAAAGCCTTATATCGTTAAGCAGTTAGTCTTTACCAACGAAGTAGAAGCTTACTTTGAGAAACAAAGAGCTAACCTTATGGGTCAAGTCGGTAGCGGCGACGACAATAAGATCATGGTGGGTCTGATGCAGATCCAGCGCGAGCAAGACAAACTGTTCACGGCTGAAAAAAGTCTATTAAGCTGGGCTAAAGATGCTGGAATCGATACCGATGCACAAAGCAAAACCTTTATCGCCACCCTGATTACTCGTGCCGACGATCTCAACAGTTTTGTCTACTACAACCAAGAGCGCTTAACTCAGGCTGTGGCCGATGTGCAAGTGGCTGGCGCCGATGTGAGTAGCGAGCAAAAGTCGCTTGTGGTTGAGCTAAAGGAACGCTTAGATCAGAGTTCTACTAGCCTTTCGACCACTATCGAGCTGCTTGACTCTCTAGGCCAAGATACCGCACTTTATAAACAAACACTGTTTAGCATTTCCGGAGATATCACCCAAGATGTATTGAACTTCGATGTGGCTAGCAGCCTGTTGTCTGAGTGGATGACTATCGCTAAGACTCAAGCAATGGAAAATGGCGCAGGCATTCTATTTAAGCTGATCATTTTCAGCCTAATCCTGTTCCTTTCTAGCCTAGTCGGCAAAGTCGTTAAGCGCGTAGTACAGAAGACTGTAAGCAACTCTAAGCTTAAATTCAGTATGCTACTGCAAGACTTCTTTATCTCGCTATCGGGTAAAGCCGTATTTGCTCTGGGTCTACTAATCGCCCTATCTCAGCTTGGTTTCGAGCTCGCTCCACTGCTTGCCGGTTTCGGTATCGCCGGTGTGATTATCGGTTTTGCGCTGCAAGATACCCTGTCTAACTTCGCTTCTGGCATGATGATTCTGATCTACCGTCCATTCGATGTGGGCGATCTGATCAACGCCGGCGGTGTAACAGGTCGTGTAAGCCACATGAGCTTAGTATCAACTACCATTAAGACCTTAGATAACCAAAGACTTATCGTGCCAAACAATAAGATTTGGGGCGATACCATCAACAACATTACCGTTGAACATCAGCGTCGTGTAGATATGACCTTTGGTATCGGTTATGGCGATAATATCGAGCATGCAGAGAAAGTACTTACCGATATCGTAATGGCACATCCACTCGTGCTTAAAGATCCTGAGCCTATGATTAAGCTACACACCTTAGGTGAATCTTCGGTGGACTTTATCGTCCGTCCTTGGGCTAAGCCTGAAGATTATTGGGATGTATACTGGGATATCACCCGCACAGTTAAAATGCGCTTCGACGCAGAAGGGATCAGCATTCCGTTCCCACAACGCGATGTGCATATCTATCAAACCGCTGCAGAATAAATTCATTCTCGCGCTCTAATATGAAAAAGCCCCGACAACTTATGTTATCGGGGCTTTTTATTATCTATTGCTATCGTCCTTAAGCTAGGCCGACAATCTCACCATCATCATTGATATCGACATTGAGGTAGCCTGGCTTTAATCCAAGCCCTGGCATGGTCATCACTTGGCCCACCAGCGCCGTGACGAACCCCGCCCCTGCGTTGAGCCTTAGCTCGGTAATAGGCAGCTCGAAGCCTGTCGGGATCCCTTTAATGTTAGGGTCATGACTTATCGACATCGGGGTCTTGGCGACACAGATAGGTAACTCACCATAATGATGCTTAGTCAGCCAGCTTAGCTGTGACTTAGCCTTTTCAGATAAGGTGACACTCGATGCACCGTAGCCCACTTCCGCCAGCGTCATCAGCTTAGACTCAAGACTGCTGTTGCTCTGGTACAACAGGTTAAAGTCAGAGGTGGTTTGTGTCGCTCGGTAAACCATATCCGCAAGCTTGGTCGCTCCCTCGGCACCTTTACCAAAGGCTTCGCTAATCTCGCTACCAAAGGCCTTCGTCTGCTCAACGGCCTGCTTCAGCCACTCAAGCTCCTCGTTGGTATCGGTTGGGAAGCGGTTAATCGCAACCACAACTGGCACACCATATTGGCTGACGTTGTTGATATGCCACTCTAGGTTGGCGAACCCTGCCTGTAGGCGCTCCATATCGGGTAGATTAATATCTTTGCTAGACTCGATGCCGCTGTTAGCTTTAAGCGCCTTAAGTGTTACCACAACGACAGACGCACTCGGAGCATAACCCGACTCTCTCACCTTGATGTTACTAAACTTTTCAAAGCCCATATCGGAGCCAAAGCCCGCCTCTGTGACGACCACATCCGCAAGCTTTGCCGCAATGGTGTCGGCGATAATCGAGGAGTTACCGTGAGCAATGTTGGCAAACGGCCCTGCATGAATAAAGCAAGGATCACCTGACAAAGTTTGCATCAAGGTTGGCTCAATCGCATCATGCATAATCACCGTCATCGCACCCGCTACGCCTAGCGCTTCGGCGGTAATAGGTTCACCTTGAGTATTAAGCGCCAACACTAAGCGGCCAATGCGCTGCCTAAGATCTTTTAGATCTTGGCTTAGTGCTAGAATCGCCATCAACTCTGATGCGGCGGTAATATCAAATCCCGACTCATGTACTGGACCATTGACTGCACCATAACCTACTTTTATCTGTCTTAGGCTACGTTCATTATGATCAACCACTCGGCGCCAAAGGATATTATCTGGGTCGATATCGAGTGCAGTTAAACCAGACTCTTGAGCGAAGGCTTCTGCCCCAAGACGAGTCTCATGGAATAGACGCGCATCGATAGCGGCTGCCGCTAAATTGTGGGCACTGCTGACCGCATGGATATCACCGGTCAAATGCAGATTCAGCTCCTCCATTGGGACGACTTGCGCATAACCACCGCCCGCAGCCCCGCCCTTAGTGCCAAATACAGGCCCTAAACTCGGCTGACGAATACAGGCGCAGGTCTTAATGCCATTAAGGTTCATGGCTTGGGTCAAGCCTACGGTCGTTACGGTTTTACCTTCGCCAAAAGGGGTCGGTGTCACAGCCGTCACAATCACTAACTTGGCATTTGGTCTATCCGCTAATCTTTTAGCGACTGACAATGAAACCTTCGCCTTGTTGGCACCACACAAGGAAATTTCATCGGGCAGTAGGCCCAACTCATTGGCGATTTCGGTTATAGGTAAACAGGTATGTTGGCGCGAAATTTCAATATCTGAATGCATTCGAATTTTTCCACGTTTTATTTTTATGTAGGGTAGTTACCGCTGCAATATAGGTGATCTCAGATAGCGAGAAAATAACAATAGGGTGTTATTTTAGCTTTTTGTAATCTACGTCAATAAACTGGTTATTTTTTTGCCGATTTTACGCTCAAACTGGCGAGGAGAGGTTTCTTCATAACGCTGAAAATAGCATTAAAAAAGGCGCTAAAAGCGCCTCTCATTTATTGATGTGACTGCTTATAAAAAAGTGATTTCGCCACTCAGATGTGGACGGCGTCCCTTTTGATCTCTGAGCTCAAATACAGTTTTATCCTCAAGCTGCTCGGCTGCAAAGCTAACACTGCTAGGCATAAACAGCGGTAACTTAAAAGCCACATCAATCTGACAGGCGCGATCACCAATAGTTGGCATCAACTGCGCGATACAGCGACCTTTCGACCACATGCCGTGAGCGAGAACGCGATCGAAACCGAAACGTTTAGACATCACAGGATGAAGATGGATCAGGTTATAATCACCCGATGCCTTGGCATAGCGACGACCTAAGTCTTCCGCCAAACTCCAGCTTACCGGCTCTTGCCAAGCCATATCATTAGCCTTAGGTGGACGGACTCGTTTAGTCTTTCCTTCTATGCGGTACAGATAGGTCGACACCGACTCCCACACCAGCTCGCCAGCAATGTAAGCTTTAGAGACTAACTCAAACTCGAGTCCAGAGTCCGTTATACGGCTATCTGTCAATGCACATTGGATATCGAATTTCTCATCCACACGCGCACTGCGATGTAAGGTGATGCTATTTTTTAGGTGGATCATCCCAAGTAATGGAAAAGTAATCGCATCATGGGTAAAGATAACCGCATGCAGCCTAAACGCCATCACATAAAGGTAGGTCGGCGGCAGTGTTTTGCCATCGAAGTCGAATCCACACACTTTAGCGTATTGCGCCACTTTGTCCTGAGACAGAGCAACATTCTCACTGCTCACTTTGATCATCGGCAATGGCTGCTCATCCCAACCGGGCTTGCGTCCAAAAAATATCTTGCGATAAAGAGTGAATAGCGATGGCAACGCCTTCAAATCGATACAGTATTCTTTATTCAAACCGATAAAACCTTTCAAAATGACAGGAAAACTAAAATAAGCGGCGCATTATACCCCAAAACGGCCAAACCCGATAATCACATCCAGAATGAAGAATATTCAGCTTACAAACACTGCTGCTGCCAGCAATTTTTAGTCTTCACACCTAGAGGTTGCAAATATGACTGTACGCTCTTTTGCCCCACCAGATGTCCGGCTCCCACCACAACAAATAGTGGCTGCGCCGTCTCGGGAGACTCCATTAAATTAACGATCCCTTGCGCCATAGTCTGGTTACGCCCCCAGAGCATTTTCTCAACCATCTCAATCTCACCTTCGCGGAGCATCTCCCCCTCCATCAAGTCGGCCAGTTCGGCTTCATCACCGCTACGCCAAGCCGAAATGAGCTTAAGCATATCGGTATCTTGCGCCTCTATTGCCTCACGCACCATGCTCCACTGAGTGCTGGCATCGAAAGATGCCAATAGCTCAAATTGAAACTCAGTACTTTCCAACTCATATATGGGCTTAGTGCCAGCCTTGCTCACTAATACGGCATCCACCCCGTAGTCACCGCTGTAGCCTAATGCGGCATAACGACCTATGCTCACCTGCATCGACTGTAGCCAGGGCGCATAGTTTTCAATCGCCGTACAGAAGGGCTGCTTATCTTGGCAATATTGGCTAATAATCGATTGAGTCTGATCATCCATAGGCAGTGACTTTGAGCCATATTTAGCTAACAACGCAGGCACATCGGCATCTCGTACATCCGCCTCTACCACCACAGCAGCCGACTGTTTGTACGCCTGCTCAATCTGCTGTGCGAGTGGAAAAAAGTTGGCTTCACCGACATGAATGGACCCTAGTAGGTAGGCAACCTTTCCTTGATAGGATATTTGATAAAATGGCGGCTTATCACTCGGTGCTGCCTGGGTAGTCAATGCCACAAACAGCATAGCTAAGCCTACCATGGCGAATAAACGCTTAACGACACTTGTTGCTATCATGCTTGCCCCTTATAATTTAGCAAAATTTCTAATTGAGAGGCTGTTATGCCACACACACAGGTTATCGAGCAACTTAAAGCCAGTTTGCAAACCGCCTACCGCCAAGCCATCGATGCCGATGCGAGACTCGACGAGCTTAAAAAGGCTGGCCACGTAAAATTTGATGCCATTTTCAGTCCATCTGAGGGCTTCACCACTAAAAGCAATCGCTTTACCCCATACGTGCAAGAGCTAGCTGCCGAGATGGAAGGCTTTATTCAAGATCCAGAGTCTATGGCTAAAGGCCTTGAAAGCCATGTACCTAAGCTTGGTTTATTGCTACAAACCATGCAGGCTTTTAAGTCAAATTCAAAGTAACACCCAGAATATCAATCCGTTAAAAGCGGATTGATATCTGTCATCTCACTGTCACACCTGTGTCATACACTTTGCTACCACACACACAATCGGGTAGGAAAGGATGTCCGCAATCGATCTGCAATTCGAACTCTCAAAGATCATCGATAAAGAAAAAATCAAAGCAGTCTTTCAACCTATATGTAATCTCTCTACCCATCAAATTCACGGCTATGAAGCACTAAGCCGAGGGCCTGAGCATAGTCCACTATTTTCACCTGTACCACTATTTACAACGGCTGCCTACGAGGGACGCCTATCGGAACTCGAAACCTTGTGTCGACGGATCTCCATTCAGCAATTTAAAAATACCCAGCTCCCCGGCAAACTGTTTCTCAATATCTCTCCTAAGGCGCTACTCGAGCCCAACCATGCTAAAGGGCTCACCCTAAGCCTAGTACAAGAGCTAGGGCTAGATCCTTCTCAGGTTGTCATCGAGTTATCGGAGCAGTATCCAGCCGATGACATAGATCTGCTTAAGTCCTGTCTCAATCATTACCGTAGCCAAGGTTTTTTAACAGCGATCGATGATCTCGGGGCGGGCTATTCTGGATTAAGGCTATGGTCAGAATTGGCCCCCGATTATGTAAAAATCGATCGCCACTTTATCGAATCAATCGATACCTCTTCGGTAAAACAGGAGTTTGTTCGATCCATCATCGCCCTGTGTCAAAACCTCAGTTGCAAGGTCATAGCCGAGGGCATTGAGACTCATGGAGAGCTTGCGGTTCTGAAGCAGTTAGGGATCATCTATTGTCAGGGTTTTCTGCTCGGCCGCCCAGCTTCCTCGCCCAACCGCCATATCCCATTTGACCCCGCCTTAGAACCCACTACGCAAAAGGTGCGCTTTGCCGAGTCAGCTCAGAGCCTGTGTAGCAAGGCCACAACTTGCCTATCTCACAGCAAACTTAAGCTTATCGGTGAGCAGTTCAATCAAAATTCTAGCTTACAAGCTATCGTTGTGATGGAAGGCGAGCGCGTGATAGGTATGGTGCAAAGAAGTCAAATCATAGAGCTGTTTAGCACTCCCTATGGCCGAGCTTTGCACGAAAATAGAAGCGTGAATGAGGTGCTAACCACTGAGCTTATCCATATCGAAGCCGATATGCCCATCTCTCAGGTTAGCCAACGACTCACTAAAGAATCGAGCGATCTTGTCGTGCAGCAATTTATCATCCTAAAGCAAGGCAAGCTACTCGGTATCGGCCAAACCAAAGATCTGTTAGCTAAGATAACTGAACAGAAAATTGCCATGGCGAGGCATGCGAATCCGCTAACCGGACTCCCCGGAAACATCCCCATTCAAGAGGAGCTACAGAGGCTACGCCAGCAAAAAAGGCCCTTCTATCTGGCCTATTTTGACCTATCTCATTTTAAGCCATACAACGATATTTACGGTTTCTACCGAGGTGATGAAGTGATTATGGAAGTCTCTCGGCTACTCTTACGCCAACAAACCAATAGCAACTTTATTGGTCATGTGGGCGGAGATGACTTTGTAATAATAAGCACCAGCCCAGAGATTGAGCGCCAGGCTGTACAAGTTATCGAGGATTTCGACGCAGTGAAAGCAACTTTCTATTCAGCGAAGCACTGGCAAGCTAAGCGGATGTTGGCTGAGGATAGGGATGGCAAACGCTGTTACCATGGCCTTATCTCCCTCACTGCGGGGCTCCTGCCACCTAACGTCACAATCAATTGCAATGAACATCAACTGTCACTTTATAGCGCCCAAGCAAAAAAACAGGCTAAACAAGCAGTAAGCTCATTTAGCCTGTTTACAGTCGATAACGCTATTGCTGCACAAGTTGGCGGTTAACGTCTACAACTGAGGGGCGATCGATGTTTTAAGCCAAGATGTTAGCATCTCATTCTCATATCGATACGGCTTGTTATTCATCTTATTGATTGAATGCATAAAGTTCATATCTGTTAGCTTTTCGTCGCCCGCGATAATCACCTGATCTCCCTCGATCACTTTATAACTAAAGGTTATACGTGGTGGATAGATATCTTTGACTACCCGTAAGTCGTTAGTGGTTGCACCAAATGTAGGTCTCACATCGCCAGCCAAGTCCAGATCGGTTACCACCATCTCAAGCTTCTGATCCGGTTTTAGCACTTTGCTAGCTTCCTTATTCAGGTTCTTGGTTAGTTGATCAAAGGTGCGCGTCTCGAAGCGTGATTGAATATCGCCACTAGAGCGAATATCACGAAAACTATTTGGGTCTTGCCACTCAACTTTCACCACACCGTCTTCAGTCACTGGATTCTCAGCCGCTTCATCTGCCGCCCAAACTGAGCTAGATGCGAGTATCCCGGCTACAAATAGAGTTTTCAATGTCATATGCTTCCCCCTTGAACATAAGCGAGTGATTAACAATTGAACTATACAACACAGTTCCTGTATCGCTGCTTAACCTAGTACATTAGATCTTTGTCATTCATACAATCATATTAGTAGACCATATTATAAACAAACTAGTTGCATCAAATTGCATCAGAATCACACGCCATCAGTACGGCTCTTTAGATTTTTATAATGAGCCGTTAAGCTATGAGCGTTATCCGTAAGTCTTAGGAAACCGAGTCCATGCAAAAGTTCACTCCCATCATCTTTGTCGTTATCTTATTTACTGCGCTTGTCGCGGCGATTTTTAGCATCAATCAAGGCGAGACGGCTTCACAACCAGAAAACTGGTCGGCTTTTATCTATAAAAATGGTTATAACTCAGGGCGGTATGAGATGAAAGATGGCTTCGACAGCTATCCAAGCTGCAAAGCCTATGCCCAGCAAGCATCTGACAAGCTTAATGGTGTGGCTTGGGAGTGCGGCTTAAATTGTGGCTTTGACTCTATGCGACAAGGCTTCCACTGCCAGACCATGACCAATGAGTGACGAGTGATAAGTGACATGAAAATGGGTCAGTTACAGCCTACTCTCACTTTTGATAAGCATAAATTGTACAAGCGTTAACTCTGCTCCCCAGTTTTCTATCCCTTTTCCCTCAGCCCGCCTGAACAATAATCAAAACGGGTAATGACCGCCCTTCGAACTAGGTGTTCACTTTTTGTTCAGCTTTGGTACATGTTACATCCGCTAACATTCGTATCAAGTTAAACATTGAACAGCGCTCTTTAAGCTGCCAACACAGATGCAGCGATAGAGTAAGCAACTGAAACTGGTCACTCATTTTATTGTTTGGAGTCAAATATGAACTACTCAACGACTAGCAAGATCTCATTCTCTGGCCCCATGGCATTTATCGCTGCACTGCTGATAGCATTTAGCTTTATCGGTCAGGCTAACGCCCAAGAATTTACCGCTAAAGAGAAAGCAGCAATCAGCGAACACTACGAAATTCTCGCTGAACATCAAGCCGAGTCAGACCAAGCATTAGAGTCAAAGTTACAAGCGGAGTTTGATGAACAGGTGCTAGATTCAGAGCAAGAGTTTATGGAGCTAACCTGTGCCAGCCACGGACTCGATTTCGACAGCGAATTTGAAGTCTGCTATGAATAAAGAGCTGACTAGCACAATCCATTACCGCTGCTTGAATACAAAACGAGGCCCTTTGGCCTCGTTTTGCTATTAAGCAGTGCAACTTAAAATGGAAAGGCCGCACTTAATTGAGGGTAAGCCGCCTTAAGCTGCTTCTTCTTATGGGAGAACTTTTTCCCAGCAGGGTTTGCCTGACCGGATGGCACATAAGGTAGCTCATCATCGGCACGTTCCTCATAAAGCTGACCAGCGATCAGATCGTACTCATCAACAAACGGATAGGCATAACCATCTTTTTCCGGCCATTGAGCTAGATTTCCAAGTTCATCAGGGGTTTCAACCACCCTGTCGTACCACTCTTTGCCTAAAGAGATTAAGAAGCAACGAAACTCGGCAAAGGCATACTCAGAATCACAGCCCGTGACGATATAGGCCGCGCCCCATACATCCCAAGTGTATGAACGACGCATCTGCTGACCAAATATCTTGTCAAAATCTCTCAGATCTTCATTACTCAGCGGGCTCAACTTCTGTTTTAGTGCCTCGGCAAGCTCTGTTTGATCTTGTTGTGGTGATGTTCGGGTCACTAATGCCCAAAACTCAGATTCTGTCATTGGATTCTCTAATCGTACCTTGTAATGCTGGCTATTCTAACGCATTCCCCGCCAGCTTAGCTAAACAATCTCACGGCGAAGCGGCTTGTTTTATAGACGCGACACTCGGTTTTTTTTAAACTCCACACAACAAGAATATAAAAAATATGACGACTTTAGGTACCCAATGACAAAACCACATCCACTGTTAGCTATTTTGATGTTTCTCTATGCTCTACTCGCCATTGCTGCACTGTGGCGCACTTTGAGCACGCAAGCATTCGATCTGCTAACTCTCGGCGTCTTCCCAGTACTTTACGGTCTTATCATGCGCCGTTTCTGGGCTGGTGTCGTACTCAAGATCTATCTGGCGATTCAAACCGTTGCGCTGCTTGCACTAGCAACCGCAGCCATTATCGCCTATCAAATTACCCCTGAAGATGTCGTGGTTATCGTCAAGGGGCAGAATATCCCTATCGTCGCCATCGTAGTGGCAGCACTTATCGCGATGACATTTCAGTTCTGGGTGGCCTTCAGCCCCAAGACTCGCCTCTATTTAAAGCCGGAACCTCTTGCCTAAATAAAGCATTGCCTTAGGGGCTCCTGCGTTAGCACTTAGGCTAGAAAACGCCAAAATAGCAGTCATTAATAGCAATAACTAAAATCGGTAATTGAATCTATGCGCCATTTACAGCCAAGCGAACTGTCAATCTTATTGGTAGAACCATCTGATACTCAAAGAAAAATCATCTGCCAGCGTCTTGAGCAGGAAGGGATCCAACAGATCCAAACAGCCACCAATCTTGCTCAGGCTCTAAAGATCATCAATCGCCACCAGCCGGATCTCGTGGCAAGTGCCATGCACTACGAAGATGGCACCGCGCTGGAGTTACTGCAACAGATCAAGTCATCCCAGCACTTTAGCGATATTCAGTTTATGTTGGTCTCCAGCGAGTGTCGTCGCGAACAGTTAGAGAGCTACCGCCAATCTGGCGTGGTCGCCATACTGCCTAAACCTTTTACAGCAGAACACTTAGGTAAGGCATTAAACGCCACCATCGACCTACTCAGCCATGATGAATTAGATTTAACCCACTTTGACGTGCAAGATCTACGCGTCTTGGTGGTTGATGACAGCAAAATGGCCCGCAACGTCATTAAACGCACCATCACCAACCTTGGATTAAGGCTCATCACCGAGGCTGAAGACGGCCAACAAGCCATTGAACTGATGCAGCAGCAGATGTTTGACTTAGTCATCACCGATTACAACATGCCAAGTGTCGATGGACTCGAGTTAACCCAGTTTATTCGCAACGATAGCCAACAATCACATATTCCGATCTTAATGGTCTCATCGGAGGCCAATGAGACCCATTTAAATAACGTTTCTCAGGCTGGTGTGAATGCCCTGTGCGATAAACCTTTCGAGCCAAATACCGTGAAACAGATCATTTATCAGCTACTTGAAGAGTAAAAAACTGAGAAATCGCCCCTATTTTTGACTTTAAGCCCTATTTCATAGGGTTAAAGCGCTTTTAAATTGCAGAAGCTTGTGGCATGTTACATAACGCTACTAACAAATAAATCTACGGAAAGAAGAGACTATTCAAATGAATAAGACTGAACTTGTTGCAAAAATGGCTGAATCTGCAGAACTAACTAAAGCTGAAGCCGCTCGCGCCCTAAAATCTTTTGAAGAAGCAGTTGCTGAAGCAATGAAGAGTGGAGAGAAGATCTCTATCGTTGGTTTCGGCTCTTTTGAAACAACACAGCGTGCAGCGCGTACAGGTCGTAACCCACAGACTGGTAAAGAAATCCAGATCCCTGCGGCTACCGTACCTAAGTTCAAAGCAGGTAAGACGCTTAAAGATAGCGTTAACTAAATCACTGTTTCCGCAGTAAATAACTAAACCTCCTTATGGAGGTTTTTTTGTATCCTAAATTAGTCTTCATCGTATACCAATTGCATTGAGTATCTGTTCACTCAGTGGGAATTAAAATCCTTGAGTGCTGCTGAGTAGACTAATTACTTAATGCTATTGCTGTAACTGCCCTATCACGGTGCCTGTTGCCCCAAGCTGAATCATATACCTCACCCCCTCTTACACCACAAAACTCAAACAACTGTTTTTAAACGATAAAATTATTGGCTTAGAGTTTGCTAATTCTTATCTGAAGTAAAACCACAATAATGTTTCTACGAAGGGGAATAGAATGAACAAGTTACTTATAAAGAGCACTGCAGTTCTAATGGCCACACTACTGAGTAGCACTGCACATGCAGCGGTTGAAGGAAACATAGGTGCAACCTCTAACTACCTATGGCGTGGGATCACTCAGACCGATGACAGTACAGCAGTGCAAGGTGGTATCGACTACAGCCACGATTCAGGCTTTTATCTTGGCACCTGGGCTTCGAATGTCGATTTTGGCGATGACACTAGCTATGAAATCGATCTCTATGGTGGATTTGCTGGCAGCATTGGAGAGGAGTTTGGCTATGATGTGAGCTATCTCTACTACGCCTACCCTGACGCAGATGGCAACATAGACCTAGGTGAAGTCAGTGCTGCGATTAGCTGGAAATGGATCGAAATAAGCTACTCTCACCTAGTCAATGCTGGAGATGACGTCACAACTGAGCCACTGGATAACACCGATATGGGGTATCTGCAAACCACCTTAAGCTATGACCTGTCTGATACCCTCTTGATTGCAGCCCACTATGGGTACTCCAGTGGCGACGTAGTAACCGCTTGGTACGGCGTCAGCAGCTATGCCGATTACTCACTGACTCTCAGTAAAGAGACCAATTTCGGAACGGTGTCTTTTGTTGTCAGTGATACAGATCTTAAAAATGACGATGCCAAGATTTTGCTCGGATACAATTACAGTTTTGAGCTATAACTCACTGTTTAAAGGTCTATTTTAATTATTATTTAGGGTAAATGACCAAAGCCCTAATATAAGACTTTTAGTTGCTTAATTTCATTAAGCAACTAAAAAACATCCAAAATAATAAATTTCGAACTAAAAATGTAATTTTGTTACATTGATCGCATATTTTTAAATCACTCCCTGCTAAATTCCAAATTAAGCACTCACTAATAAGGTTTAACCAAGCAAGCCAATGAGCGCTTACATTGTTTAGTTATTAACCTGAAGGTATCGACAGCATTCCCTACACGCTAATAGAGCGATTCGGGCCAATGGATACCTAGCTAAGAGGAATTCGTGATGGCTCAGACTATTGACTTTGTGCCCAACGATGCAGAAATTGAGGCATTAACAACGCCTAAGAATCAGCAGGCTGCTGACGAGTTAGCACACAAAAAAGCGGTAAAAAAGCGCCTTGAAGATTATCTTGAACGCGCACAATTAAAGCGCGATTTAAGTGAAGATGACTTTTGGGCATAAGCCTAGCGCGATAAAAAAAGCTCCTGAATACACATCAGGAGCTTTTTTAGTTTATGCAGCCGCGGCTATTTAGCCTGTTGTGATTCCATATCCGCCTGGCGCTTCTTCAAGAAATACTCTCTGGTAAGTGCAAATACCACAGGGCTAAGTAACGCCAAGGCGATCAAGTTAGGGATCGCCATCATGGCATTAAGCGTATCTGCCAATAACCAGATAAATTCCAGCGAGCTGACCGCCCCTAAAGGCACCACGATTGTCCAAAGGATCCTAAATGGCTTGATCGCCTTAATGCCAAATAGGAACTGCACACACTTCTCACAGTAAAAACTCCAGCCCAAGATAGTGGTGAAGGCGAAAATACTCAAAGCGATAGCCACTACATAATTCCCCATAGGGAAGGCGTGAGAGAAGGCGAAAGAGGTTAGCGCCGCACCGTTCTCACCCGAAGTCCATGCGCCAGAGACGATAATCGCCAGACCTGTGATGCTACAGACAACTAGGGTATCGATGAATGTTCCTAACATCGCCACTAAGCCCTGGGCAACAGGATTGTTGGTCTGCGCCGCGGCATGGGCAATAGGTGCACTCCCCAAACCCGCTTCATTAGAGAACACGCCTCGAGCCACACCAAAGCGAATCGCGGCCCAAACTGCCGCACCTGCAAAGCCACCTTGCGCGGCAACAGGATTAAAGGCGCTATATAAGATCAACTCAATTGCCGCAGGGATCTCTGAGGCGTAGACAACTAATACCGCCACCCCCGCTGCCAGATAGAAAATGGTCATCATAGGCACCAGCTTACCGGCGACATCGGCAATACGTTTAATACCGCCCATCAATACCGCACCCACCAGCACCATAAGTACTACACCGGTAATCCATGTTGGCACACCAAAGTTACTGCTCAGCGCGTCGGCGACCGAGTTGGCTTGAACCGTATTACCGATCCCAAATCCCGCTAATGAACCAAACAGCGCAAAGGCTGTGCCTAGCCAAGCCCACTTGGATCCAAGACCATTTTTGATGTAGTACATCGGGCCACCAACGTGGTTGCCATTGTCATCGACTTCACGATACTTTACCGCTAACACAGCCTCGGCAAACTTGGTTGCCATCCCCACCAACGCGGTACACCACATCCAAAACAGCGCACCGGGACCACCGATGAAAATCGCGGTTGCCACGCCGGCAATATTACCCGTACCTATGGTGGCCGAGAGTGACGTCATCAAGGCGTTAAAGGGGCTAATCTCGCCTTTCATTCTCTTATCTTTATCGGGAATACGCCCAGACCACAGGAGTTTAAAACCTGTGCCTAGCTTTAAAATTGGCATCAGGCGCAAACCAAAGGTCAGGAATAATCCTACCCCTAAAATCATGACCAGCATGGGCGTCCCCCAGACCACACCATTGATCATGCTTACAAAATTCGTAATAGCTTCCATTCAAACCTCGTCGATACAGAGAATTTATCGTTATTATTTATATTTATAATCATGCATTTAGGGCTTTTTGATCTTCCCTCGCTTTAGCAAGATCAAAAGGTCCTAATAAAGTGAGTGCGTAATCTAGAATGAAAAACACACTCAAACTTTCAAACAGAGTACAACGAATTGTTAACGTTTGGAAAGGTTGAAAAATAAACTTGAACGGTTTTGCCATAGCGCCTTGCGGCATTATAGCTATACAGCAGCGCTCAACTTTTAATTTGAGTGTTAGTCCGAGGCAATTTGAAGGAGATAACAAAGGTGATAAACAACATCGCAGCCGAAATAAACAAGCAAGCCGACAAGCCTGCCGCTTGATAGACCCAACCAGAAAGTACAGTTCCCAGCAACCGCCCCATCGCATTAGCCATGTAGTAGAAGCCAATATCCAGCGAGACGCCGTCTTCTCCGGCATAACTGACAATCAGGTAACTATGTAGAGAGGAGTTAATCGCAAAGACGGTGCCGAAAATCATTAGCCCAGCAATCAGTGTGAATTGAGGAGCAACCCAGCCAGTCAATATCAGCACGGCAAGGATAGCGGTTACCAATGTGAGTAAGCCCACCCACCAAGTTGCCACTTTGCCATCGGGCGCTTGCTTGCGTGCTGTAAAAGAGGGAGCGATGGACTGCACCATGCCATAGGCGATTACCCAGAGCGCCAGAAAAGCCCCTACACTGCTATGCTCCCAGCCAAGCTGGCTAGCGAGAAACACTGGCAAGGCTATAACAAACCATACGTCTCTCGCGGCGAACAGAAATAGGCGTGCGGCAGAAAGAATGTTAACGCTATCACTCTTCGAAAATATCTGAGTAAATTTAGGCTTTGACTTAGCTTTGCCTAGATCGGTTTTCAAACTCAGCATACTGCCAAACCACACAATCAACAGCATTACCGCCATTATCGCCACCGCACCGCTAAAGCCTGCAAGCGACAGCAATAAGCCCCCTAAGAAGAAACCAGCCCCTTTTAGCGCATTCTTAGAGCCGGTTAATATCGCGACCCATCGATATAACTTATCTTCGGCATCTTTAGGCACTAAGGTTTTAATCGCGCTCTTGGCACTCATCTTATTGAGATCTTTAGCGATCCCCGATAGCGCCTGCGCCGCCATCACCCAAGGTACGGTGAGCATTGCAGCTGGTAATAACAACATAGATAGCGCGACAATCTGTAGCCCTAAGCCAATGTTCATGGTTTTATTGAGGCCAAGTCTCGCACCTAACCAGCCACCAACAAGGTTAGTGATCACGCCAAAGATCTCATAAAACAGGAACAGCATGGCAATTGCCAGCGGCGTATAACCTAAATCATAAAAGTGCAGCACCACCAACATGCGCAAAGCACCATCGGTGAGTGTGAATGCCCAGTAGTTCCCGGTAACGATTAAGTATTGCTTAACGCTATCAGGCAAAGAACGATATTTAGCTATCACGGCTTACTCTCTATATACCAATAAGAGGACCTAGGATACTAGGGCGTGGCTTCGCCACTGCTAGGACGCTTCGCTGCGAGGAAAAATCAACAGCCAAAGCATTCGTCCCAGCTAGCACAGTCTTCGCTTGCTCTGCTTTTCCTAGAACCTAGAACCTAGAAGCAAAGCGCCCTGCTTTTCCTAGAGCCTAAAAGCAAAACGCCCTGCTTGTCCTAGGACCTAGAACCTAGAAGCAAAGCGTCCTGCTTTTCCTAGAACCTAGAACCTAGAAGCAAAGCGTCCTGCTTTTCCTAGAACCTAGAACCTAGGACCAGCTTTTCCCTCTAAGCCTGATCCAACTTGCCGACCATGATCGCCAGCTCTGCGGTGCGATTGGCATAGCCCCACTCATTGTCATACCAGACATAGAGTTTGACTTGGGTGCCGTTAACCACCATGGTCGATGGTGCGTCAACGATGCTTGAGCGCGGATCGGTTTTATAATCCACAGACACCAGCGGACGCTCTTCATAGCCTAAAATGCCTTTAAGCTCCCCCTCAGCCGCTTGCTTAAGCAACTGGTTCACTTCGGCTTCTGTTGTTTCACGATTAAGTTCAAACACACAGTCAGTAATCGAGGCATTCGCCAGCGGTACACGCACAGCATGGCCATTTAGCTTACCCTTTAACTCTGGAAAGATATGGGTAATGGCTGTCGCACTGCCAGTGGTGGTTGGAATAAGGCTTAAGCCACAGGCACGAGCGCGGCGCAGATCTTTATGGGGCGCATCTAAAATTGTCTGAGTATTGGTGATGTCATGGATAGTGGTCATCGAGCCATGCTTGATTCCAATGCTCTCATGGATCACCTTAACCACAGGGGCCAAACAGTTAGTGGTACAAGATGCGGCGGTCACGATAGGGTGAATATCTTTATCGTAGAGATCATGGTTAACCCCCATGACGATATTGAGTACGCCCTCTTCTTTCACAGGCGCTGTAACCACGACTCTTTTTACCCCTTGATCTAGATAGGCTTGCAGCAAGGCTTTAGTCTTCATCACGCCCGATGCTTCAATCACCACGTCACAACCAGACCAGTCGGTGTCGGTAATCGCTTTGTTCTGGCTGGTCGCTATACGGCGATCGCCAATGACGATAGTGTCGCCTTCTGCCGTCGCCTCTTCAGACCAGCGGCCATGAATCGAGTCGAATGTCAGCAAGTGAGCCAGTGTTGCTGCATCACCGGCGGGATCGTTGATCTGTACAAATTCAACTTCACTGTTATTCCATGCCGAGCGCAATGCGAGTCGCCCCATTCTACCGAAGCCATTGATACCAATTTTGATTGTCATAATTATCTCTCAACCTAACTTTTAAGGGTGTAAGTAAACTCTTTAATTGAACATGCCAGCCGGTACTATTACTTGAATCTATTGCTAGCACAGATAACTCTGTTTCTCGATTAACTCGCTGCCGTAGCCTCATCCGCAAACAGATGGCGACTACGATTAGCTATCGCCACCAGCGACAACATCACAGGCACCTCCACCAGCACGCCAACGACAGTAGCAAGTGCTGCGCCTGAGTGTAGACCAAACAATGAAATAGCTACAGCGACCGCCAGCTCGAAGAAGTTTGATGTGGCAATCATGCAAGCCGGGGCGGCAATCTTATGGGTTAGCTTCATCCGCTTAGCGATAAAGAAGGCGATAAAGAAGATGCCATAGGTTTGAATCAATAATGGAATGGCAATGAGCGCAATATTCTGTGGCTGGGCGATAATGGTCTCAGCCTGAAAACCGAATAACAATACAACCGTAGCCAGCAGTCCCAACATAGACCAAGGCTTTAGCTTAGCCACAAACCCATTGAGTTGCGTTTCATCACCATTTTTCTGCAACAGATGCCTTGTTATCACACCAGCAACAAGAGGCAACACCACATAGAGCACCACAGAAGATAACAGGGTTGCCCAAGGCACTTGAATGTCGCTCACCCCAAGCAGAAAGGCAGTAATTGGGGCAAAGGCCACCACCATGATCAAATCATTCACCGACACTTGCACCAAGGTGTAGTTAGGGTCGCCCTTAGTCAGCTGACTCCAGACAAACACCATGGCCGTACAAGGCGCAACCCCCAACAAGATCATGCCAGCAATATATTCGTTTGCGGTTTGTGGATCGACCAAATCGACAAAGAACACCCTAAAAAACAACCAACCTAAGGCTGCCATGGTAAAAGGCTTCACCAGCCAGTTGATGACTAAGGTTAGCATCAGGCCTTTCGGGCTTTTGCCCACATCTTTAATGGCCGAGAAATCAATCTGGATCATCATCGGATAGATCATTACCCAGATCAGTACCGCGATAACCAAGTTCACATGGGCATACTCAAGCCCTGCAACTATGGCAAAGGTCTCCGGAGATAAATTACCTAGAAAAACACCCGCAAGGATAGCTAGACCCACCCACACACTTAAATAGCGCTCAAAAATACCCATAATGTTTGACCTAATTAGAGTAAAAACAGCAAAAACCTTTGCTCAATAAAATCGACAACTAACAGCAATTCTTAGCTCTTTCCGGGCGATCACCCATCTGCAATAGCTTAGCTAAGTTACTGTCGATTAAGCCTGCCTGCTCGGTAGCTAAGGTATGTAAAATATCATTCGCCCAGGAGGGAAGCTCTGGGTTGATACGATAAAAAACCCACTGTCCTTGGCGCCTATCGACCAACAGGCCAAGCTTTCGTAACTGTGCCAAGTGGCGAGAGATCTTAGGTTGGCTCTCATCGAGCGCGGTCATCAATTCGCAAACACACAGTTCTGATTCAGACTGGATCAGCAGCAAGCTGCGCAGTCGGGTGTCATCGGCCAGCGCCTTAAAAAAGGTTAAAGGTGTCATCATCATCTCTCGATAAACTCTAATATGCGCCCGACAATTTCCATGAAACAGGTGCATATGAAAAACAACATATATGAAAAATAATATATATGGATTTCCATATGTTCAAGCAATAATTGAACTATTAAGATGAAAAAGGTGAAATATTAAACATAGAGTAAAATTGCTGCTAAGTTATCTATATGATTTAGATGACATTCGCATTAAGCGCCAAGGGATCAGCCAGCATGCAGGGATTAAAAATAATTTTCGCGGTGACCATGATTATGCTCGTCACTGGCTGCGCTAACTTTCGCCACCTGGCCAAAGAGGTCGATATGCTCGATAGTATCTATGTCGAATATCGGGTGATTATCGAGTCACAACATGAAACCGAGTCTTTCGTATTCATTCAGCTACAAGAGCCCAGCGCCGACACCATCGATGGCTATGAAGTCGTGATTGGTAATCAACCAATTACCGTGACCGGCGATAACATGAGCCAATACCTGTTCACCTTTAATGACGCCAACAACGATCTCCGCTTTCAAGTCGGCGAGGCATTTTCCATCATTGCGCTACCCGAAGAGACAGATAAGCCACTACAACTTCAGCTCAGCAATACCCAAGACAACTACCCGCAAGCCTTAGTCGATCGCCCCTTAATCAATCTGCTTAACGTCAAATTTAGTCCCGCTAAAATAGGTGAAATGGCCACTCTAGCTGCGACGCAATTTGATAGAGAAAGTGCTGAATTAGGTATGTGGCAACCTGTCACCCACCTCAAACAAGGCAACAGCGGCGTGTTCTTTCTCGATGATTTCGATAAGAGTAAGATACCAGTGCTTTTTATTCATGGTATGAATGGCACGGCACGAGATTTCGAGCCGCTCATCGCTAAGGTAGACAGGCAAAAATACCAGATTTGGGTCATGAATTATCCCAGTGGTTTACCCTTAGAGCTGTTAGCCAATGGCCTTAATAGCCTGATTAAGATCATCGATTATCGTTATGACGTTAAAACCTTACACTTGGTGGCCCATAGCATGGGAGGACTCGTCACCCAAGGGTATTTAGATCTGTGCCGTAACCAACTAGGTTGTGATGATATCGCCAGCTTCACCTCGATATCATCGCCCTTTGGCGGCGTCGAATCGGCGCAAAGCGGGCTAGATTACGCCCCGGTGGTAATGCCTGCTTGGCGTGATCTCGCACCAAACAGTAAGTTTATTGCCACGCTGTTTACTGACAGATTTTCAGGCCATGAAGATGACTTCAGCCGACCGCCACATCAACTTATTTTCGGTTATAGAGTCAGTGGCATCATCAACAAAAAGAGCAGCGATGGAGTGATAAGCCTAGAGAGTCAGCTAAGAGATCGCGCCCAGCAGCGGGCCGATCGAATATACGGGTTAAATGAAGATCACGTCAGTATTCTTGCTAATAACAGCCTCGCCGAGGCGCTACATGCGTTTTGGCAAATTAGCGAACAAGCTCATAAGGCGAATAATCAATAATTCGGATCTAATCCGCAACGAGATCTTGCTGGTGTTAGCCAAGATACAATAAAAAAGGCTTCCCTTGGGAAGCCTTCTACTGCTCAAAAGCGGCTAAGTTAACCTTAGATTCAAGCGTTCCTAGTTACCCGCGATCTTCATCTTATCCATTAAGATCCCGCCTGTGCGGATCGATGAACGTAGATCTCTGTCTTTCGCAACCCCGACGATATTCTTATACATATCTTTTAGGTTACCCGCGATAGTGATCTCTTCGACTGGGTACATAATTACGCCATTTTCAACGTAGAAGCCAGCCGCGCCGCGAGAGTAATCACCGGTTACCGTATTCACGCCCTGCCCCATCACTTCGGTGACTATCAGGCCAGTGCCCATCTCTTTCACCAGCTGGTCGAAGGTTTGCCCGGTAGTGGATAGGGTCCAGTTATAGATCCCGCCAGCATGGCCAGTATTGGTCAAGCCCAGCTTACGCGCCGAATAACTGGTTAATAGATACGTCGCAAGACGGCCATTATCGATAATATCTCTGGCCTTAGTGGCAACGCCTTCACTGTCGTATGCAGAACTTGCCAGCGCGCCTTTTAATAACGGATCTTCATGAATGCTAAACCAGTCGGGGAAGACTTGGGTGTCGATGGCATCGAGCAGGAAACTCGACTTACGATATAGGCTACCGCCGCTAATCGCACCGACTAGGTGACCTACCAGGCCAGTGGCGATCTCTGGTGAAAACAGTACAGGGAGCTGAGTCGTAGCAATTTTACGTCCGCCTAATCGACCCGCGGTTTTTTCTGCCGCTCTCTTACCAATCAGCTCAGGATCAAGCATATCGCTAAATTTACGTGCAACCGTGTAATCGTAATCACGTTGCATACCACCGTCTTGTTCACCAATGGCGACACAGCTCAAGCTGTAACGTGAGCTACAAAACCCATTGAGGAAGCCATGGCTGTTACCGTATACCTTAACGCTAGAGTGGGCGTTGGCACTGGCACCGTCAGAAGTTTGCACTCGCTTATCGGTATCTAGTGCGGCCTCTTCAGCCAAAACCGCTAAATGGGTTAACTCTTGAGGCGAGATCTCTTGTGGGTGATACAGGTCAAGATCCGGGAACTCTGTCGCCATCAAAGACTTTTCAGCCAAACCATTATAAGGATCGGCAGAGGTGAAGCGCGCAATATCATCGGCCGCTTTTACCGCTTGTTGAATCGCTGCCTTACTCAAGTCAGAAGTGGATGAACTCCCCTTGCAGCCATCCCTAAAAACCGTAATGCCTAGTGCACCATCTTTATTAAACTCAACAGTTTCGACCTCTTTCATTCGCGTCGAAACAGACAGTCCCTGCTGCTTACTAATCGCAACTTCTGCACCAGAGGTGCCTAATGTTTTTGCATATTCCAGTGCCATAGAAACGGCATCTTTCAAGGAATCCAATTCAATATCAATGCTAGGTGAAGACACAGCTCTACTCTTTATTTATCGGCAATGGCGATAGCATAACAAACCCAAATGCCAATCACATTAAATAATCCCGTCATAACAGCCACAATCGTGGTGAAATCGCTAAACATATCGCCTCTTTAGCCTAGGCTAGAATTAAAATAGGAAAGGAAATAAGCGAGTATAGATGTTATTATTAGCTCAGAATTTGTAAGAGATTTTTAGATATGAAGATTGTCGGTGACTCAGAACACTTCCACCAGCCCTATGACCAAGATGATAACTACGAAAGTAGAGCGGACGTTAAACGCGAGATCGCTATCTATCAGGAATATGGTAAAAAGTTAGTCGCACTAAGTAAAAGCCAAGTGCAAAAGCTAGCACTCGATGAAACGCTTTACGATAACATCTTGAAAGCCAAAACAATCAAGATCAATACCGAAGCATATCGTCGCCATATCCAATATATTGGCAAGTTAATGCGTTATGTCGATCTCGAAGAGTTAGAAGTCGCATTAAAGAATGTATTAAACCAAAACAGTAACGAGAGTGCTAAGACTAACGTCGCTGATAAGACTCGCGATCAACTGCTAGCCGAAGGTGATACGGCAGTTCAGGCGCTAATCGAACAACACCCTGAGTTCGATCGTCAGAAACTACGCCAGTTTATTCGTCAGACTAAAAAAGAGCTAACGAAGAACCCAGATATCGCCGTGTCTAAGACAGCGAAAGAATTTGCTAAATATTTACGTAACGAGATCAAAGATTAATCGTTACATATGTAGACATCATCACTATATAGCTACACAATAGCTCCCTTAGTATTAACCATACTTAGGGAGCTTTTTTATGGGTCTATTTCTTAGGCTTTTACTGAAGGTCCCAGCTTATACCGAACGGTATTATCTCAGTAAAAATTTGTAGCACTAAGGAATATGCAAATGCGCCTGCCCTCAAAACTGGCTACCCTCCCCCTATCTTTATTCTGTCTTTCTCTACTCGGTGGCTGTAACGGCGCATCGGATGACAATAGCGATACCGACAACGGCGGTAGTTACAGCCTCTCATTAAGCTATAAAACCGTCGAAAATGGCGTTTGTGCCGAGCCAACAGACTCGCTCAGCTTTGCAGCCAATAGCAGTTTTTGCGCCGTCGCCCATTTAAAGCAAGGCAATAGCGACCGCAGCGGCCAACTGATCTCATTCTCCACAAGTTTTGGCCAGCTTTCAGTCTCGACTAAGCTCACCAACTCAAACGGTAAAGCCGAGGTGATAGTGAGTAATGCTTCCGCAACCGAAGGAGCAGGGACCTTAAGCGCCAGCTTCACCGAAGGCGATAACAGTGCTGATGCTAGCCGAAACTTTGAATTCACTTCGGCAACGTCGCCATCGGAACCTAAATTCACTTTAAATAGCGCCATCATCAACGGCACTACCGTCGTAACTCAGTTTAAAGCTGATGAAACCGTACAGTTACAAGCCCAGTTTTTAGATGAACAGGGCCAAGGCGTAGCGGGTAAGATGGCCAGCTTTACTGCTGGTAGCGCCAACCTCAATCCAGCTTCAGCTCTCACTAAAGAAAATGGTATTGCTCAGGTCAGCTACACCCCGAGTGAAAACGAGCTTGGCGCGGCTAACTTATCTGTCATCTTAGAAGATGACGGCAAGACTTATCAGAGTTCAGGCCTCTATGAAGTGCTAGCAAAAGACGCCGTTAGTGACGAGGGAATTATCGTTATCGGTAACTTCTCAGCAGACGGCAACACTTTTACAGAGAATGAATTGGCAACCACACTGCCTTTAGAGGCTGGTAAATATATTGTCAGCGCAGGCGGCACATTTGGCGTAACTGCCGACTTGGCCACTAAAAATGATGACGGTAGCTATACACGACTACAAACGCCAACCAGCGTTAACTTCAGCTCTAGCTGTGTTTCAAGCAGTGATGCCAGCATCGACTCCCCCGTTACCACCTTATCAGGTACGTCGAGCTCAACCTTCCAAAACACCAGCTGTAGCGGCAACAGTGAGCGTGATGATCAGATCATCGCATCGGTTGTTGCGGGTAACCAAACTCTGTCGGCAGCACTCGACTTTTCACTGGCGAGCCAAACCTTGGCGAACCTGAGTTTTGTCTCTGCCGAGCCGACATCGATTCGCATTAAAGGCGCTGGCGGCACAGGTTCTAGTGAGTCATCGCTGATCACCTTTAAGGTATCGGATGCCAATGGTCAGGCTATCGCTCAGCAAGCGGTAGACTTCTCACTGGACACCAGTGTTGGCGGCATTAGCTTCGCTAATGGTGAGACGACTACTAGCAACACCAGTAACTCGGCGGGTCTTGTCAGCGCTACGGTACTATCAGGCACCATGCCAACCCCAGTGCGCGTCGTTGCAACCGCAGCGGCTAATGATGAGTCGGTTACCACTCAATCCGAGCAACTCACCATTAATACCGGTTTGCCCCAGCAGTTAGGCTTTAGCCTATCTAGCAGCTTGTTTAATCCAGAGGCCGCAAACCACAATGGCGAAAAAGTAACGATTACCGCTTATGCCTCGGATAGCTTTGGTAACCCGGCCCCCGATGACACTACGATTAACTTTACCGCCGAAGGCGGTCAAATTGAACCAAGCTGCGTCACGATTAACGGCAACTGTAGCGTAGTGTGGACCTCTGCCGATCCCCGTGTACCGGATCATCGCATCACAGTGTTAGCGTATGCCCTCGGTCATGAGACCTTCTTCGATACTAACGGTAATAATATTTTTGATGATGCCGATGCAGATAACTCAACTAATGAAGGTTGGGTTAACAACGCATGCTTAACACCAAAAGGCGCCCCAACTAAATGCACTGGTAATGGTATGGATATTGAGACCTATCATGCAAAAGGCTATAGCGATCTCGGTGATGCATTCCGGGATGATGATGAATCAGGTACACACACACCAGGCGAGCCATACTTCAATACAGCCTCTAATCCAACGTACTCTGTTGCAGATGGGCTATTTAACGGCCCTCAATGTGCAGGCAGCAAATGTGGCAAAATTGAAGAGCAAGCTAACAAGACCTATATCCGTAAGGCTCTAGTCATGACGATGTCAGGCTCGACTGCTCGCTTTGAGATTCATCAAGATGGCGCAGTTATCTACACAGACGGCCAACAAGGAGGCATTACACCAAATGCGATCCCAGCGGGAACCTCATCGGTATTCCATGTGCGTTTCTTCGATAGTGCCAACCAGATCATGCCAGCAGGGACCACGCTAACGACAACCGCCACTAAAGGTGAGCTAGACGCCGATAGCTATGAAGTACAAAACCTTACGCGCGAAGGCGGCAGTTACACCAGTTTTGTATTAACTAACGATATCGATCCTAGCAGTGTTGGCGAGCCCGCTAAGAGTAGCTCGGTTTCACTCAAGGTTGAGACACCAAAAGCGGTGAAGTCAGGCATATCATTCATCGTTGAGCTTAGCGGAACCTAAAGCTACGGCTTCAGGTAACAAACAAAAGGCCCGCGGTAACTTAGGTTACAGCGGGCCTTTTATTTATCATGAGTTCATCTGATTCTATCGCCTAATTGCAATTCAATTCGATGAATCTTACAGTCCGATGACGACCAACTTGGTATTGAGAGAGCAAGTATCTGCAGCATGGATGAGTTCACGGCGTCTTGCGGAGTCAATATCAAGATGAGCCGTTAATAAATGCGATGCTTAAAATCAGAATTAGCATCGCACTATAACTGACATCCATTATGCTGCGGGCTTGAGCCGCCTTGTCACGCCCCAATACGCCAAGCCTGAGTAAACCACCACCATGGCCCATAATTGCAACCACTGGGGCATAATGCTCTGCCACGGCGCGCCCATCTGATTTAGCTCTAGCATGGCCATAATGGCCGGAACCGCTGGCACAATTTGCGAGATGGCGACTACGGGCTCAGGGATCAATGCCGTTGGCCACACGAAGCCTGAGACAAACAGAATAGGCATTGAGATTAGCAGCAGTACTTGAGTCGGTAGGTCTCGGCGGCTAAACAAGCTACTAAAGGCGATGCCTGCGGCACTGGTAGCCAGTAAAAATGGCAACATCAGTAGCCAAACCTGAGCGAGTGTTGCCTGTAGGCTAACGTCATACCAATAGTAGCAATAACCCACGTAATAGCTGCTAAGTAATCCGTAGATCAACATAAAGGCAGCCATGCGACCACAGATCAACTTAAACGGACTCACCTGCAGCCAATAGCCCTGCTTTCTCCATTGGCTTGCCCCCAAAATTCCGGTGCCGATGAGCAGCGTTTGGTGCAAGATCAGCAGAAAGAGTCCCGGCACCACATAGGGCGTATAACCTAAGCTTGGATTAAACGCAGGAATACTATTGAGTTTGACCACATTCAGGCTCTGATTAACTGCCGTCGCGTTTTCGCCCTTAGCCAATAATCCTAAACGCTGAACATCTTTACCTATATCTAAGCCTGCAGAAACAAGGCCTTCGACAACAGCTGAATAGATCAAGAAGTAACTGGCATCGCCGCCATAGCTTAGGGTCACACCTTTACCGAGTAATAGATCGCGTCTAAAGTTCATCGGGATCACCAGTAAGCCATGAGCCCGTCCGGTTTCAATCCAGCGCTTAGCCTCATCGATAGAGCCTAGCTGAGCTATGACCTCAATTTTAGGACTGGCATTCGCATCGCGGATAAGCTGGCGGCTGAGTGATGAGTGGTCATGATCGATCACCACCACCTGCTGCTCGGTGGGCACCTGATTCAGGTATGGCAATGGATAAAGAATCGAGTAAAACAGCACGCCACCGAACACTGTGATGACGATAGTCTTATCCGCCAGTACCGCTTTTATCTCAGCCCAAATGAGTTGTAAAAGGCTCATGTTATTGCTCCTTTGCCAACGTGCTAAGCTCGCTCTCTTCAGTCTCTGGCAAGCCTTTTTTAGCCAACAGAGCAATTGGAATGAACAGCAATAGGAATCCCCAATAACCACTCATTTGTGACAAACTAGCCAGTAAGCCTTGGCCATAACTGACCACCGCAATATGGGTTTCGATATAGTGACTGGTTGGCATGATGACACGCCACCACTGCGCGGCGATAGGCATCTCATGCACGGGGAAGGTCACCCCCATAAAAGCAAAGGCCGGAGCAAACATCGCGGTGCAAAAGCTAATCACTCTCGCGCTATCTTTGAGGGCGAAGAAGATGGTCAGCACTATCAACCAAACCGCAAGTAACATCACGGTTTGGGCAATCAATAACACGGCGATACTACCCGCTATGGGTAGCTCAAGAAACAGATAGATAAGCGCTAGAATAAAGCTGCCATGGAGTAATACTAGCGGCGTATAGAACAGCACCTTGGCCGCAATCACCTTCCATAAACCCAGCTCATACCACTGCTTGGTGGTGTTCCAGCGCAGCTCTCGATTAAGACTGTTGGCAAATACCATCATGGCCAACAACTGCAGCAGCGCGATCAGAACTGGTGGGACTAAGAATCCCACATAGTTAGTATTACGGTTGAACAGCGCCGTGGTTTGGCTACTAACAGGGCTTAAGTTAACTGCGAGCCGCTCTGCAGGCACTCCGGCAGCGAGCAGTTTCAGCTCACCGAGCGGTTTGAGTCCATCGGCCATCGTTGCTAGTAGCTGGCTAGATAACAACTTACCCACCAGCAGGAATTGGCTGTTATAGCGGATATCAATAATCGGCGTTTTTGAGGTGAGCAGATCGCGATTAAGCCCATATGGCAATACCAGCAAGGCATAAACTTCTCCCTGCTTCATTGCCACTTCTGCACTCGAGAGTTCACTATAACTGACGGGCTTAGTCACAGGATTGGCTTGTAACTGCCGTGCTAAAGAGCGGCTTACTTGGCTGTTATCCAAGTCGACCACAGCAACCGGGAGTTGCCTTGGTAAACCCGCACTAAACAGCAGCCACAAGCCGATAATGCTCAGTAGCGGGATATAGCTTATCAACGCCAACTGCCATGGATCATCTTGCAGGGCGGTAAACTCTCGTTTGAGCACCTTTATCAAAGCCTTGACCTCTTAGTTGTGCGACCCACCTTAAAGGGTGAATAGCACCGACATACCGACTCTTAGATCGGCGATAGTCTCATTCGGACGTAGCTCGACCTCGAAGGTGCGCATATCGAAGTCATGACCGCTCTCTGTCGCTCGCCACGTGGCAAAGTCACCCATGACGCTAATATGACTCACGGTGAACTCCACTTCTCGATCTAGAGCTGGGATCTTGAGCTTAAGCAGATCACCTTGCTTAAATTTCTTCAGTTGATCTTCGCGCACCTGGAACACCGCCCAAGCATCACTCATATCGATTAAGCTCACCACAGGGAAACCACTAGGAGCCAACTCGCCCGCTTGCAGCAATACCTCACTGATCTCACCAGTTTTAGGTGAGCGCATCTGACTATCGGCGAGGATTGCAGAAACCTCGTTTACCGCGCCTTCGGCCATGCGTGCGTTACCCGCTGCCGCAGCCTTAGTCTCAACACGGGCACCTTCATCTGTCATCTGGTACATGGCCAGCGCGGCTTGCTCGGTATACTTGGCCGCCTGCCACTGAGTAAAGGCTTCATCGCGCTTCTGTCTGGCTAGCACACCCTCGTTAAACAGCACTTCGACGCGATCGAAGGTGGTACGGGCTAACTTTGCTGCCGCTTGTGCCTTAAGCCACTGTTCTTTTGAAGCCGCAACCTGCTGCTTACGCGCGCCGTTATCCGCTTCCTGTTGCATCGCTAGTGCGGCATCACGTCCGCCTTCTGCCTGCATCAACTTGGCTTTTAGCTCAGGGCTATAGATGGCATACAGTAGGTCGCCCTCGCTAACCTTGTCACCACGCCTAACCAATACCTCTTCGACTCGACCCGGCACCTTAGAGGAGACGTTATATTCACGGGCCTCAATCTGCCCCTGTAGCAGCTGCGGCTTTGGTGTGTAAGCAAGGATTAACCCATATACCAGCGCACCAATTAATACGATTAATGCCACTGCGGCCAAGATACGGTTAGTGCGCATTAGGTTCCCCTTGCTTAATACTTCTACCAATAAATTCATCTAATTGACCACTGATGGCCATCAATCTTGCATAGGCTTGTACATAACGATATTGCGCGCCTAACTGTTGCGTCTCAACCGCGTTAAGCTTGAGCTCCGCATCCACCTTTTCAATTGAGGTCGATAACCCCTGCTTAAAGGCGATATCCCTAAGACGTTTATTCTCTTCAGCTAGGCTCATGGAGGTATTTAACGACACCACCTCCTCTTGCGCCTGTAGCAACTGGCGATAGCTCTGGTCGAGCAATAAGTTCAAATCCTGTTGCGTCTGCGCTTTGGTGTATCTCGCCTGTAGCAGGGCACTCTTAGCGGCTTCAACCTTGCCGCTGCGTCCGTCTCGGCTCAGTAATGGAACCTTGACGCCCACCCCTAACATCCAATCTGGCTCTATCTGCGCAAACAGGCTGTCGTCTTCATAGAGGGTGTAATTACCGTAGAGGAAAACCGTCGGTAGATAACTGCCTTTCTCCACATCCACTAAGCCCTGAGCCTGAGCCTCTTTCGCCGCCAGTAATTTAAGTGCCGGATGTTGATTAATTGTCAGTTGAGTCAACTGCGGCAGCGAGGGAGCCTTATTCAGCATAAACAGCGGAGAGGTAGTATCGACCTGCTGTTCATGCAACATTCTCGACAGGGCGATCATCGCCATCTCAGACTGACGCTTGGCGCTGCCATAACTCACGCGGGCATTTTCCAGTGCAACCTGAGCATTGAGGCGCTCGACTCGAGCGATCTGTCCTTGCTGTTCAAGTTTCTCGGCGTGAGATGCATGCTGAGTGAGTGAATCGACGAGTTCCGCTTGGGTTTGCGCTAAGGCCTCGGTCACCGCAACCGCATAATAACGGTCCACAAGCTGCACAAACAGCTCACGCATGGTCAACTTGAGTTGTTGCTCTTTCTCGGCCACTTCGGCCTCATGGATCCCTTGAGCGGCAGTAATTTTACCACCTGTGTAGATGGGCCACATGGCTTGCAAACTTGAACGGAAAATATCTTGCTCGGTAAAAGGTGTGACGAACAGAGATCCCGGAATACCAGCTAATGCGCCGCCAAGAGCGGGAGGCAAGGTGGCGGGATCGAGAGAGGCTAGAGGGTTAAGATCGCGCAGATCTAATTCGATCGGCTTTTCTAGACGAGTGTAGCTGCCTGTGAGATTGATCGAGGGAAGATTCATATCTTCACCCGCCTCTCGCTCAGCTTCGGCTCGTTTCACCTCTTGAGCCCCAGCTTGCAGCTTATCGCTGACCTTAATCAGCTGTTGCCAAGCCTCATCGAAGGCCATTGTCTTAGCCTGAGCGGTTAAAGGTAACAGTAGCAACAGCGCACACAGCGAACGTTTCATCAACACCTCTAGAGTGATTACTCTAATTAATTGGTAGATACTAGCATTGCTAAATATTGCTCGCTAGGATCTAGCTATAAAATCTACAACTAAACCCTAGGCTTTATAAAACTCTAGCTCTATGCGGTGCCACCGACGGTCAATTTATCTAGCTTCAGCGTAGGCTGGCCGACACCGACGGGAACGCTTTGACCGTCTTTACCACATACGCCCACGCCCTTATCTAGGGCTAAATCATTACCCACCATAGAGATCTGGCTCATCGACTCAGGACCATTGCCAATCAGGGTTGCGCCCTTGATCGCCTGAGTGATCTCACCATTTTCAATCAAGTAGGCTTCAGAAGCCGAGAACACAAACTTACCCGAAGTAATATCCACCTGACCACCACCAAAGTTAGGCGCATAAACCCCTTTCTTAACCGACTTGATGATCTCGGCAGGATCGGACTCACCCGCTTCCATATAAGTGTTAGTCATACGTGGCATAGGTAGGTGAGCATAAGACTCACGACGGCCGTTGCCTGTAAACTGCTCACCCATCAAGCGTGCGTTGAGCTTATCTTGCATATAGCCTTTTAAGATGCCGTTCTCGATCAATACTGTCTTCTGAGTCGCTACGCCTTCATCATCGATAGTCAATGAACCACGGCGATTAGCAATGGTGCCATCATCGACCACAGTCACAAGCTTTGAAGCCACCTGCTGACCCACTTTGCCGCTAAATGCACTGCTGCCCTTGCGGTTAAAGTCACCCTCAAGACCATGGCCAACCGCTTCATGCAGGAGGACACCCGGCCAGCCCGCACCGAGTACCACAGGCATTTCACCTGCCGGCGCATCGATCGCATGTAGGTTCACTTGAGCTTGGCGCACCGCCTCACGGGCAAAGCCGAAGCAGTACGGTAGGCCATCTTTATCTTCATCCAATAACACGCTGTAATCATGACGGCCACCGCCACCTGACGCACCGCGCTCACGCTTGCCATCCTCTTCCAAAATCACGCTGCAGTTAAAGCGCACTAACGGACGGATATCCGCAGCGAGTGTGCCATCGCTTGCCGCGACTAAAATCTCTTCATGTACACCTGACAGGCTAACCACAACCTGAATAATGCGGCTATCTAAGCTACGAATATAGGCATCGGCCTGCTTAAGTAGCTCAATCTTTTTCACCTCTTCCATCGCGGCAATAGGATCTGAGCTAATGTAAAGCGCCTTGCTCTGCTGCTGTTTCCAGGCATTAACTTGCCCTTCACCACCGGCTGTAGCGATACCACGTGCAGCGGTGGCCGCAGCCTCAAGTGCTGCAGGGGTAATTTCATCGGCATAGGCAAAACCTGTCTTCTCGCCGGTAATGGCTCGTACGCCCACACCGCGTTCGATATGGAAGCTACCATCTTTAACTATGCCATCTTCCAATACCCAAGACTCATGACGGCTACCTTGAAAATATAGATCTGAGAAGTCAATTTGATGTTCATGGATCCGCTTCAAATAGCTTTGCAGATCATCGATTGCTAGCCCATCTTGTAATAAGCTCTGTCCAACTTGGGTTAAAAGTGACATCTATTCTCTCTTAATATTAATTCAATAAAGTACTGCGGCAACTCGAACACTCTCGATGAGAATCTCAGTTTACCCTGAATTTCTAGCCTATTTTAGCCTTGGTGATACAAATCGATTATGGGTCATCACTGGCATTTTAGCGCGGATCCTTTGCAGGCTTTGCAGATCCACTTCGGCTTGTAGCCAACCCGTCTGTTGTTGCTTCTGTGCAATAACCTCTCCCCACGGACTGACTATCATACTTTGCCCCCAGGTCTCTCGGCTACCCTGATTATGTTGTCCCCACTGGGCAGCGCCTAAAATGAAGCACTGGGTTTCGATAGCCCTTGCCTGCAATAACACCTGCCAGTGCGCCTCGCCAGTCACCTTAGTAAATGCGGCTGGCACGGCGATCAATTCGGCACCCGCCTCGCGCAGCGCCCTGAAAAGATCCGGGAAGCGAATGTCATAGCAGATCGCCAGTCCCAACTTACCCATCGGGGTATCGACCACGACTATCTGCTTACCAGGGCAAAAGGCATCGCTCTCTCGATACTGCTTGGTGCCATCGGTCACCTCGACATCGAATAGGTGTAGCTTATCGTACTGGCCTAATACGCTACCATCGGTATCGAATACATAACAGCGATTATAGACACGGCCATCTTCGGCCAAAATAGGAATGCTCCCCGCCACCATCACAACTCGATAGTGTTTAGCGAGCTCGGCTAGTGCTTGTTTGAGCGGGCTTTGCTCCGCATCGGTGGCATATTGCAGTTGTTGGCTTTCATGCCCGCCAAAGAGCAGACAACATTCCGGCAGCACCACCAGCTGTGGCTCATCCGCTTGACGGGAGAGCTGGCTAAGCTGCGATTCGATAAACGCTAGGTTGTCCGAAACGCTGCGGCTGCTTTGACATTGCAGTAGGCTGACTTGCATCTAACTCTCCCTCTTTTCTCTCATCTAGCTGTGGCCTTGATGATGACTCAACTTGGGCTTCAGCTGGCTCACTCTGCTTAGCTTGCTCACTTGGTTTACCCTCTATCAGGGTTAGCCTCGCAGGCTCCTTGCTACTATCGACAAAATCAGTATTTGGTGGAGTGGCAACCTTTAGCTCCACTGCTGATGCTTGCACACCTTCTGCTGTTTCTGCCTTAGAGTTAATCTTATTCTTAGGATCTGCCTGAATACTCACGTCGGTGGTAGTTTGCCCTATGACTTGTGGCCCCATTGGCTCCTGTTGTGTTTCAGGTTCCGTGACCTTCTTCGGTAGCACAGATTCAGGGATCTCAATCTCTTTACTCTTACGCTCTAGCTCTTCAAGCTTCGGCTCTGACATGGTGCCTGTTAGCCTAAAGCGGATCTCAGAGATCACCTCAATCACAGGCTCGAGCACCTTAGTCAGTGCAAATGCCCCCAAGCCGAAGGTCCAACCGCCAGTGCTGAGCAATACAACCGTGGGTACGCTAGAGGCCAACTGCGGCACGAAGCGAATATCGTAATTCAAGCTCTCGGTGGTTAGGTCGGTATAGCCACGAACGCGCATATCGCCAGCAACGGCTTTCATCTCGGTATCGGTGGTTTTCACCACGCCATTATCAAGCTTTAACGTGCCGTAAAAAGAGTCAAAGTAGAGGCCTTTGCCGAAGACATCGGAAAAGTCCAATGACAGTTTTCTTAATAGCGAGTCCAAACTAAAGAGTGAGAAGATCCGTGCGCCCTTGTCACTGACTTCTGACAGGTGGCCTTTACCCAATTGAAAACTGACATCGCCATTGAGTGTCTCTAACGAGAACGCATAGGGCGCGCCAATCCAAGATATCTCGGCCTTTACTTCGGTCGGTGCATTCTTCAGCCCTGGATCGATACCTAGCTGCTCGGATAAGTAATCAAACTTATCGGCGTCTAACGAGAGCTTAAATGAGGTTAAGTTCTTGCCTTCACTCATGTCCCAAGCGCCAGTACCTTTCAACTCTACATTAGGTGTCGTCATAGATACCGTCTGGATCTGATATGACTCCCCTTTTGGAGTCCCCTGCAGCACTAAGTGACCTAATGAGCGCCCATAGAGTGAGAAATCATCCACATCTATCGCCAATGGCGGCAGGTTAGCCATGATGGTATCTGACTTATAATGAGCATTCTCTTCACTGCGCATCTCGGGGGCCATATGGAATTTACTCGCCACCACTTTTAATCCCTGATCGACCCAATTGGGATAGAAGTCGATGCGTCCATCAAACTGCTGGGATGTGACATCGAAGCGCCAAGCATGCTCGGTAGGCGCAGCAGCAAAATGCATTTCTTCTAGCGGCTGTCCCATAAAATCTAGCTTATTAAACTTGGCGTCAATAGATACCAAGGGCGGGAAAAGCGACTTTTGCTCTAACTGAGTCTCATCGGCTGGTAGCACTGCAGCATCACTTTGACTGACAAAGCTTTGAATAATCGGCAGCCAAGGCGAAAACTCGGTGTTATCAAGCTCGATCTGCAGGTGGCCTTGGTGCTTACGTAACTGATCTCCAGGCTTAAATAAGCGCCCTAAGAGTAGATCGAAGTGAGCAAGTGAATTCCCCGAGTTGGCATCGAAGCCGCCCCAAAATTCCAGCTGCTTATCCAGCTTAACCCCTAATGAGGCCTGCTTGTTATCGCCGATCAGCTCTGCGACTAAATGCTTAGCCTCATCCTGTTTCTTGCCTAATGGCGCCGGCAGCTTAAGCTCTGCCCCCACAAGATCGGTTTCCACTCGCGCCTGAACCTGATAGCCCAGTGGATCGAAGATCAGCATCAGTTCGCCATTCCAATCGACTTGGCCTGAATAATAATCACTGAGAGGGTTATGTAATTCCTCGGGCAGATCAGCAAGCTGCCACTGACCGTTAAGGGTGACATCGACGCCATAGTTTTGATTCATGCTTTCGGTATTAAAGCTAAACTGCAGCGGCTGCTCATACATTAAGGCGTTAAGATTTGTCCCGGTGACGACATCATTGATAAACTGCACTTGGCCAGTGAGCTTTTCTAGCTGGATCCCCGGTTCGGTGATGTACACAGGCGTATCATTAAAGTTAACCGTACCTTTAATCACCTCTGACTCACCATCATAAAGCGGGATCGATAAATCGATCTGACCTGTGATATCGCCAGCAATTTGCACCACATCGAGGGTGGCTCCCACAGAGTCCACCAACGGTGACTTTTGGATCACCTCATTGGCGGCTTCCGCTGTAGTAGCGAGATCGGCTTTAACACTCAGCAAGCTCTTTTCACCTAAGGCTGGAATACCAATATAGGCGCCATCGGCTTTGACATCGAGCAGCTGACCTCGGTTAACCCAAAGATCCATGGCAGCGTTTTCAAATAGCGCCGATAGGTTGAGCTCATCAACGGCGGGCCAAGTGTCCTGAAACTCAAACGTGGCATCGGACAGGGTAAAGCCAGCCTGGAAAATACCGTCATGCAGGGCGTAAGGATAATCCGTAAATGCCCCATGCCATACCACGACCGCATCATCAGTCTTGCCAGCCTTGAGCGCCTCGGTAAGATAACTGACCAAGGAACTACTCATGCCTTTAAGCGGAAAATAGCTGTGAACATGGGCAACATCATTGATATCGACATTGGCCAGTAGTGCCATATGTACCGCATCGCTAAACTCTAAACGTAGACCCGCATCAATGTCTAAATCTGCGTTGCTAAAATGCACCTTAGGTAACGTCAGCGCTAAGTCTGAAAAATTAAAGTCACCTGCAAACCCATCGCCTTGCAACGTAATTGGCGCGGCGAAGCCGCCATTAAAATCGACTGTATACTGCTGTGCTGGCAGTGCAAAATACAGAGACTCATCATCGAGTTCCAGCTTAGCATCTATGGGCTTTACGCCCGGAACAGCGCCACTCGCCTGCCAACCGACCTGCTGTAGGTTAAGTGCGACTTTAGGCTGTTTGAGCAGGCTATCCCAATGGGCTCGTAGCTGGGTAAGCTTGCCGGCCGGCTTAAGAGACTGCCAGTTATTCAGCGCATCGAGTTCCACATCAGGAATAAGAGGCAATAGCGGCAGCAACATGCTCAGCTCAAGCTGGTTAAGGCTGGCATCGACCCCTTGCTCGTTTTGTCTGGCATAAAGCTCAGCCGTCGGCCAAGGGTGGCCATTGGTTGAGAAGTTAAGATCGTGACTGGCTAAGCTCCAGCCCTGCTCGTTGGGATGCCAAGTCATAGCCCCCGACTCGATGGTAAACTGCTGTGGCTCATCATTGAGGAACCACTCTAGCCAGCTCGGTTGAAACTCAACGGTAACACCATCAATGCTTCGGTTTGAAAAGCCAGCCCATGCCTGCAGGTTAACCACCCCTTCTAGTGGTAATCTCTTGCTGGTATCGAAGGGGTTAGGCTGCCTCGACGCCCACTCACCAATATCGAGGGAGCGCGCGGCTAAGTAAAACTGTCCAACCAGTGACTCGGGGCGATTACCATTTCCGTTAACGTCGACGCTGAGTGCCAGTTGCTCAACTTCAGAAGCCTCGGCATCGAGGAATAACTTGCCCTCGCCTCGGTGGCGATTATCGATATTGCGCCATTTCATATCTTTAATGAAGATGGGGCGATAGTCATGCTCTCGGCTCAACAGCTGAAACCTAGCATCTGTGATTGAGAAGCGCTCAAGCTGCTCTAGCAGCAATTTATAAAGCCAGTCAGTTTGCAGCTTGGCATCTGCGTTTCGCGGCGTCATCGCCTTTAACTGGTCGAGATCTAAAGCTACGTTTACGCCATCGAAGATGACATCTTCAATTTGCGGTGTCGCGGTGATCAGCGTCTGCCAAAAATCCAGCTTCACATGCACTCGATTAAATAGCAGAGTGACTGGCAGGTTTTCCTGTGCCGGTAAGACAAAATTTTTGACCGTCAAGGCTGGACCATAGGCTTGCCATTCTGCGGCAAGCTGGCCAACTTCAACTTCGACCTGGTACTCGGCTTTGACGAAAGCGACAAGTTCCATGCGCACTTGATCAAGCTGGGGCAGCAGCCCGCGAAACAGGCTGACCATCAAGGCGAAGAGCACTAGCACCATAGCTAGGAACTGCCCGCAAGCACGAGTGAAATTAAAGGTACGCTTTTTTGGCGAACAAGTTTCTGGTGGCACTACATTATCACCACGTCGAATTTGTTCTGTGCATACATAGGTTCATTCTGTAGCCGTACTCGCTTACCTATATAGACTTCAAGTTCGCCCAATAGGTGACTCTCGTCCCCTTTAAGGCTTTGATAGACAGCTGGCGAGCAGTACAGCAAAAACTCATCGGCATCGTAACCACGATTGAGACGAATAATCTCGCGGAAGATCTCGTAGGAAACCGTTTCTACGGTTTTTAGATTGCCTGTGCCTAAGCAAACAGGACACTCGCCGCAAAGCACATGCTCAAGACTCTCACGAGTGCGTTTACGGGTCATCTCCACTAAGCCTAAGCCTGAGAAACCGCTAATATTGGTCTTGACTCTATCTTTCGAAAGCGCACTTTCTAGACTGGCTAGCACTCGCTTCTTATGCTCGGCGTTTAGCATATCGATAAAATCGATAATGATGATCCCACCTAAATTACGCAGGCGTAACTGACGAGCAATCGCGTGAGTCGCTTCGAGGTTGATATTGAAAATCGTTTCTTCTAGATTACGATGCCCTACAAAGGCGCCGGTATTGATATCGACCGTGGTCATCGCCTCGGTCTGATCGATGATCAGATAGCCACCGGATTTTAGCTCAACCTTACGCCCAAGCGCGCGCTGCACCTCATTCTCGACATCATAGAGATCGAAAATCGGCACGGGACCGGTGTAATGCTCGAGCTTATCGGCAATCTCCGGCATAAACTCTTGGGCAAACTGCTGCAGCTCTTCGTAAGTCTGGTTAGAGTCAACCTGAATCTGATCCAGCTCGGTACCCACAAAGTCGCGTACGATACGCACAGGTAAGGCAAGATCTTGATACAGTAGAGAGACACCGCGACGCTTACGACGTTCGCTGACTTTGGCCCAGACTCGTCTTAAAAATCCGGCGTCCTGCACTAACTCATCTTCACCAGCACTCTCTGCAGCGGTGCGAATAATAAACCCACCGTCATCGTCGACAAAGGGTTGAGTGATCTTCTTGAGCCGTGCGCGAACCTCCTCAGACTCGATACGCTGCGAAACACCAACATGGCTAGAGCCAGGCATGAATACTAAATAACGCGAAGGAAGGGTAATATCTGTAGTTAAGCGTGCGCCCTTGGTACCCAATGGATCTTTAACCACCTGCACCATGATGTCTTGCCCCTGCCTCACTAGCTCGGCAATATCGCGCACCACAAAGTTGCCTTTCTCAACATCGGCGACACACTCGGTATGGGGCACGATATCCGAGGCGTGTAAAAATGCGGCCTTATCTAAACCAATATCGACAAAGGCGGCCTGCATACCGGGCAGTACACGGCTCACTTTGCCCTTATAAATGTTGCCCACCAAACCACGCTTCATGCGTCGTTCGATATGAACCTCTTGCAGAACACCGTGCTCCACTAATGCTACTCGAGCTTCTGTAGGTGTTACATTGATTAAGAGTTCAGAGCCTATCTTTCTCTGTCCTCGGTTTTGCGCGATTCGACTTCTACTCACAACTCACCCCACTCAGGGAAATAGCTTAATTTAAAAAGGATTTGGCGTAGCTTGTGATCTGGCAATATTGGGCAAAGAGCCAATACTGCCAGTTAGAGTCTGCGATGAACGATAGTCTATAGCTTGGCAATTAAAGCCTGTTTTTACTGATTTTTATGGCTATAAAACTTGCATCTCACACAACAACGCACGGGTTTCTACCAAAGGTAACCCAACTACCGCGGAATAACTGCCCTCGATAGCTTCAACAAAATTTCCACCCAGCCCTTGGATCCCGTAGGCTCCGGCTTTATCCATCGGCTCACCCGTCGCGATATAACTAAGTATATCGGCTTGAGTTAACTCGCAAAATTGTACCTTAGTGGTCACTAGACGGCTGACGGTTTTAATGCCATCGGTTAGCGCAACAGCGGTCATCACTCGATGCGACTGACCCGAGAGACTCGCCAAGATCGCCGCCGCATCGGCTTCATCTTTAGGCTTACCTAAAATCGTCTCACCCTGTACCACTATGGTGTCTGACCCCAACACCACTGCTTGTTTGTCTGTACCAAACAAGGCAAGACCTGCCAGGGCTTTCTCTTGCGCTAAACGCAGCACAAATGTGTCAGCAGACTCACCGTGCTTATGGCTCTCATCGATATCGGCCGCTAATATTTCAAACTCGAATGGCACATCTGCTTTAGTATTTAAAAAAGCTAACTGGCTTAACAACTCTTTACGACGAGGCGAGCCCGAAGCAAGTACTAACTTCATACACAGTACCTTTCTATGATTCTAACTAGGCTAACGCGGTCGAAAATGACACTCACTAGTGTCAGCCAAGGAAAGCAAATAAATAGTGGACTATCGAACCTTATACAGACGTCTTACTCGGCGTAAGACCCAAAAGATCCATGGCCACATCACTAGACTCGAAAATGCTGGATAGAACAAACTAACATCGAACACAGCACTACCAGTTACAAACTGCACCCAAAATACCACTAGGTTATAGAGCGCGACCAACATAGCCACCAATAGCGCCTGCTGCCACATTGGGAAGTTACGTAACCGCTGAAAATGCAGTACCACCACATACACAACCACCGACATCGCGAATGCGCGAATGCCTAAGGTTGCCCCAAGCAGAATATCGAGCATCACCCCGAGTACCCAAGCGGTCAAAATATTGTAGCGATGAGGCAATGCCATCGCCCAATAGATAATGACGAGCAGCAACCAACTTGGACGCCAAGCCTCTACCATATCTGGCAGCGGCATAATTTGGAACAACATTGCCACCAATAGGCTTAGCCAAACGACCCATCGGCCATTTGCCACATGTAAACTCATTGTGCGACCTCCTGACTCGCCTTCAGGGCTTCTTCAACCCCCTTTGGAGGGGTAAGATCTTTGCCGTCAGACTCAATATCAGGCCATAGTAATAACAGGTAACGAATTCTATCTAGTGCGGCTAACGGCTGAGCGACCACTGTGGCGTAGCTCTGTCCGTCATCTTTTTCGACACTCATAACACGGGCCACGGGATAGCCTTCAGGAAAGCGCTTACCTAGACCCGAAGAAACCAATAGATCGCCAACACGCACATCGGTACTCTTGGCGACATGTCTCATCTCTAGCTCATCAAGCACACCTGTTCCGACTGCCATTAGGCGCACATCGTTACGGGTGATCCTAACAGGAATGCCATGGGAAGCATCCGATAACAATAATACTCGGCTGGTTAGCTCGCTGACCTGCACCACCTGACCGACGACACCTTGGGCGTCGACCACAGGTTGGCCAACAAATACACCGCTACGTGCACCGTGGTTTAGTACCACATATTGATGAAAAGGATCGCTCGCCACTTCCATCACCTCAGCAACCACCTTCTTAGCGTCCATATGCACTGGAGAACCGAGTAGGCTACGTAAGCGATCGTTCTCTTGGCGCAGATGTTCAAAACGCTGTAAACGTTCGCTCATCAGAAGTTGATGACGCAATAACTCTTTATTTTGCTTAGCCAACATGTTGCGCGTCGCTAAGCTTTCGGCGGAGAGATCGAGCAGAGCGCCGGGAATGTTTGCCACATATTGCAATGGGCTTAACAGTGAGGAGAGAGAGTTACGCACAGGCTCTAGCCTGTCGTTAGCGACAAGCAGAATCACTGACATAATCACTGCCAGCATGAGTCTAAATTGATTGGAAATACCGCGAACAAAAATAGGCTTCATAACAAACTAGGGCGGTTAAACACCGCCCTTTTTAACCGTGGTTAGTTTTCTTCAGAGAACAGGTCGCCGCCGTGCATATCGATCATCTCTAAAGCTCTACCACCACCGCGTGCCACACAAGTCAATGGATCATCTGCGATCATCACAGGAATGCCAGTCTCTTGCATTAGTAGACGGTCAAGATCACGGATCAAGGCGCCACCACCAGTCAACACCATGCCGCGCTCAGAGATATCTGACGCCAACTCTGGAGGAGACTGCTCTAGTGCCACCATAACCGCACTGACGATGCCAGATAGTGGCTCTTGCAATGCTTCTAAAATTTCGTTGCTGTTCAGGGTAAAACTACGTGGTACACCTTCCGCAAGATTACGACCGCGTACTTCAATTTCTAATACTTCATCGCCAGGATATGCAGTACCGATTGTGTGCTTGATACGCTCGGCTGTCGCTTCACCAATCAAGCTACCGTAGTTACGACGCACATAGTTGATGATCGCGTCATCAAACTTGTCACCACCGATGCGAACAGACGATGAATAAACCACACCGTTTAGCGAGATAATCGCAACTTCTGTAGTACCACCACCGATATCGACAACCATAGAACCCGTTGCTTCAGAAACGGGTAGACCTGCACCGATTGCCGCCGCCATAGGCTCTTCAATCAAATAAACTTCACGAGCACCTGCGCCCATGGCTGATTCACGGATCGCACGGCGTTCAACTTGTGTTGCGCCAACAGGCACACATACTAATACGCGAGGGCTTGGGCGGAATACGCTGTTGTTATGAACTTGCTTGATGAAATGCTGTAGCATTTTTTCAGTGACATAAAAGTCGGCAATAACGCCATCTTTCATTGGACGAATGGCTTGAATGTTCCCAGGAGTACGACCTAGCATCTGCTTTGCTTCAGTACCGACGGCCGCAACCGACTTTTGACCTGAACCCGTGCGCTCACCACGGATAGCAACCACCGAAGGTTCGTTTAGCACAATGCCTTCTTCACGGACGTAAATTAGCGTATTTGCTGTACCCAAATCGATCGAAAGATCATTAGAAAAAATGCCGCGTAGCTTCTTGAACATGTAACCAGCCTGTCTCTGTGGAGTCATAGAAAAAAGAAATCAGGTAACTTTATCACGCTTCTTAAAATCCACAAGACCGAAGAGGTTAACAATTGCTAATGAAACCCTGTTTTTTGCGATATACAGCCCAAAGAGCGAGTCAATAACTTGTCTCCCCCCTTGTTACTGACAATTAGTTAACTTCTCGCCAATAAATAATCCGATCATGACCGCGGTAAGTACCAAAATAGGCTGTCGCTCGCGGGTCTTGTAATGCACTACTTGCGCCATAACTCCAATACCATTGCAGCCACTTATCGAGATGCTGCTGCAGGCCCACTTCACCATCGGCGTGGGGGGCAGGGAAATAGATAAAGCTGTTACCTAGACCGATAGTTCCAGCCTTGCCCGTTCCTCCTGGGCGAGTAAAGCCTTGAACGCCTTCCAGCCCTGCATCAGGAGACAGGTGCAAGCCAATATCGGCAGACTCTGTCGCACTGGTAGTATCGAACACCGAGCAGTTATCTTCTGTATTGGTGAGCCACTCGCCGCTAGCGCCAACATACTGGGTTCCGACCTCTAGACGCAGCTCTTCCGACGATGGACCATAAGCATTTTGCATCACAAAGCGGCCGTAACGCAGCGCAAAAACATCGTCTTTAGCGATATCGTCAAAGGTAAAGCCAACACAGGCTGCATTGGCGCTGTCTTGGTAACAAATACCATCCTTATCTGTCACATCAGCCTTCGATAGTTCTAGGTCAAACTGACCATTAAAGGGAACCGCCAGCGATGCAGTGCGGCCATAATGCAGCTGTGCACCGCTTAGGTAAGCCCGCTGCACACTATTGCTCTCATTAAGCGGATAGTATTCCACAGTGCCAGAAATCGGCGACTCATCCGCAATCAGCAAGGCTGCGCCATCCGTTGAGGTTGCGCCTGAAGTATCGCTGTAGCTACGATCTAGCCACTGTTTGCCATGATAACGCCACCAGTCACCGACTTGATAGTTGTTGGTGATCGCCCCGCTCTTGTTCTTACCTATGATAGACAGGGTTGGTTCATCACCGATAGAGAAACCAAATGGCTGATCCATATAGGTAAAGCTGCCACACTGCGCCGCAAGGTGAGGAGTGTTGGCCGTCACGGTTAAGTAGTAAGGCGAGAAGCGGCCAAAGATCTCGCTGCTTGAATTGGCTTCGGGGATCGAGGCACCGAGATAATTCGGCTCACCATCGAGTGCAATACTTATCGCTCCCACCTCAGAGTATGTCTGGTTAGCCAGTCTTAGGGGAGCACTGTTAGCCTTAGTAAAGCTCAAGCTTGTTTGGCCTAGCCCTCCAAGACCGCCATCTTTAATGTCTCCATTGCTGACTAAAGGTGCCTGTAACACAGGCTTAATTTTTAAATCTGTAAACCTAAAGTTTTTAAGCGCAGGGCGATCTTTATAGGACGTGCCATCATCGGTGCCGCAAACCGCCTTTACATCCATCTTAAAATCATCGCCGGCCTTGGCGAACAGATCACAACTCGCCCCCGTGCAGCCATTACTGCCTGAGTTATTGAAGAAATGGAAACCATCGGGCTTAGCCACAAATTGATCGCTATGTTCGAGTATCAAGGTTTCACTGGTGCTGCCATCTGGCGACTCGATCACCTCTGTCAGTGTTGCTGCAAGCTCCACCTTACCGGCCTCAGGGTAATTCACATTCAGCAGGGCTTTACCATTGGCATCGAAGTGAACTTGAAGCTCTTCACTCGAACCGCCTGCAATCACTTTACTGGCATGAGGTGCATTGAGACTGTTGATGGTTAACGCGGCGGCCTCGTTAATGCCGGTAGCATCTGGTGTAATATAGTTAAACGCCATCGAAAGCGGTTTAGTTTGATTAGCAAATAGCGGTACACATTGCTGGGTGGTTTCATCTTTCTTGACCGCAAATAACTCGAAGTTATTGGAGTTCTTACAGGCGGTAGAATCATCAATATCGAAGTAGATGCCGCTGTCTTCAAAGTTGAGCTGACATTGAGCATTGGTAACCAGGTTACCATCGATATAGCAGCTGTAGTCGGCACTCGGTACGGTCGCTCCCAAGCCTAAGGTCACTAATCCACCTTGTGGATGCCAAACCTCAGTACTAGTACTCCCCGTAAAAGTCTCGCTGCTATAGTTGGCGCCGTTCTTAGTCAGGGTGACAAAGGCGGGATCGGTTAACAGCGAGCGACAGTTATTGTCGGCGCAGGCCTGAATCGCCACCGATTTAGAGGCGCAGCTAAGCGCACCGGAATCGAAGCTAATTCGATAATGATTTACCGCTGGCGGCTCGGCTGCATACTCAAATGCAAAATAACCGATACTCTCAGCCATATGCTTTCTCTCACTATCACCGTGCTGATCTTCATCTATCGCAAAGCTAACCTGATTGTTAAAACTCTCTTTGGTGCAGCGTCTTACCCAACCGCCATCGCCACCACGACGTTGGTTTTTATTGGCAATAGTTAAAGGCTGTGCGGTATAAGTTTGCTGGTAACTATTATTAAAAGCACATTGCTGACTCAAGCTTCTACCTGAACTACCATTGCCATGATTTAACGCGTTGGCAAACTCATACTTCAGGTTTTCACCATTGACCGTCATCACACCTTGGCCGACACCCGCCACATAAGCTAAAAGCTCTGTTCGGTATATGCTTGAGCTCATCTCCGAGCCTTCTATGGCAATATCAAATTGTGAACCATCGGCATCGATATTATTGATCACAGTAGTAATGAAGTGACCATTGTTATGAGTCAATGTCTGGCCAATCATGGCAGGCTGCAGACCAAATTTATGCTCAAACTCAATATTCTCGTAGCCTCGCCCCCAACTAGGTAAGTTTTTACCTTGATATAGCCGAGTTGAAACAGAGCCTGCTTGTAATGCCTTACCTCGCTCTAAGAAGCGATAGCCAGGCTCCATAACGAAGTAGTCCACCTTCTCCATCTTCTTATTTAGAACTTGCGATATGCCAGAGTTAACCTGCTTAATTGAAGCATTACTCGCACTCAAGCTATCGACTCGCACAGTTGATGAGCGATCGCCATTGGCGTTGCTACCATCAATCGTTGGCATCACCATCACCACAGGTGGAGCTGAGTAGCTGTTATTAAAGTTGATAACCGCATTACCGCTGGCATCGAGTTCGGCGCGGCCAAATTCAAACTGTGGCGCTGGACAGGTCAACAACTGGCTCGCTGGAACGATCTCAAAACGCGTGGAAGAAGGCGTTTTCCAATACAGACGGAAAGCTTCAGCACCGAAGGTCTCATGAAATCTTAACTCTATGGTATGCGCCCCTTGCTCAAGGGATACCTTACCTTGGTACCTTGTACAATCACAGGTCGAGTGAACGCCGTAAAACCCTTTTATCACTTCACCATCGATCAATAGCTCAATGGCATCATCACCATCGATAGCAAAGGTATACTCGCCCGTTTCAGGTGCCTCTATGTATCCTTCAAACACACCTAAATACAGATCTTGATCGGCTGCGGCATTTGAATGTGGGTTAATACCATTACCTTTCTGATTTAAATCTGTTTCGATGGACTCGCCGATTTGGTTCTCTGTCGTTCGGACCAAATTAACTAACGTTTTAAACTCATTCGGGTTCGCTGGACTGTAGTTATCGGAATACCAAGAACGAGCATCATAGGTTCGATAAGTTAAGCCCTGAATGTTATTTTGGTCTGCAGGACATTGAGTGGGAATGGCTGGGTTGACAGGCTCGTTATTACACATGCCCCCAAAGTCCGCATCTTCAATTGCATCCTCGTCAAAGTCTACGTCGCCATTACCGCCAATGGTTAAGTTACCACCAGAGGCTAGCGCACCGTCAATGCTGGCATTACCCGTAAAATTAACATCTCCGGCTACATAAACAATACCATTTATACTGTTTTGTCCCGCGATGCTGAGGCTACCATAGACATAGATAATAAGATCTTCCGTTTCACCAGAAACGTTCAGGTGTGCCCCGTTTAGCTTAAGGCTATCAAAGTACAACCGAGTGGTTGTACCGTTGGTATGAACAAAACTTCCTTGCTTAAGTTCACTATCACCGAAATAAAAATCTCCAGGTTGAAAAAAATCCGACGGATAACAACCACGCTTATTACAAGTAAGGTCACCTAAGTTGGGTAAGCCCGATGGTGGTATAAGTCCTGGATTGTGGTTTCCCGTAGGTGGATCGGTAAAAATTTCATCACACTGTGGAACCGCAAAAGCAGATGTCGAAGCGAATGCAACGACAGCGAATAAACAGCCCCATAATAGCCTAAGTTTAATCACGTGCTTCGACCTCCACCTGGCGGCTCACTCGAATACAGCTGGCATCGCTATCGCTACCCGAATCACACTGGCCTGTGCTACAGGTCGCGGTACTAGTAATTAGATATTGAGTCATATTATTTTGCGGCAAATTCGTAGTCACTGATGAGCAGGTCATGACCACGCTGCAGCCATTAAATCCAACCAGCCCAGTTGCAGTTCCTATATTCCATGTGGTTTGGGTAGGGCAACTCCCTGCACTACCATCGACAGGAAACAGCGCCGCTAAGGCGCGATCGGCACCACTATTCGCCGCTGCAAAGGCGCGAGTTCCCCACACCTCAAGACTTATCTCTTGATCCGCATCATCCAGCACATTTATCAGTGTCGCAGCCAAAAGAAACATCACAGTAATAATGAATACACCGATCACCAAGGCACTACCCGTTTGCTTAGAGCGCTTAGCTAATTGGCAGCCTTGGCTACTGAATAAAAACTCTCTATTAAGGGACATTAATCACCTGCACTTGATGATGATATTGAAACGTCTGCCCTTGCACATCAAACAATGGATTCAGATGCACCATGGCGTTGTTACGTAGCGTTCCAGGGGTATAGGCGATGGGGTTATTACGGCCGATGGTATTGACCACGTTCTCGGCCATTAACACTCCCGTGCCCATATCGGCTGGCGATGGCTGCAGATTCGGGTGATTAAAACCGTAGCCCGAATAACGTTTTAAAAGACTTAACTCCGAAGTCACCTGCTCGAAGCAGTAACTCACCGCCCCTTGAACACCGAAATAACGCTGTCTTGGTGAGGCCTCATCGAAGCGCACCGCGCGGCCAAAATCAATACGGCTATCGTTACTAGTATTGGCGGTAATGGAGTCAATGCTAAATAGCTTTCCCTGCGTTATTGAAGTACTCGTTGCTGTGTACACATCGGCAGGACTTAAAGGATAAATCAATAGAAACTGGTTCGCAGTCAAAGGCGCTGTTGCGCTCGATTGCATCAAAGTGCCAAATTGCGAGGCGGGGGCTGGCGCGATAGGCATATCGATATAAGACGCACTCGACGTTATAGGCATCATCTCAATGCACTGCCAAGCACCATCACCACTATCACGCACTCGAATACTGTTAGGCACGGTATTACGAATATCACGAGTCATTCGCTCTATGGCGAAACGGCTCTGGCTCATGACTTGATCAACCGAGGTTGCATCGATAAAAATTCGGGTGCCAAAAATCAAAAAGCTACTCACGCCAAGCACTAAGACACCTAGGATGATGATCACTGTGACCATCTCAACTAAGGTAAAACCTTGGCTCTTTCGCTGTTTCAATCTGCCCAATTGCAATCGCGAAGCTTGACGTATTAACGTATTCATTAATAGTTACTCCTGATCGCATTGAAGGTCATCACCTCACCATTTGGCGTGGTGACATTAATGGTAACAAGCTTGGTATTTAAATTAGGTAAGTTGTCATAGGCGACCAAGACTTCTAGGCCGTAGTTAATATAGCGATCGGCATAGGTTTCACTGCTGTTGAGCATATTGCTGTTAATGTTTAGCCCACTATAGTCATCGACATCGTTATAGTCATTACGAGCCTCGGTCACGCCGGCGACAGTATCTGGCCCTAAATTCGCAGGTGCTGTACAAGGTAGACCTGCTGGCAGTCCAAATGCTGGTTTTGCTGGCGCGCCACAAGCTGGCACGCCGCCGTTCGAATTGGTGTTTTGATCGTAACGCTTACCCCAGATCTCATTCAAAATTGAATGGGCGAGTTCAGCAGAACGCACTCGATGTAGGGTATCTGCGGCGCGCTCTGCCTGCGGAAACAACATGGTACTCAGCAACACAAAGGCGATACTGATCACCACCATACCCACAACTAACTCGACTAAGGTAAAGGCCCTTTGAGTTTGGCGCTTTATTACTGAGAATCTATTGTCCGTCATGGATATAGCCTTCAGATTCTATCGCAAGGAAGAGTGTCTCATCGGCAATCACACTAATACAGTTACCATTGCAACGCGCGCCGTCCACAATTGGGACACCTTGCGCATTAAATTCGATATTGAATGTGCTTGCTCCACTGCGTAGCAAGGCGAGACTCGCTCCACCTTGAAACGCTTGCGGTGCATCGGTACGTACAGGGGAGCCACTGCAGGCGCCTTTAAAACGAGAAACTTGATAATTTTTATCGGTCACTGACAAACGGTAACAGCGATCTTGGTTATTCATCGCCATCATCTGCACTTTACGCAGCTCACTGATAAACTCATCGCGCAAAGTAAAAGCACTATAGCTTGACGAGGTCAGTAGGCGAGGAATAACAACCACAGCGAGAATGGCAATAAGGATTATCGTGGTCACTAGCTCCACTAATGTAAAGCCTGTGTGTCGCTGCGCTCTATGCATTGCTCGTCCTGATTGATTCAGCGGTGTTTAGCTTAGGTTCTAGGTTCTAGGTTCTAGGTTCTAGGTTCTAGGTTCTAGGTCCTAGGTCCTAGGTCCTAGGTCCTAGGTCCTAGGTCCTACAAATTCTTAAAACTGATTTTCCAACAGTTTAATAATTATGGCAAATAAAGCCACAATAAACGGCCTAGATACAAAAAAGGCCTGCGAGGCAGGCCTTTTAAAAGTAGTACTATTTAGCAACCATCAGCGCTTACAACATATTTTGGAGCAACTGTCGAAGACGTAGCCGGAGTATAAGTAACGTAGCATTCAGTAGCCGTAGTAGCACCGAAACGTGGTGATCCTGCTTGGTAAAGTTCGACTGCAGTGAAACCAGTACCAACTGGCGCTATATACCAATCGGCATCTACCTTTTCATCCGTGCTAATATCAATATCTAATGCATTCTTCAGCTGAGCCGCTGTAGAAATTAAGTAGCCATAGTTAGTCGTGGCAGCTAGTCCAGTGCCAATATTAACCGAACCTAAATCACCTACAGTAGTACCACCTTTCTTCTCAACACCGGCAATTGCCGCTTTAGAGAAAACCAGTGAGTTAGCACCTTGCAACGCGCCCTTCATACCTTGAAGGGTCGATGCACGCGCATCGCTCTGTAGGTTGATAAACTTAGGCGCTGCTGTGACAGCCAAGATACCTAGGATAATAATCACAACCACTAATTCGATTAGAGTAAAACCGTTTTGCTTTTGCATTAAAAGAGTCCTATTAACAGCCTGTATCAACAATTACGTAAGTAGGCGTAGTTGTAGCCGTAGCTTCAGTGTATGTTAATTGACAGGTTTTGCTATCATTAGGAGCGCCAACTTGACTGATAACCATAGTACCTGGAGTATTAGCTGTGCCAACTGTAGCGGTGTAAACCCAATCAGCATTGCCTGGAGTTGCTACTGGTGCAAACGAGGCATCAATCGCAGTATTAAAATCAGTGCCTGTTGCTAATAAATAACCGTATAGAGTCTTTACATTAATCGGAGCTGCTTCAGTTCCGATATTTACATCAGTCCCGGTAATAACGCTCGCTCGCTCATCACCAGCTAGCGCAGCCTTAGCGAATACTAGGCCGTTAGCGCCTTGGATGGCACCTTTAACACCTTGCAGCGCAGAAGCACGTGCATCGCTTTGTAGGTTGATAAACTTAGGCGCCGCAGTCACTGCCAAGATACCCAAAATAATAATAACGACCACTAATTCAATTAGCGTAAAACCATTTTGCTTTTGCATATAAATATCCTCAATCACATAACATGTACGGCAAACACTAAAAGCCTGTGAGCCGTAAACAATTAACTTTTACTGTAAACCAGCAACTGCTTGCTTAGTCGATAAAACTTGCCACTTGACCAGACCCTGGGTTGTAAGTCACCCCTTTGCCAGCTAAGTTACTTAGATCGGTTAAATCTTCAGTAGGCTTACCATCCTGTGGATTTAACACCAGTGATGAGGCTAGGTAATACAAACAAACATCAAGATCGCTAACTTGCACGCCATCTATGGTATTTGAACTGCCACCCGCTCCTTTTGCCACACTCACTACATATCTTGCTTTACGCGCATCTTCTCCTGAACCTACGCTTCGTGGTGCATTTTGTAAAACAAGATCAAATACTTCTTGGCACGTACCTTCTGTCATAGCTTTAGCATCGGTATTGCTCGAACCCGTTGGGTAGCCGAAGCGAGTATCTAATGCTACTGAGGTGCCATCTAATAACACGGTATTGTTACGGCGACCGTCCACTTCCCACTGTGAGCGAACAAAGCTCACTGCAGTACTTAAGCCACCAGCTACGCCGTCTACACTGGCATCTTCAGCATCATCAGTTACGTTTAAAAAACGTGGAATAGCCGTCGCGGCCAATAAACCTAAGATCACGATAACTATGACTAATTCAATAAGGGAGAAGCCCTTTTGATACTGTTGTTTCATTTTACCCCCAGTGTTGTATGCGGCTATTCTAGCAGTTTGTTAAAATTAGAAAACAGATAATTTCACTCTTTAGCCACCTTGCGTCAAAAAAATGACCCGCCCAGAGGTGGTTTGATAGCTAATACTTTCACCTGACTCGCCAATAAATCGGCAAACACCCGTATCAGAATTGAATCGCGTTTCAATTTGTTGCGCATAACCTGGCCCCAACAATTCCATCAATAATTGCCGACAACCAGCAACACTTGTCTCATTCGGCACAGGCCAGCCTCCCGCGGCCATGCGCACTTGGCCTGTGGATGAGGCGTGTTTAGGATTATCTGAATACCAATCGAGTATCAAGATCTCCGGCTTGCTACGCATCAACCATTGAGAGCGAGCGACCCCCAGTACATTGAGTAAGCGTGTATGCTCAACTTGCATACTAGGCCGACTCAGCTGCTTAATACTGCCAAAGTAATTAAAAGCTAAGTAAAACAATACAATTAACAAAATGATTAAGGCAATAATCTTGCCATAAACGCTAATCAACTCTGCATCGGCTTTTTGTTGATTAAGCACAGCCTTGTTCTCGCGTCATCAGCTACCGCCCTTAACGACATTAAGCATGTCCCACATAGGCAGGTAGATCCCCAGTGCTAAGACCAACACGATACAGGCAACAAAGCCGATCAAGATAGGCTCCAGCTTGGCGGTTAAATTCTTAAGGTCGTAGTCGACTTCGCCCTCGTAAAAATCGGCGGCATCGTTAAGTAGCTGATCAATTTGCCCCGTTTCTTCACCTACGGCCACCATCTGCAGCACAAGTGGGGTAAATAGTTGGCAGTTATTCGACACCCTAAGCATAGACTCACCCGACTCAATACCACGACGCATTCCCACGATACGGTCGTGCATATAAGCATTATCGACCGCGTCGGCGACTAAACTGAGCGCCTGAGTCATAGGTACACCAGCGCTCAACATCATCGAGAAACTACGACAATAGCGAGACAGGGTCGAACGTTCGATAATGCTGCCTACCGCGGGAATATTGAGCTTCCACTTGTCCCACTGCTTTTCACCTTTCTCGGTACTATGCCAATAGCGAATACCCACAAAACCAGCCAGCAACACCACTATCATCGCGGGCCAATAATTAACGAATACGTTAGAAGTATTAATTAACAGTTTAGTCGCCCAAGGCAGATCGGCACCGAATCGAGAAAACATCTCTGCAAACTTAGGGATCACCATGATGTTAAGGATCACCATGGCAATTGCGATGGCGATCAATACAAAGATCGGATAGCGCATAGCGGCTTTAATACGCCTGCGCGTTTCCTGCTCACGCTCGATATAACCTGCAAGTTGAATAAACGCATCTTCCAGCTTACCCGTGTTCTCACCCACATGAACCATAGAAACAAACAGCGCGTCGAATACATCAGGGTGCTGGTTCATCGCTGATGATAGAGGGCGACCTGAAGTTAGCTGTTCTGAAATATCATCCAGCGCCTCTTTCATTCGCACCGAATGCGTAGTCTCAGAAAGGCCGGCGATCGCACGTAGTATCGGGATCCCTGAACGCGTCAAAGAATACATCTGGCGGGTAAAGATCTGCAGCTCATCTAATGCAACCTTGCCTTTAAACAAAGCCTTAAAGCTAAACTCTTTAACCTCTTCTGCTACTGTCAGCTCCAGCGGGATCACCCCACGAGACATCAGCTGATCTGCGGCAGCACTCTCAGAGCTAGCATCCAGTACCCCTTTAATCTGCTCACCTTGTGCGCTGCGACCACGATAGCGATATGTTGGCATGATTAAGCCTCACTCAGCTCTAGTTCAATGTCACTGACATCTTCAACTAACTTAGCGACCTCTTCTATGGTGGTCATCCCCTGTGCCAAATACTTTAAAGCGGACTCGGCTAACGGGGTAAAGTTGGGGCTCTGATATGCGGCGCGAGTAAAGTCCTGGGGGTTACCGGTACGCATCGCCTCAATCATAGGCTCATCAAGCTCTAAAATCTCAAACACACCGATACGGCCGCGATAGCCACTACCGTTACAACTCTGACAGCCAGCCCCGACTCTAAAGGTGGCTTTGGAGTAGTCCATTTGACTCACACTCGATAGCCAGACTTTATCTTGTGCAGTGAGATGGTAATCTATTGCACAATTTTGGCAGACGCGGCGCACTAGTCGCTGGGCAATAATCACCCTAAGCGCACTGGCTACAAGGTAACTCGCCGCCCCCATATCCAGCAGACGCAGAGCACTGGTCACCGCATCATTGGTATGTAGAGTCGATAATACGAAGTGACCCGTTAACGCGCCTCGAAGACCAATCTCAACCGTCTCTTGGTCTCGCATCTCACCCACCATGATAATATCTGGATCTTGACGCAAGGTGGTTCTTAACACGTTAGAAAAATCGAGGCCGATCTTATGGTTCACTTGAACTTGGTTAATTCTAGGTAACTGGTATTCCACCGGATCTTCAACCGTGATGATCTTGCGATCCGCAGTGTTCAGTTCACTGAGCACCCCGTAAAGTGTGGTCGTTTTACCGCTACCGGTTGGCCCTGTCACCAGTAGCATTCCATGAGGGCGTTTGATCTGACGACGCACTCTTGCCAGCATCTCAGGCGGCATGCCCGTCTCATTCAAGGTCAACAGACCCGCCGATTGATCCAGCAGACGCATTACCACCGACTCACCGTGGTAGATAGGCATAGTCGACATACGCACATCGATCTTATGGCCTTTGATCTCCATATGGAATCGACCATCTTGAGGTAGGCGTTTCTCTGAGATGTCCAAGCCAGCCATTAGCTTTAGGCGCAAGACTAACGCAGCGGCGATGCTCACTTCAGGCAAGATGTTTTCATGTAGCTGGCCATCGATACGTTGACGAATACGCAGTGACTTTTCACCTGGCTCGATATGGATATCCGAGGCGCGCATCTGCACCGCATCTTCGAAGATAGACTGCAGTAACTTAACCACTGTAGTCTCATTATCGCTATCGGCTTCGGTCAAGCTGCCGAGATCGAATAGCTCATCTGCGGCATATTCCTCTTCGAGCCTGCCTGCGATCTGCGCGATCTCGTCGGTGCGTCGATAGAGGTTATCGAAGGCATCTAATAACTGCTGCTCGGTGACTACCGCGATAGAGATAGTCTTTGGTGCTAACTGTAGCTCAAGGTGATCCATCGCCTGCAGATCGGCGGGATCGCTCATCGCCACCAGCACACTATCACCGTTATCTTCTACGACTAAGGCGCGATAGCGACGCGCCTGCACCTCTGGCAATAGGCCGATAACGTTTGCCGCGATAGCCCGCTTACTGATGTCGAGAAAAGGAATGTTAAGCTGATGCGACAAAAACTGCAGTAGCTGCTGCTCTGTGATACATGACAGGTCGATCAGTGTACGGCCCAGCTTCTTTCCCGTATTACGCTGTTCGGCTAATGCTTGCTGCAACTGCTCTTCGGTGATGATGTGCTCCTGAACCAGCAGATCACCTAATCGCATTTTTAATTTGGGTTTCACTAGTACGCTCCTAACTGCAGCAATCGATTATCGACGTAAACCTTAGCCTGCGCAGATAAGTTACCTTGAGACAAAGCTTGGCTATATGCCGCTTTCGCTTCGGTATATTTTTGCTGCGCATCTAAGGAATAACCAAGCCCCATCCACCAGCGGCCTTGACTGGGCTCATACTTGGCAAGCTGACGAAAGCTCTGTTCCGCGACCGGATAGTCTTTCTGCGCTTGTGCCAGGTCACTCTGCTGATGCCACTTCTTAATGGCTAACACACTGTTATCTGGAATTTTAGCTAGGTTCTTAAGCGCCTGCTCGGCTTGTCCACCCGCCTGCTGCACTCGCGCTAACAGCAGGGAAAACTCATACTCTTGCGGAAACAAAAGCTGCCCCTGCTCTAGCAACTTGGCCGCTTTGGCTAACTTGCTCTGGCCATAATAGAGGGCTGCAGCCTGTCTTCTTGCCTGATGTAAACTTGGGTCATAGGCAAGCGCCGCCTCGTAATAAGTTAGCGCGTCACGGTGAAGCCCCTGCTGCTGCGCATCGGTTGCCAGCAGCATCTGCTTCTGCGCCAGCTCCTCAGGTGAAAGCTTTACCTCTTTAACCGCCATATTGCCGCTGTTATGTAACTGCTTAGAGCGATTAGTGGCAGGCGCAATATTTAGCTTTGTAGCCATTGCAGGCTTAGGCTGACTCTGCACAACCTGCACAGTGCTGCTATTAACTGCTACTTGAGTTTTTGCTAGCGTTTGAACCTGCGGTTCTTCTGTCACTTCGCTGGCTTGCTGCGACTCATTCTTCGCTAGCTGATGACGACCTGTGTTAGCGCTCGTACTTGCTTGTTCTGTGTCAGTGGCGACAGCTACTGTAGGCACAATTGAACGACTATCCTCTGAGGCTGCGGGCTCTGAATGCGTAACTTTAGCTTGTATTGCTTCTGAGGCCTGAGCTGGTGAAACCACGGCTTCTGAGACTATTGAATCTGGCGCCGATGGCTCTGACTCAGACCTTGATTCTGCTTCTGGCGTTACCAATTCAGCAGGCGTGCTCTGGGGCTTAACCACCTCAGATGTTGCTGCCTGCAGGTTTGAAGCCACGGCCTTGTCAGCTTGAAATACCGTTAAGCCATAAAACATCACCAAGCCACCGACTGCGAGCGAAACGATACTCGTAAGTAATAGAGCACGCTTCGAAGAGGTCTTAGGTTTAAAGGCCAATTGTGGGGCAGTCATACTTTCTATGCCATGTGGCTGTTGGCGCTCATCTAAATCTTTGAGCATCTTATTGATTACGCTCATGCAACGCCTCCTCTAAACCAGTAAAACACAGCTAAACAACTACTCACGACAACCACTGCGGCAACCAACCATTTAACCATGCCATATTGATGCTTAATGGCGTCACAAGTATCTGCAATCGCGGCATCGACATGACGGGACTCTATTTTTTTCACTCCCTCACCAAAGCCTACAAGCAAAGCCTTGTGGGATAACACGTTAATCAACCTAGGAATTCCTCGTGCGGCCTTAGCGATACGTTTAGCATTCGATTCGTTAAATAACCGCCCGCTTTCACTACCAGCAACACTTAAGCGGTGCTGAATGTAGGCAACAGATTCTTCAATCGTCAATGGACGCAAACAGTAGCTAAAGGTGATCCGCTGTCTTAGCTGCCTAAACTTACTCTGTGCTAGCCTTTCATCTAGCTCTGGCTGGGCAAACAAAACCACCTGCAACAGCTTGCGGCTCTCTGTTTCTAAATTAGTAAACAGACGCAGTGCCTCTAGGCTCTCATCGGGCAGCGCCTGCGCCTCATCGAGTACTAGAATAATCGAGTGGCCGTGCGTGCTTAACGCTAAGAGCTGCTGTTGGATGAGACCTGTTAATTGCTGTTGATCTATTTGGCTCGAATGTTTTAAGCCCAGCTCCATTGCTACCGCCCAGCGCAACTCATCAGGAGTGAGGTATGGATTAGGTAGATAGGCGCAATGAAAACGCTCTGGCAGCTCATTCATCAGTTTTCGGCAGGTGAGCGTCTTACCCGTGCCCACTTCTCCGGTTACTTTGATAAAGCCTTCGCCAGTTTGTAACGCCGTTTGCAGCACTTGCAAGGCTTCAACATGGGGCGCGAGGCCAAAGAAAAATCCCGTATTCGGCGTAAGAGAAAACGGGGTTTCTGTTAACCCAAAATGCTGCAGATACAAGCTTACTGCTCCTCAGGGTACCAACGGTCAAGCAACTCTTGAGAACGCTTCAATTCGTTTTCCCATGTATTGGCACCCACTACCACAGGCTTAAGCAAGATCACTAGCTCTGTTTTAACCGTTGAGTTAGCTCGGTTGGTAAAGGCTTCACCTAAGAAAGGAATATCGCCTAGCAGAGGAACCTTAGAAACGATCTCGGTATTTTCACTCTTCATCAAGCCACCGATCACCACTACATCTCCGCTAGCCGCCTTAATCACAGTATCAGACTCACGGATCTCACTCTGGGCTAAAGGCAACTCTAGTGTGCTATCAGAGATCTTAATGCTCTTTACCTGCTCTTTAATGTCGATCACCGATGGATGGATATGCAGCAACACATTGCCTTGCTCATCGATTTGCGGTGTGACATCTAAGGCGATACCAGAGAAGAATGGTGTCAGCTCGACCTCTGGGGTCGTCACCGGCGTATTACCCGCCACCGTCGTAGAGGAAACATCTGTCACAAAGTATTCATCGGTTCCCACCTTAATCACAGCTTTCTGGTTATTAGACGCCGTTACACGCGGGCTAGATAACACGTCGACATCCCCTTGGGTATCGAGCAGGTTAATCATGGTGCTAAAGTCTGAACCTTCAAGCTTGATAGAGGTGACCCCACCTAAGACGTTGGTAATTTTATCACCAAGACCCGCAGTTGGGCTGGTACCAAAGGTAATATCGGTACTACCAGCGTGCCCGAGTACACTCTCCCAGTGAATGCCCTGCTGATAACCGTCAGATAACGTCACTTCAAGCACCTTCGCCTCTAAGATAACTTGGCGCTGTAGGTGACTCTCTGCTGTTTTAATAAAGTTACGGACTTGGCGGATTTCATTAGGATAAGCCCTAATCGTCACTAAACCCGCCTGCGGCGTCACAACTACTTGGCGTCCACCACCTGTATTACCAATAATCGAGACTAAGGTTTCTTGTAACTCGCCCCAAAAATCAGATTTGGTCTTTGAACGAATAAAGGTACCGTTAGTCTGCTCGTTATTATTACTATCCGAACTTGAGTTACTGTTCGAAGAGTCGTTGAAGCTGTTGTTACTGTTACTATTACTGTTGTTATTGCTGTTTGAATTATTGTCTGAGATACGACCCGAGTTCACTGAAGTCAGAGACAAGCCCTGACGCTCCATATACAGGTAGTTTAACGAGAACGTCTCGGTACGCATGCCTGCAGGGAAAATCCGTAACACTCGCCCTTCGCGGCTCACTTCATAACCATAGATATCCTCTACAACTTGCAATGCTTCTTGCAAGGTCACGCTCTTTAGCGACAGTGAAATCTTACCGGTTACATCTGGATGAACCGCGACACTTAACGGAGTGCCTTGCGCTAGGCTAGGGAAAAAGACTTTGGCGTCGACATTGTTAGCGGATACATCGAAACGTCGCTCAGTTGGCCTTGCTGGGGCAAAGCCCTCTAGCAGGTTCCCCGACGAAAGCTCACGCTGCACTTCATCTGGCATTACAGCTGGCGGTGGTGTCGATGCAGCCGACTCCTTAGTCGCTAACGATTCAGCTAGAGCCTGTTTAGACTCAACTGGATGGGGTCTGTCGACAGTTTGACAAGCCACTAGCAATAAAGACAACAAAGGGGTGATATAGGTTATTGAGCGCATTTAATTATTGTCCCTTAAGATCTGTAATAGCTTGAAACATTGTTAGTTTACGGCCGTCAGATAACGACACTGTGTCCTTACCAATATGCACGATTTTGACACCTTTGACCCGCTCGCCTAAGGTGTAAATCTGATTATTTATCACCGCATAAGCTGAACTGTCTTTCTTCACTACGCTATTTAATACGAGGTGACGACTCGATGAGCCAGACACCACTTTTCCTTTTCCTGACGTATTTCCAGGTAATGTTGGATCACGTAACGTTGCAGCGTTAAGGTTAAAACCTAAAGTGCTGCACAAGAAAGCAATCAATAATCCACTAATCTTTTTTGGCAACACTGATAAAGTCCTTATTGATGCTCAAGGTATAGAGTTCTAGCGATACCGAGGCTTTTGGATAAGTATCAACCCGATAGTCCATGCTACGCCAGTAAAGCTTATTAGGCATACTTTCTACAGCCTCGACAAATCTCAGTACTGAAAAGTAATCACCAACAAATTCAAGTTTAATCCCATGGCTGTACAGGTTTAACTTCTTCTCTTCACCCACCTCTAGTAATGGAGTCGGGGCGATTGAGGTAAAAGAGTGAAGCTTGATACCTTTAATCTTTGAAAGTAGTCCCGCCAATAGGGTCGGCATATGATCTGCAGGCACCATATCCACCATCTGAGATGATAACTGTTCGTCTATTGCCTTGTTTTGCTGTTCTATATTACTTAGGCGCTGTCGGTATTCGGTATCGGGATCTTTAGTTAAGCTCTCTTCGTACAGCGCAATCTGTTGCTTTGAGATCCGATTCTCACTCTCGATAGAACGCTTCTGTTCACTGAGTTTACTGTACTCATTGATTGCTGATTCCAGCGGTAGATAAAAGGTGACCCCGGCAAGAATAAGCGTAGCCGCAGCAACCAGCACTCTTTCTCGCTGGCTTAAAACATCAAACTTTTCGGCTAGTTGCTTCCACTGCTGCTTCATTTAATCAGCTCCTTGTCAGCGGTGCTGGTATCACTGGTTAGCTTAAATGCCAAGGGTTGGTTCTCTCCTAAACTCATCGTCATAGAAGCAAATGCATGGCCTTTTAAAGTGGTTGTTGTTTTCAAGCGTTCGATCCACAAAGGTACTCCTTCCGGAGTCGAGGTGTATCCTTCAAAGATATAACGGTTTTCGTTAACTTGAATTCGATTTAACCAAATATTAGCGTTAGCAACAGTAGCGAGATCGGTCATTAGTGGTGAATAACCATAGCTAGTCAGCATCTCCTGTTGACTCAGTTTGCCGAACAGTTTTTGTTTAAGCTCTAACTGCTGTGCCTTCAAGGTCACTTCTGCAACCAAGTCTTCACTCGGCCCTCGCTTAGCCAGAGCAGTCTCGAGATCTTTTTTCTCTGAATCAAGACGTTGCTTGGTTATCTCAAGTTTATTTTTCTCAGATTCAAGCTTGGCATTAAAACCAAAGACCAACAAACTCGATAGCAATAATACGACTACTAGGCCCAATAGCAGCTGGCTTAATTTAAGAAAGGATAAGCGTAGCTCTGGCGGAAACAATGTATCGGAATACAGGTTGACTCTTAATTTCATGATGCCAGACCTCGCGCTAACTCGGCTAAAGCCAACTCGGCAAATACCGCCTCAACCGACGTCGAATGATAGGGGGTGACACTTTGATTAAAGTTAGCGCTAATAAGCGTAGCAAGCCGCTCTCGCTCACCACCCATGACCAACTCGATGGAGGATACAGGGGCTTCTCTGAGCTGACTCTCGAAGTAGTCCATTGAACGCTGGATCTCTAGACTTAAATTATCGGCAACCCCATAGGCTAAATCTTCAGCAGAGACTTTATCAATCTGCAAGAAGCCCCGCACTCGGCGCTGCATAAACACTTCACCATCTCTGACAACAGTCAGCAATAACTCTTGTCCTTCGCGATGGCTTAATACCAGTCTTGCCTGATTATCATTAAACAAGTTACTCATTGCCATCTCTTCAATAGAGACGCCGACTGTGTGCAAACCAGCACTTTTAGCGGCTAATAACAGGGCTGATAACAGGGACTTTTCAGTCACAACCACATTGACTTTATTGGTAGTTTGTTTCGATGATTCAAAGTAATCCAGATGAATATCAGTCACCGCTTGGCTTACGAGATCTTTTACCGACCAAAGCAGTGCCGCATTCAGCTCATCATCTTGCACATTCGGCTTATCGACCAGTAATAGTTGATAAAAATCAGCAGCTAGTACAATTTGAATTTTCGCTGGAGCAAACTCTTTAACCACCTGAGAAAATGCTTCATCCCAATTATGGTGGTCAAACGAAAATGTCATGGCTTTAGCACCAGTGTCTATGGTGGGTGCTTGAAAGACGGATATTTTGTCAGCGCATATATAGATACCCAACTCGAGTGTCGGTGCAGATTTGCGCCAAAACTGAATCTTATCCAACAAGCTTCCTTCCATTCATCTATGCCTTAGAAATTATCAAAAACTAACTCAGGTGCGCTCGCAAAATGTGATAAATAGCACATCAGTTTATATATGAAATACTGTTAAACCTTGGCTAATTAGCGCAAGGCCACTTATTATGCCACTAGTGTAGCGAGTTATCCTTGATTTTTATAGATAAAACCCCAATTTAGGAATAATGTGCAACAAACGCCTACAAAGATGAAACAAACTATACCTCTTCGATCGGCTCGCTAAAGAAGCTCCCCTGACCAGCACTGACTCCCAAAATCTGCAAGGTCTGCCACTCTTCAAAGACTTCAACACCTTCAGCACACACTTGCACCCCTGTACGGTACAAGCCCCCCATCAAGCTACGCACAAATAGCTGATTCTCTGCACGCAGATGGATGTGGTTAACAATCGAACGATGCAGTTTGATCAAGGAGATGGGATAGTGATGGATATATTCAGTGCTCACTACCTGCTGGCCTACACCATCGACACAGATTGCTGCCCCCATTTTCTGAATCATGTCCAATGGCTCTGCTAGTTGTGCTTGATGATTAACTAAAATATCTTCATTTACTTCGAAGATAAGCCGTGGCGCTAGATGGCGGTATTCGAGTAGAGTTGTTTTCAGCCAGCGCACAAATGCGCGGCTAACCAAGGTATCTAAGCTCAAATTAATACTGAACTTAAGGCTATTATCTTTATGCTTAGGCAAGAGATCGAACATCACCATCTCTATCACTTGTCGCTCTATCTGAGGCGTTAGGCCACACTTTATCGCCATAGGTAAAAATAGTGTGGCTCTGACGAGATTCCCCTGAGTGTCACGTAGTCTACAGGTCACCTCTTGATGATGAGCATGGGAGTCGCTGTCGACAACGGGCTGAGAAAAGAGAAAGATCCTCTTACTCACCAAGACATTTTCCAGAAAGCTACGCCAGCGTACCGAGCCCTTTGATAGCTCGCCATCGACCGCACCTTTATCGTACATAAACCAGCTACTGCTCCCCTGAAATTGTGCCGAGCGCAGTGCTAATTCAGCCTCTTCGACCAGTGCATCTTTATCATCACCGACCTTAAAGTATGCTCCGCCAATATGGATAAAGTCATCGGGAAGGTGAACTCTGGTACTGAGCTGATTCATGCTTAAGCGTAATAACTTAGCCGCCAGCTGATCTGCTTCTAGCTGCGAAATCTGTGGTACAACAACGGCAAATTGATTGTTTGAACGCCTCGAAAAAATGCTATTGGCCTTATCGGCTAAAATTTGATTAATGGTACCGATCAGTTGCGACAGTAATTCATCCATCTCATATTCATTAAGCTCTTTGCTTAACAAATCTAAATCTTCCATCTCTAGTAGGTACAGCACCCCAGGCGTCATCATCCCCCTCTGATTACTGAGCGCATCGAGACGGTTTTTCAGAAATAGTCGATTACCAATGCCGGTACTCGCATCTAGAAATGTATTCGAGCGAATAAACTGATCGAAGCGAGCACGCTCTTTGTGGGCATCATCTAACTCTAATAGCAGGTGGGTAAGCGCTCGATTTATCAATCGAGGTTTGCCATCGCCCTTTTCAGCGAGTGCCTTATCGTGTTTTCCCGATAGGATCAGGCTAGAACGCAGTGCAAGATCTTCAATACCAATAAGTTGAACCGAAAACCAACGAAAGCCAAAACGCACAAATAAAAAGACGGTGAAGCAGCCAATAATGATCACCAAGAGTTCGCCCCAACTCACATCGGCTTTACTAAATGGCTGAGGCATGGTGAGTGTCATCATTAACTGACCATCAGCAAGTGCACTCTTATAGCTCACGCCGTGCTCATTCGGTGTCGATGACTGGTATTCAAAAATTGATTGATTATTTTGGGATAAAGAGAAATTACTGGCTTGATAGGCTCGCAGCAAAGGCGGTAACCACTGCTCCACTTCATCGCGCCCTAGTTGTGACACATTTTTAGTAAACTGCTGTTCGATAAGGCTTTCTAATTCGCTGACCTTATGCTGTTGAAAGGAATATGTTAACTGAATAAAGCTAACCATCGCAGTCAAAAAACAGATAAATGCGACACCAGCCAATGACATAAGCCAAAAGCTAGTCAGTTTTTTAGTTAGAATTCGAGTCAATTTCATCAGTCCGCTTCCTGCAGGATCTTTTTATTGCGCCTAAATCATCATACTCTTCATCGCACCCTAGAAAATAATGAAAAAGCCCGCCTTAGCTTAATAACATTCAGTTATACAGTAATCGAAAAACGCTCGGCAACAAAAAAGGGCCTAAGGGCCCTTTTTTTATGCCGTAGCACGAAAGAATTAAGACTCCATGTAACCTTCTGGTAGCTCTTTAATTGTCGCTACGCCAGATTCAATCGCCGCAATCGCAACCGCTTTGGCCACATTGGGTAGCAGACGAGCATCGATTGGTTTAGGGATCACATAGTCTGGACCAAACTCAAGTGAGTCTACATTTGGATATGCCGCTAGCACTGAGGCTGGCACAGGCTCTTTTGCTAATGCCGCGATGGCATGCACAGCTGCAATCTTCATCTCATCATTAATCTTAGAAGCACGCACATCTAGCGCACCACGGAAGATGAATGGGAAGCAAAGAACATTGTTAACTTGGTTAGGGTAGTCGCTACGACCCGTCCCCATGATCAGATCCTTACGAACATCGTGTGCTAACTCAGGCTTGATCTCTGGATCAGGGTTAGAACAAGCAAAGATAACAGGCTTGTCGGCCATCAGCGCAACATCTTCCGCCGCAAGTACATCTGGGCCCGAAAGGCCTAGGAATACGTCAGCACCTTTAATCACGTCCTGTAGCGTACGCTTATCGGTGTTGTTAGCAAATAACGCTTTATATTCATTAATGTCGTCACGACGAGTATGAATAACGCCTTTTCTATCTAACATGTAGACATTTTCGCGCTGCGCACCACAGTTAACGATCATCGTCATACAAGCGATCGCAGCCGCACCAGCGCCCATACAAACAAATACAGCCTCTTCGATAGACTTGCCCTGGATTTCCAGCGCATTAATCATGCCTGCTGCAGTAACAATTGCGGTACCATGCTGATCATCGTGGAATACCGGTACATTACAACGCTCGATTAGCGCTTTTTCAATCTCAAAACATTCAGGCGCCTTGATATCTTCAAGGTTAATACCACCAAAGGTATCTGCGATCGCTTCAACCGTATTAATAAACTCTTCAGATGTTCTGTGCTTAACTTCGATATCCGTTGCATCGATATTCGCAAAGTGCTTGAAAAGTAACGCCTTACCTTCCATAACTGGCTTAGAGGCCAATGGACCTAAGTTACCTAAGCCCAAAATAGCCGTACCATTAGAGATCACTGCAACCGTATTACCTTTACCGGTAAAGCGGTATGCGTTGTCGGGATTAGCCGCAATTTCACGTACAGGTTCTGCAACGCCTGGGCTATAGGCTAGCGCGAGATCCATGCTAGTTGCTGCGGGTTTGGTTAGGCAAACAGCTGTTTTGCCTGGTACTGGGAATTCGTGATAATCAAGGGCTTGTTGACGAAGATCTGCCATTTTTCTAATCCTGAGTGCGACTAATAATATCCTGAGCGAAAGGTCGACAACTAAAGGTTCATTTTACGGCTCGATAATAGTGCTTTTTTAAAGCATCTTATTTGAGCAAAAAACAGTTAGCTGATAGCCGCTAAGATACTTGAATCTCAGGTCATTTCAAATAAGTTCTTCTCATTTTTTAACTTTATCGCTATATATTATTCCTAGGGTGTATTTTCTAAGGTTATCTGGGAGGGATGTGTCGCATTTAGGCGATATTTACCGTAAGAAAAGTACAACTTACCTCGAACAATTACTGGGCTTTCAAGCAGATTAAGGGTCAAAATGTTACTAAACTTACCAATATCTTGCTGAGACATCATCACAACTAAGTTATTATCGATATTTAGCTCAAAATTTTGACCTTTTCTTTCATAACCCGTAACAACTCCTCTGACCTCTAACCATTTATTACTATCATCACGAGAAAGCGCATTAGTCAGCTTGGCTTGATAAGCTTTATGGCTCCAGAGTCCAACCTTATGCTCCCGTGCAGTTTGCTCAACCTTACTTAGACATTGCCAAAAATAATCATTCTGATAGACCCTTGCCTTGGCAAAGCCATTAGCTAACATCAACTCTTGCAGATGCAGTAAATCTTGAGTGTAAACATAGGCCAATGTGCGCCCAAAAAAGTCTAAACGCCTCTTATCGAAAGCCAATAGTAGCGTCTGACCGGGTTTAATTCTCTGTGACAGGTATTGCTTTGCCGAAGTCGCATAGGGCTGCGAAAGCGCAGGAAATTGAAAATCGATCTCTGGGGCATCGATACCGATAAGACGGATCAATCTACCATCGGTTAATGTGATTGTGTCGCCATCGTTAACGTAATCTAGGGTAACGGTTTCATCAAATTGAGTCGGCACACACAGACTCGCTTGTGCGGCGAAAACCTGTAAAGCTAACAGCAGGACTGCCAATACTCTTGTTAGACCCATCTCTTGGCTCTCCTTAATACCCACAGCGCAGAAACACGCCATGGAGTAAAAGTATCACGGGGCCATGACAGATAGCTATGTGAACAGGTAGAAAAGTACCCCTTAACTGGCGGCCACAGATGCTGACGGTAAACTCAAGATAGCAAAAAGGCGCCATAAGGCGCCTTTTTTAAATTCATTGCAGAAGTAATTACTTCTTGCCAAGTGCACCAAAGCGCTTGTTGAACTTGTCGATACGTCCGCCAGTATCCATAACTTTCTGGGTACCAGTGTAGAATGGGTGACATGAACCACATACGTCTAGGTGTAAATCTTTACCTACAGTAGAGTTAATCTTGATAACGTTACCACAAGTACAAGTTGCAGTGATTTCTGCATAATCAGGATGAATGCCTGGTTTCATTGGAATTACCTCAGTAAAAGGCCATGTCGCTCTTCCAACCCGAAGTCGGACACCACATGCAGTTAATAAAATTATTTAGGCGGCGAATACTACAGGATCTATATTGTAGATTCAAGCACCACTTTAGCTGTTTAATGAATTATACCCGACCACAGTAAAAAGCCACTATGACAGTGCTCTGCACTAAGGTATTAAATCACTATTTCATCGCATCAAACTGTTTCTCTGCAGCCTTGGCATCGGCATACTTCTCCAGTGTGGTCATCGACGGGCATTCCAATTTAGCCTCTGACTTCAGGCCATGAATACTCTGCCGATTAAACTCCTTAGGGTTCGCCTCAAAAATGGCGAGCATCGCTCCATAGGGGCTAATTCCCCACCGTTTTGCTTGACGATTAGCCACCCGCCAAAGCGTCTCTTTACCATCAAATTCAATCTGGCAATCGTCTAGACGGCTCACCAAAACATCGGCACCACTGACCCGAATACCACCTTTGCTCGCACTCAATGATTCGTTCGAGCCTCTCCCTGTCGTCGCCAGTAAGTGACTCGCAGTTTCATAAGCATCCATTTCAGCAGACGCTCGATTTGCCTTAAACAGGTTCAACACCTTAACTTGGTGCCAGCGATTAACCCGATACTCTTTTACGACTAATACGGCATTTTTATCGACCACATCATCGATTCCTGTCACCAGCACCATAAAATTAGTCAAAGGCTTCGCAATTAGACGCTCTTCGCCACTGCTCTGAAGAATAGAGAACTGCACCTTTTTCAGATTATTGTGAGATGAAACGATATTGACCTTTAAATTCGGATGTTGGCCAAACTCAAACTGTCGCTCGTTAATACTGACGTGGGACACCTGCGCATGGGCCGTTGTTAACATCATCAATCCAGCTAGCGCCAATATGACTCTCTTCATTAACGTGTTTCCTTAACCATCTATTTTGTTACTTTTATCTTAAAAACCGTGGTTTATAAAATAGAGTATACCCGCCACCAAATCTCTGTCTCCCTCAATCGCAACTACCTTGCATGAGACGAATAAAATCAATTCTCGCTAGCTCTCAGTAAATAGCCTCGGTACACTTAAAGCCAATACCCTTTCGAAACAGTAAACCTATGCCTTTGTTTGTTGAGGTCGCACTTCCCGTTCCAATGCGGCAAAACTTTAGCTACCAAGTGCCTGAGCACATTACCATCACGCCTGAAAAGGGGATGCGTGTACAAGTGCCCTTTGGTCGCCAACAACTCATAGGACTCATCACTGCCGTTAGTGATAGCTGTACGCTCACACCAAAGCAGATAAAGCCGATCGTTGCGATTCTAGATAATGAACCTCTTCTACCTGAATCACTCTATAAATTAACCGCTTGGGCCGCAAGATATTACTTTTGCAGCCTAGGGCAAATGCTGTCGCAAGCCATTCCTGTGGCGCTGCGAAAAGGTGCCGAGGTCAAAGAGTCGAGTATCAGCTATTGGACGTTAACCGATGCAGGCAAAGAGGCTGATATCAACCAGCTCAACCGCGCACCAGCGCAACGTAAGTTGCTGCACACCTTGTTAGAGCGCGATCTAGACCTAAATGAAATAACCAATCTAGAACTAAGTAAGGCGGCGGTAAAAGCGTTAGATGACAAAGGCTGGATTGAGAAAAAAACTCGCACCTTAGCCATCGACCTTAGCTGGCGTACAGAGCTTGAAATGACCGAAGAGCCCCACAGGCTCAACCCAGAGCAAGCCATTGCCGTAGCAACCCTAACCCAGCAATCCGGTTACCACTGTACCCTGCTTGAAGGTGTTACGGGTTCGGGAAAGACCGAAGTCTATCTTGCCATGCTCGAAACCGTGCTCAGGCAAGGAAAGCAGGCCTTAGTACTCGTTCCCGAAATTGGCCTTACGCCACAAACGATTAACCGATTTAGACGCAGGTTCAACGTCAAGGTAGCGGTGATCCATTCAGGGCTCACCGATAACCAGAGGCTTGATGCTTGGCGCCAAGCCAAATCTGGCGAGGCGGCAATTATTATCGGTACCCGCTCGGCACTATTTACCCCTATGGCTTACCCCGGGGTGATAATCTTAGATGAAGAGCACGACGCCAGTTTTAAGCAGCAAGAAGGGGTTGGCTATCACGCCCGCGACTTAGCGGTGATGCGCGGTCACCTAGAGCAGATCCCGGTAATTTTAGGCACGGCAACGCCATCACTAGAGACACTACAAAACGCCTTAAATGGTCGTTATCAACACCTGCATCTCGCCAAACGCGCCGGTGCGGCCGAAAAAGTGCGTCAGGGCATCGTCGATATTCGCAATCAGCCGCTGCGTTCAGGGATGTCTCACGCGCTATTAAATGAGATGCGTATCCATCTCGATGCAGGTAACCAGGTTATCCTATTTTTGAACCGCCGTGGCTTTGCCCCAGCACTCATCTGCCACGAATGTGGCCATCTACACGAGTGCGATCGCTGCGATGCCTTCTTCACCGTGCATCAGGCTCTCGGCGAAATTCGCTGCCACCACTGCAGTAATCAATATGCCATCCCGAGACAGTGCCATAGCTGCGGCAGCACCATGCTTGCGGGCCAAGGCGTAGGCACCGAACAGCTAGCCTCATTTTTAGAAAAAGAGTTTCCCAACCATCCAGTGGTGCGTATCGACAGAGATACCACCCGCAATAAGGGCTCTCTCGAAGAGCACCTCAACGCCATTCATAAAGGCGAGTATAAAATTCTTGTCGGCACCCAGATGCTCGCCAAGGGGCACCATTTCCCCGATGTCACCCTAGTCGGGCTGTTAGATGTCGATGGCGCGCTATTTAGCGCCGACTTTAGAGCACCAGAGCGTTTTGGCCAGCTCTATACTCAGGTATCCGGTCGTGCTGGCCGCGCCACTAAGCCCGGTACAGTATTGCTGCAGACCCATCAAAGCGATAACGCCATGCTGCGCGAGCTGATGCACAAAGGTTATGGAGAGTTTGCCCGTAATCAGCTATTTGAACGGACTCAAGCCCTACTGCCACCAGCCTGGCACATGGTGTTAATTCGTGCCGAGGCCCATCAAGCTATCGATGCCGATAACCTATTGAGCCAGATAGGCGCCTTGTTACCGCAAGATGAAGAGTGTGAGGTAATTGGCCCCATGCCTGCACCACTCGACAGGAAAGCCGGAAAGTATCGTCGCCAACTGTTATTCCAGACTAAAAACCGTAATCGACTGCAGCAGGAGTTTGAACGAGCGCTACCGCAAATTGAGCAACTGCCGCTGGCTAAAAAATGTCGTTGGAGCATAGATAGAGACCCGCAGGATCTGCTTTAAATCGACTTTATCCATTTCAATGCAGAAAAAGTTCGCTAGAGGATAGTAATTCACCGCCACTAGCGGCTAAAATAGTCGGTTACTCCTTATTATTTTTCTTTACGTAAGTGTCGATCAAACGCCAATGAAATCACATACTCAATCTTTACTCGCTGAATCTTTAAATGCCCTTAAACAACAAGGTATTGTTCCTGCTGATTTTGAAGCTCGCATTCAAGTCGACCGAACGAAAGATAAGAGCCACGGTGATTTTGCGACTAACTTGGCAATGATGCTGACCAAAGCGGCCGGTAAAAATCCGCGTGAAATCGCCCAGCTGCTGATCGATAACCTACCGACTTCGGCTCATGTTGAGAAAGTCGAGATCGCAGGTCCTGGCTTTATCAACTTCTTTATCGATGATAACGCCCTGGCTAACCAGTTAATGGCTGCACTTAACAGCGACACATTAGGTATCGAATTGCCAGCACCGCAAACTGTGGTTGTCGATTACTCTTCGCCAAACCTAGCTAAAGAGATGCACGTAGGTCACCTACGTTCAACTATCATCGGTGACAGCGTTGTGCGTGCCCTTGAGTTTCTAGGCCACAATGTTATTCGTCAAAACCATGTGGGTGACTGGGGTACCCAGTTCGGTATGCTACTTGCCTATATGGAAGAGCTTCGCGCCGCCAATGGCGAGCAAGCCAAGATGGAGTTGTCGGATCTTGAGACCTTCTATCGTGCCGCTAAAGTGCGTTTCGATGAGTCAGAAGAGTTCGCCACCCGCGCACGTAAGCTAGTTGTAGAACTTCAGTCTGGCGACGAGTATTGCAACAAGCTATGGCGTGAATTTAACGATATTTCATTAAGCCATTGTCACGAGCTATATGAGCGTCTAGGCGTCAGCTTAACTCGTGCAGATGTTCGCGGCGAGAGTGCTTATAACGATGACCTAGAGCAAGTGGTTGCAGATCTTGACGCTCAAGGTCTACTTGCAGAGAGCAACGGCGCAAAAGTTGTTTTCCAAGAAGAATTTAAAAACAAAGAAGGCGAGCCTCTACCGGTTATTATCCAAAAGGCCGATGGCGGTTACCTGTATGCCACCAGCGACTTAGCTGCGATGCGCTATCGCTCAAACGTATTAAAAGCAGACCGTGCACTTTACTTCGTCGACCTGCGTCAGGCACTACACTTCCAGCAAGTGTTTAAGCTAGCCAAGACCGCTAACTTTGTTCGCGAAGAGATGAGTTTCGAGCACATGGGCTTTGGTACCATGAACGGTGAAGACGGCCGTCCATTCAAGACTCGCTCTGGTGGAGTGGTGAAGCTTATCGACTTACTAAACGAAGCCGATAGCCGTGCACTCGAACTTGTTCGCAGCAAGAACCCTGATATGGATGAAGCTGAGCTGGCTGAAATTGCCCGTGTTGTGGGTATCGCGTCTGTTAAGTACGCCGATCTTTCTAAGAACCGCGCAAGCGATTACATCTTTAGCTTCGAGCAGATGCTGAGCTTTGAAGGTAACACAGCACCCTACCTACTCTACGCCTACACTCGTGTAGCGGGGATCTTCAAGCGTGCTCAAGACGTTGATTTAAGCGATGCAACAATCATCCTTGATCACGAGAAAGAGAAAGACCTAGGTACTAAGCTGGCCCAGTTTGGTGAAGTCATGGCACGTATGGTGGGTAAAGGTCAGCCTCATGCACTTTGTGGTTACCTATTTGAGCTTGCAGGTGCATTCTCTAGCTTCTACGAAGCTTGCCCTGTACTAGCAGCTGAAACAGAAGAGTTGAAGAAGAGCCGCCTGCTACTGTCTCAGCTAACCGCTAAGACCTTGAAGCAAGGCCTGAATCTTCTTGGTGTTGAAACGTTAGAACGGATGTAACCTTTAACCCATGACAAATCGTGATTATGCAAACCGAAAGCCTGCTCGAAAAGGTAAGAACAGCGCTCGCAAAAAGAGCTCAAAAGGGAGCGCGCCTAAGCGTTTCCCTATTCTGCTGTTGCTTATCACGCTTACAGGCTTAGGCGGTTTTGGCTATTTGCTGTGGACTCTAAGTTCCAGTGACGAGCCAGCGCCTGCTCCTGTTGTTGTCGAGCAGCCAAAGAAAAAGCCTGTAAAGAAAGATCCAGATGCACTACCTCCGGTACCTAAAGAGGAGTGGACCTATCTTGAAGAACTGGAAAACAAGAAGGTTGAAGTCGATATTCCTGACACCTCTGACAAACCTAAGCGTCCTTACCAGATGCAGTGTGGCTCATTTAGAAAAGAGTCTCAGGCCAATGAGCTAAAAGCGATCATCGCTTTCCAAGGCTTAGAAGCCCAGGTACGTAAAGTCAAAGGTAGCAGCGGGATCTGGTATAAAGTTGTACTAGGACCTTACGATAAGAAGCGTGATGCCGAAAGACAGCGTCATATCTTACAAAATGGTGGCACCAACGGCTGTCAGATCTGGTTCTGGGAAGGTTAAATAAACGCATCTCAAACGAAACGCTGCCCTGTGCAGCGTTTTTTTATGGCTGGCCACGATACAACCCTTGATATTCAAATCAGCATCCCCATATCTCTATTATCGTCAACCAGAAGGCATAACGCCTCTGGCTAGAGAAGAGGATTTATTGTGACCACAATCGTATCAGTACGCCGAAATAACCAAGTTGTTATCGCTGGTGATGGCCAAGTTTCTCTCGGTAATACCGTTATGAAAGGCAACGCAAGAAAAGTTCGTCGTTTGTACCACAACAAGGTACTAGCGGGCTTTGCTGGCGGTACAGCCGATGCATTCACCCTATTCGAACGTTTCGAGGCAAAACTCGAAATGCACCAAGGTCACCTTATGCGTGCCGCCGTTGAAATGGCTAAAGACTGGCGCTCAGATAAAGTACTGCGCAAGCTAGAGGCCCTACTTGCCGTGGCCGATGCTGAATCTTCACTAATTATCACAGGTAATGGTGATGTTGTTCAGCCTGAAAATGATCTTATCGCTATTGGTTCTGGTGGCAACTTTGCCCAGTCGGCTGCGACCGCACTACTTGAAAATACCGACTTAAGTGCCCTTGAGATCGCTGAAAAATCGCTGACTATTGCTGGTGATATCTGTGTATTCACCAACCAATTTAAGACCATTGAAGAATTAAAGTACTAAGCGACGCTGTCGTTTATACGAAAAATGCTGCAAAGCATGAGGAAAGATTATGTCTGAGATGACACCACGTGAAATTGTTCATGAGCTAGATAGCCATATTATTGGCCAGCAGAAGGCCAAGCGCTCGGTCGCTATCGCCCTACGTAACCGCTGGCGCCGTATGCAGCTTGCCGCGGACTTGCGTCAAGAAGTGACCCCAAAGAACATCCTAATGATTGGTCCAACAGGTGTGGGTAAGACCGAGATCGCTCGCCGCCTAGCCCGCCTTGCAAAAGCGCCTTTCATCAAGGTAGAAGCGACTAAGTTCACCGAAGTGGGCTATGTGGGTAAAGAGGTTGAGCAGATCATTCGCGATCTAACTGACTCAGCCATCAAGCTGACCCGTGAAGAGCAGATTAAAAAATGTAAATTCCGCGCCGAAGAAGCCGCAGAAGAGCGAATTTTAGATGCTTTGCTACCTAAACCTAAAGAAGATTGGGACAACGAGAAAGCCGATGACAGCGCGACTCGCCAAATTTTCCGTAAGAAACTTCGCGAAGGCCAGCTAGACGATAAAGAAATTGAAATCGATATCGCGGCACCACAAGTTGGCATCGAAATCATGTCTCCTCCAGGCATGGAAGAGATGACTAACCAGCTACAGAGCATGTTCCAAAACATGGGACCGGGTGCTAGCAAGCGCCGTAAAATGCCAATCAAGGAAGCTTATAAGCTATTGATTGAGGAAGAAGCTGCTAAGCTAGTTAATCAAGAAGACTTGAAAGAGCAAGCCATCGAATTAGTTGAGCAGCACGGTATCGTGTTCTTAGATGAGATAGATAAGATCTGTAAGCGTGGTGAGTCTTCTGGCCCTGACGTTTCTCGTGAAGGTGTTCAGCGCGATCTACTGCCTCTAGTTGAAGGTTGTACGGTTAACACCAAACACGGCATGGTTAAGACTGACCATATCCTGTTTATCGCCTCTGGTGCATTCCAGATGTCTAAGCCATCGGATCTTATTCCAGAGCTTCAAGGCCGCCTACCGATCCGCGTCGAGTTAGATGCTCTATCTGCAGGTGATTTTAAGCGTATTTTGACTGAGCCACATGCATCACTGACTGAGCAGTATATCGCCTTGATGGCAACCGAAGGCGTGACGGTTGAGTTTACCGAAGACGGTATCGACAGCATTGCCGAAGCCGCTTGGCAGGTAAACGAGCGTACAGAAAACATCGGTGCTCGTCGTCTACACACAGTAATGGAACGCTTGATGGAAGAGCTTTCTTATGAGGCTTCTGACAAATCAGGCTCAGTGTCTGTGATTGATGCCGACTATGTTAAGGCGCACTTAGACAACTTGGTACAAGACGAAGATTTAAGCCGCTTTATTCTTTAAGCACTGCTTACTTTCGTTGCCAAATAATGGCTAAATTAGTGATAGCGGTTAAGGACAACTTTGTGCTTAACCGCTATTGTGTTTCTAATACTTGTTAAAATCATATCGGTTAATAGATGACTCAAGATAACAACACGCCCAATGTTTCGGCGTTAAAGCTAAAACGTAAATCTCGCCAACTTGAGATGACCTTCGATAACGGTGAGGTTCACCAGTTGAGCTGCGAAATGCTACGAGTTTATTCGCCCTCAGCAGAAGTGCATGGCCATGGCAACCCGGTACTGGTCACTCACAAGAAAAACGTTAATATCACTGCCATTGAACCTGTCGGTAACTATGCGGTAAAAATCGTCTTCGATGATGGCCATGATACCGGTCTGTTTTCTTGGAAAGTCCTACATGATCTCGCGACTCATCAAGTCGATCTGTGGGAGAAGTATCTTGCCCGCCTACGCGCAGCAAAAGCCAGTCGCGAACCATTAATCGATATGGCCGTGAAGTACCACAAGTAACTCACTTCAAACAAATTAAGATCGCCGCCATCATGGCGATTTTAGCGGTTTCCCTGCTACAGCCTTGCAATTTCCTCGATAAACCTGAGCCAGCCGTTCACTGAGTATCACGATTTTTAAAACCTAGCTTTTGTGAACTCCTCAGAAAAACTGCACGTATATCGCTCAATGCGGACTTATGTCCTCTCTGCATTTCCCTCTGACAATTACTATCTGCCGTAATTAAAAAAGAGGATTACTCATGACTGCACATATCAATGGCAAAGCAGGCGATTTCGCTGAAACTATCATCATGCCTGGCGACCCGCTTCGCGCAAAATACATCGCTGAAAACTTCCTAGAAGATGCGGTAGAAGTCACCAACATTCGTAATATGCTTGGTTATACCGGCTTCTATAAAGGTCAGCGCATCTCGGTGATGGGCCATGGCATGGGTATTCCTTCTATGGTTTTATACGCCCACGAGCTTGTAGCTGACTTTGGTGTAAAGCGCATCATACGTGTCGGCAGCCTAGGTGCCACTCAGCATGACGTAAAAATTAACGATGTGATCCTAGCTCAGGCGGCAGGCACAGACTCTCCCACCAATGCTAAGCGCAGCAGCGGCTACCAAATGGCAACATCAGCCACTTTCGACCTACTGCATAAAGCTTACATGATTGCACAGCAGAAGCAGATCAACGTAAAAGTCGGTAACGTGTTTAGCGGTGATATGTATTACGACCCAGACGAAGATATGATCCCAGCACTTGAGCGTTTTGGCGTGTTAGGCGTGGATATGGAAGTGGCTGGCCTATACGGTCTCGCTCACCACAAGGGCTTCGAATCGCTCGCAATCCTTACGGTATCGGATCATTGCTTAACTGGCGAAGAGACCAGTGCAGAGGCGCGTCAGCTAACCTTTAATCAGATGATTGAGCTGGCATTAGAAACTGCCTGTCAGTAAGACTAAATAAGCCGCTCGAAGCCTAGCTTCCAGCGGCTTGCTTTTTATTTTAGTGATTAGTTTTAGCGCGTGATACGGCAAAATTAGGAACAGATGATGAAAAACAAAATATCCTTAACCTTGCTCAGCTTCCTCGCCAACTTTGTAATGGCAGGCTTTGCAACCCAGTTCGGTATGCTCATTGAACCTATCAGCGAAAAGTTCTCAGCAAACGTCAATGAAGTGGCCTCTATATTCTCATTGCTCAATGGCGGTGCCCTCGCCGGTACCATTGCCGCTTTCTTCTTAATTGAAAGAATTGGCGTCAAACGCATTACCCTATTGAGCTACATCAGTATTGCACTAAGCGCCGCTGCGCTGCATTTCACCAGCTCGCTAAGTATCGTCATGATTGCTATGACGGTAATTGGTCTGTGTGGTGGCATCGGTCTTTGCATCGCGGGTACCATTGTGGTTTCGGTGTGGAAAGACAAAATTCAAAGCACCATGTTAGTGGTTCAAGATGCGACCTTTAATGTGGCTGGCGTGGTATTTCCGTTGATCACCACCTATGCCCTCAGTAATGCACTTTCTTGGAGCTATAGCTATCTAGCTGTCGGTATTGTTGCCCTCGCAACGGCAGCAATTGCACTCGCTACCAACTTCGAGCTCTGTGAAGCCAGAGGCGAGAGTGAGCAGGCTAACGAAAAGTCAGAGTGGAATTTTGGCATCATCAGCGGTGGCTTAGGTCTATTTTTAGGCATGCTAGCCCTGTACACTTTCCTGACTTGGGCTCCCATGTTCGTTAAGACTAAGTTCGACATTCCATTTGAAGATGCGGGTAACATCATCACTCAATACTGGTCTGCGGCACTAGTCGGCGCACTCGTTTCTACAGCGATTGTTACCCGAGTTAAAATCCAGCACTTCCTGATGGGGGTGATTTCTCTGGCTTTCGCCATCACCACGCTTATTGTTACCACTGAAAACCTAAGCTGGATCGGCTACTTAACCTATGGTTATGGCTTTGCCTGCGCCGCGCTTTATAACGCCTTTATCGCTTACGGTGTATCATTTGTGAAAAATGCCAGTAGCCGTAATGTGTCTTATATCTTGATCAGTGGTAGTGCTGGCGCGATGTTTAGCCCGGCAATCAGCTCACTGTTTGAAAGCATCATCGGCCTACAAACTGTGATGTATGCTATTCCTGTGCTCTATGGGTTAATCATCCTGATGCTGTTGTTATCTAATCGCCAAAAACTGGTGCAAACATTACAGGCTGCTTAATAACCCGCTGTAATGATGGAATAGCTCCAAGCCTGAGTATGGGGTTGGAGCTATTCGATAAAGGCTTTTAATCCCTCAATATCACAAATAACCAGCCCCTCTCTTTCTCGCTTAATCAGATTAAGGTCTTCGAGTTTTTTTACCGCGCGGCGATAAACCCTATCGGTCGTCGCGAAACGCTCAGCCTCCAAATAGCACTTAGTGAAGCCTTCTACTGGCTGGTCATTTAAATACTGATGATAAAGATCGTAGGCAATGTTATATGCGATGGGATACAACATTCGACGGGTAAATATATCTACCGTATCTTGGTAGTCTATCGCTATGGCACTAGCAAAAAACAGCGCAAACTTCGGCGTCTTAACCAATGCTTGCTGCAATTTTTCGCCATTGATAATGGAGATATCCAACGGCTCTTCGGCAATGATATCGAGCTGGCACAAATAATCGGTAAAGAACTCCATCTCACCAAATAATTGTGAGTCACAGGTCATTGTTCCCAATTGAAAGCTGCGACCATTTCTCGCCGTATATCCCATGGAAATACGACCATGATGCACTAAAATCAGCGCATTCACCTGCTGCCCTTGCCGCATCAACTTATGCTGCGCCGAGACAGTCTTGGTCTCGGTGATGCACTCTCGCATGATCTGCTCAATAGCATCATGCTCTTGCTGCCATAATGAGTGAAAGCGTCCTTTTGCGAGTGGTTTTAACTGCATACTGGTATTGAATTAACTAAAATCGATATAGATAAATTAATTATACGCCTTTAGTCAGCTTAATTCTAAAGAGCGAGTGAGGCTCGGCTTTCCATTTACCCTTTCCCTCTTCTAAGGGCTTTTTTTCTGCCAACTCGCCGGTAAGCGCACCTCTTGCCAAAGAGATTGGCATAAGCCCTCTGGCCGACTCCAATCCCCTTGAAGTAACCAAGACACCAATGCATCTCCCACCTCTGGATAATGAATAGCCTCGGGCATAGGCGCTTTTAACCAGCGTCGTAATGCTTGGGGATCTAAACTCATTCTCATGCACTCGGCGGCTCCAAGCAATTCTAGTGCAGCCACATTTGATAGCTGCTCAAACTGTCCAAGTAAGGGTTTAATGAGCAATTTTTTACCCAATGTTAGCGCCTCACTAGATAACTCGAACCCCGCATTACCAATGACTCCACCACAGCTCGCCATCTCCCTCTTAAACCCCACTCTATCGAATCCATGCCAGCGAATATGTTCAGGTAGCACTGCGGAAGGTTTACATGCGTGATAAACCAAGAAGGTGTAATTAGCGAAGGGGGCTAAAAACTCAACAATTTCATCTGCCGACTCAAATGGGAGATAAACTAGGATCTGATGGGGTATTTGTTGTTCAACTTTATCGACCTCAACAAAAGGCGGTAAAATCGGAAAGCCAAAGTGATGCCAATGACAGCCAAGCGTAATATCCACGGGGGCAAAATAGCTTAACATGAAGTCACTCAACCAGTTATCACCGACCTTAGGCACGGCATATTTCAATGCGGCTTGATGACTGATACCGATGGATGGAAGCCCTTGGTTTTTAGCAGCCCAAGCCGATACCGGTTCAAAATCATTTAACAACAGATCGTAGCCGCTTAAATCTAAGCGCTTAACATCCTTGATGAAGCCTAACCAAGCATTATCTTTTGCAGTTTTTGCCACACTTACGCGACCGTTTTCAGTGGCAAAAGTTAACCCAGATTGCACCCGATATTGACCAAAACACTGCATATCAAAAAACTGCTCAGGTGAACGGCCAGAAAAGAAAAAATCAACATCGACGCCCTGACGTTGTAGTGCTTTAGCCATCACTCTTGCGCGACTGAGATGGCCATTTCCCGTACCTTGAACCCCATAAAGAATTCGCAAGCTGACCTCCTAAATAATTTGCTGACCGACAATAACCGCTGTCACTCCAAGTACAGCACCTGCGAAAATATCCATTGGGTAATGCACACCTAACACCACCCGAGAAATACCGATAGCAAATGCCCAAGTGACGGCAACATAAATTAGTGCTGGGTAGATGAGATAGATACTGGTCGCCATCACAAAGGCAGCGGCTGTATGACCAGAAGGTAGACTGAATTTATCCGCAGGCTCAAAACTCGCCACGCCATCGGCTAACGCATGACAGGGACGTGGACGGCGAATAATATTCTTTAGTAACAGGTAGAGAGGCAGCTCAACAATGAACCCTGCAAGCATGGAATAAAGCAGCGATTCGCCTTTGTCATCAAATATTAAAAACAGCACTGCAAGATACAGATATAGCGAACCATTACCCGAAGCTGACACAGAAAGAGCCAACTTCTCGAGGCCATGTTCTCGCCCCTTGCGCACAACTAAGCGATATAAGTTCTGATCAAACGAATTTATCGAAGCCATCGCAACCTCCCAGTTACTATGACTGTAAGGCTATGGAAGCTCCATGACACACAAGTGACAACTTATCTAAAGTTTTATGACATCAGAGTGATGATGCGTCAGAAATTCTCGAAGTGTAAAAATAGCTCAGCTGGGATGACGAGGAGGTGTATCCAGCCTGAATGATGGAAGATCAGGCTGGAGTTCCACAGATATTATTCTGAGGCGAATTGTGGGTTGTTGCGGTTACGATATAGCTTAAGCAAATGATAGACGTTGATGCAGGCAACAAACGCATTCATCCCGGCAACAGGCCAAGCTTCAATAGATGCACCATAAATGACAAACAATGCACAACCGGTAAAGTTTAGACATCTTAGCCAGATAATGTCTTTCATCATAAGCGAAATCGCAACCATCACTGATGCAGAATAACCGATGATTTCAATAGTATTAACAGCTTCCATAAGGCACCTTCTATTAGGCCCTATGCCTTCCCTATGCTAATCGGGGGATCCGTGCCCCTAAAGCGGCTCAAAATTTGAGTTTAAGTTAAATTATCTGATGACATGCTAACAAAAAAGATGACCAACTGTAATAAAAAAACGTCATATAATGACCTGAATCATATTTTGGATGTTTTTTTAACCAGCAAGAAGAAATATTACCACAATCAATGCAACCGCCGTCTTTATAGACAATTGCGTGATTGATAACACTTTTCTTTTTAAGAATCCCTTATATACTGAGTGCAACTACTTGTTTGCTCGGACTTCTGAGCATCTCTATCTATCAGGAGTGTTCTTATGGAATACAACACCTCAGAACTTTGTGACACTTATATCGATGTCGTTGATGTTGTCGAACCCATGTTCAGCAATTATGGTGGTTGTAACTCTTTCGGTGGTTCTATAAGCACCGTCAAGTGCTTTGAAGACAATGGTCTTATCATTGATGCACTTCAAGAAGATGGAGAGGGGAAAGTACTACTCGTCGATGGCGGTGGCTCACTGCGCCGTGCACTACTTGACTCTACCATTGCAGAAGCTGCTGTTGCGAATAACTGGGAAGGCATCATCATTTACGGTTCAGTACGCGATGTCGATGCATTAGAAGATCTAGATATCGGTATCCAAGCATTAGCCTCGATTCCAGTCGGCGCCGATAGTAATGCCATTGGTGAACTAGAGATCCCTGTAAACTTTGGTGGTGTAACTTTCTTACCAGGCGATCACGTCTATGCTGATAACACAGGCATCATTTTGTCACCAGAGCCGCTAGACATTGACTAGCAGCCCTTGCCAGAACAACTGAATAAGAGCCAGTCCTAAGTGACTGGCTTTTTTATATCCTAAACAAGCTGGGCTTGCAGCCAAAATTTAAGCGCTTAAACTAGAGGCTAAATGATAAGCTCACAATAAGAATAACAAGATGCAGTATTTAAGCCTCTTCAACACCGCTAAGCTATCAAGCCTAGTCAATACCCGAGAGGGCGAGGTCAAGCTTGGACAAGTCGTTCAGCTAGCAGACGCGTCGCTGAACCTAAGCGCGAATTTAGCTCACGCAAAAGCCAATGGTGCTCGCTTTGTGATCATAGGGATAGGCGAAGATATAGGTCCTCGCGCTAACTTAGGCCGTGGCGGCGCCGATGACGCTTTCGATAGCGCGATGGCACAGTTTCTCAACTTGCAATCGAACCGTTTCTTAAGCGGCGAGCAATGCCTAGTGCTGGGACAAGTCGATACCCAAGACCTGCAGCTTCCCGCTAATGCGAGCCCAGAGTCATTAAGAAACAAGGTCGAGCAATTAGATCTGCGAGTGATAGAACTACTCACCGCAGTATTTAGTGCAGGGCTTGAGCCTATCGTCATCGGTGGTGGCCACAATAACGCTTACGGTTTACTGATGGCTGCAAAAGCTGGGCTTAAGCGCCCCATTGCCGCAGTCAACCTCGACCCTCACTCCGATTTTAGACCGAAGGAAGGTCGCCATAGTGGTAACGGTTTTAGTTATGCCGCCGCCTCTGGTGCACTAGGCTACTATCATGTTCTGGGTTTACACGAACTTAAAAATAGCGAAGCGACATTAGAACAGCTAAAAGTGTTCGGCGGCCACTGGCATAGCTTGCAGCAAATTTGGGTTCGACGAGAGCTCAGTGTCGAGACTGCAGTAAAAAACATCTCCGATGCTTTAAACAATACCCAACTCCCCGTCGCTATAGAGCTCGATCTCGACGCCATAACCAATATGCCAAGCAGCGCCTCTACAGCGGCTGGAGTCCCCCTACTCGATGCCCTGTTCTATGTTAGCTATGTCGCTAAACATTGCCCAACTGCGTACCTGCATCTAGCTGAAGCCGCGCCTAGCTGCCATGTTGCTGGCGCTGCGGCGGGGTACCGTGAAACAGGCCAAAGCATCAGTGAATTGATCTACGCCTACATCAGCGGACGTATTAATGCACTGTAGCTAGTAATAATTATTCAACATTGATAGATATTGTGGTGTAATGCGCTGTCAATTTTTCGATAGACTGCGCTAACGCGCATTTTCTTATTATTGGTCAGCCGATAGCTAACATGCGTCACAGAGTGATAGATGAAAGATTCAGCAATTCACTTTGATGACTTACAATCGCAACAATTTCATTGTTAACGTATAGGAACAGATAGATGTCAGAGGACACTTCAAACAGCACTCACTTCGGTTATAAAACAGTAGAAGCCGAAAAGAAAGCCGACTTGGTTGCTGGCGTATTCCATTCTGTCGCGGCAAAGTACGACATCATGAATGACGTTATGTCTTTCGGTATCCACCGCATGTGGAAGCGCTTCACTATCGAAAGTGCAGGCGCACGTCCAGGCATGAAAGTATTGGATCTCGCTGGCGGTACTGGTGATTTAACGGCTAAGTTTTCTCGTATCGTTGGTGAAACAGGCCAAGTAACCCTAGCCGACATTAATGACTCGATGCTTAAGGTCGGTCGTGAAAAACTACGTGACAAGGGCATTGTTGGTAACGTCAATTACGTTCAAGCTAACGCTGAAGCATTGCCGTTTCCTGACAACCACTTTGATATCATCACCATCGCTTTTGGTCTACGAAATGTGACCGATAAAGATGCTGCAATCGCCTCTATGCTACGAGTGCTAAAGCCAGGTGGAAAGTTACTTGTACTTGAGTTCTCAAAGCCGCAGCACGAAATCATGCGCAAGGTTTATGACATTTATAGCTTCAAAGTGCTACCAAAGATGGGTTCTCTAATCACTCAAGATGCAGACAGCTACGAGTATCTAGCTGAGTCAATCCGCATGCATCCAGATCAAGAGACTCTAAAGCAGATGATGGAAAATGCCGGCTTTGAGCAGGTCAACTACACCAATATGACTGACGGTATTGTTGCCTTACATAAGGGCTATAAATTCTGATAGGACTCACTATGTCTCGTGACTTGTCATTATTGGCCTGCGCCGCGATAGAGATCAGCCTAAACAAGCTGATCTCTCAAACTCCTGAAGAATACGCTAACTTACGTAGCATTCATGGCAAAGTGCTATGTATCCAGCTATCACAGCTTAACTGGCCGCTGTACTTTCTATTTTCAAAAGAGATCCTCGTACTCTCTCGCTACGAAGGCGAAGTCACCACCAAAGTGAATGCCGATGCCACCACCCTCTACCAACTGACAGAGGGCGCAAATCTCACTGAACTTATCAAACAAGATAAACTCAGTCTCGAGGGGGATTTAAACCTGTTACAGACATTCAGCCACTATATGCAACAGGTTGAAGTCGACTTTGCAGAGCCCCTTTCACACTATATTGGTGATGCACCCACGCATTTTATTCATCAAGGCTTTAAACAAGCCAAGCAGGATGTGAAGAGTGTACTGTGCAAGACTCGCTCACATCTAGGTCAACTTGCGACCGAGGAGTATCGACTCGCTCCTCACAAGCTCGAATTTATTCATTTAAGTGATAGAATCGAAGACCTCAGCGCCGATGTGGAGGCGACTGCGATACGGATAGACCAGCTTATCAATAGGGTAAAAACCAAACCATGACAGTAAAAAGTATCAGGCGCGCTTATCACGTAATCCGTATTGCATTGCACTACGGGCTAGATGATTTAATTCCCTCTAAGTTAACGCCTTGGTACTTCAAACTACTAAGGTATTGCTTCTTCTGGCTGCGAAATCAACATAAAGACAAAGTCGGTGGCGAGCGCCTAAAGCTTGCGATGCAAGAGCTTGGTCCGGTTTACATCAAGTTTGGCCAGATGCTATCAACCCGCAGAGATCTGCTGTCAGATGAGTGGGCCGAAGAGTTGGCGATGCTGCAAGATCGGGTGCCTCCATTTGATTCTGCGATTGCTAGAGCTTCGATTGAAGCCGAGCTTGGCGCCCCCATCGAAACTTACTTCGATGACTTCGATAACACACCGCTAGCTTCAGCCTCAATCTCCCAGGTCCATACCGCTACGCTGAAATCTAATGGCGCGGCCGTTGTTTTAAAGGTGTTACGACCAGACGTTGAGAATAAAGTGCACGCAGACCTTCTGCTTATGTCTCAAACGGCTGACTTTCTTGAGACTCTGCTCGGTGCCAACAATCGTTTACGCCCAGCAGAGGTTGTCGAAGATTATCGCACCACTATCGAAGGCGAACTAAATTTAAAGCTTGAAGCACTGAATGCCATCAAGTTACGCAATAACTTCATCGATTCTAACGCGCTCTACATCCCCTATATGTACGAAGAGTTATGCTTTACGCGCCTTATCGTAATGGAACGTATCGATGGTATTCCCGTATCGGATAAAGTGGCATTAGAAGCCCAAGGCACTAACTTTAAACTACTCGCTGAACGCGGAGTTGAACTGTTCTTCACTCAAGTTTTCCGCGATAACTTCTTCCATGCAGATATGCACCCTGGCAATGTCTTCGTCAGCAGAGAGCATCCTAACGATCCTTTCTATATCGGTTTGGATTGCGGCATTATGGGAACGCTAACCGAAGAGGATAAGCGCTACTTAGCCGAAAACTTCCTAGCCTTCTTTAATCGTGACTATCGTCGTATCGCACAGCTCTACATCGAATCTGGTTGGGTTAGCCCTGAAACGGATGTTGGCGCTTTTGAGCAAGCGGTAAAGGTAGTTTGTGAGCCAATGTTTAATAAACCACTGGATGAGATCTCATTTGGTCACGTCTTGCTAGAACTATTTAGAACCGCCCGCCGTTTCGATATGGTTGTGCAACCACAATTAGTTTTACTTGAGAAAACATTACTTTATATCGAAGGACTAGGACGTCAGCTCTATCCTCAACTCGATTTATGGCAAACAGCGAAGCCATTCCTTGAACAATGGATGTCAGAGCAAGTGGGCCCAAAAGTAATGGCAAAAAAGGTTAAACAAAAACTGCCATATTGGACCGAACAATTGCCTGAGTTACCCGAACTTATCTATGACAATTTAAAAATGGGCCGCGACCTATCTAAAAATCAAAATAAATTGTTAGATCGATATCTCAAACATCAGCAAAAAGCGCATAAAAGTAACTATCTTTTGATTACATCGGCTGTTTTAGTGATCTGTGGCACTATTTTGTTAAACCAAGGCGCTACACTATGGCCCTCTTATGGCAGTATTGGCATAGGCATCACTCTGTGGGTGCTGGGATGGCGATCAAGACCAAAGAATCGCAAATTTTAGCTAGACCTAAATAACTAAAGGTTCATAATAGAACCAGTATCTAATTAAGAGGATTCATCCATGGGTGGCATTAGTATTTGGCAACTTCTTATCATTGCTTTAATTGTCGTATTATTGTTTGGAACTAAGAAGTTACGTTCACTAGGCGGCGATTTAGGTGGTGCAGTTAAGGGCTTTAAGAACGCCATGTCTTCTGAAGAAGAGAAGAAGGCTCTAGAAGAAAACGCGACTGACAAGCCAGCTGCTGACACTGCAAAAGTGACAGACACTGCAAAAGTTGCAGAGACAGCCGAGAAAAAGGCTGAGTCTAAGGGCAAAGAACAGGCGTAATCGACTATGTTCGACGGTATCGGCTTTATGGAGTTGCTGCTGATTGGGATCTTGGGCCTAGTTGTACTTGGCCCTGAAAGACTCCCAACTGCGGTGCGCTCAATTTCTAGCTGGATCCGCGCCATGAAAAAAATGGCTAACTCGGTAAAAGACGAATTAGAGCAGGAGCTTAAAATTGAGCAACTGCACTCTGATTTGAAAAATGCAGAGAGTCAGGGTTTAAAGAACCTCTCTCCAGAGTTACAGGATTCAATCGATCAATTAAAAGAAGCGGCTCAATCCGTTAATCGTCCTTATCAAGTAGAAGACGTTCCTGCGGCGAAGGATACTCCAGCCAAAGAAACCCCGACTGCAGAGACAAGTTCGACAACGAGTGCTAATTCAGACAAACCTAACGGGTAGTCCATGTCACAACAGCAGCCATTAATCAGCCACCTGCTTGAGTTACGCACTAAGTTGCTGCGAGCAATTGGTAGTGTTCTTTTGGTGTTTATCTGCTTGGTATATTGGGCCAACGATATTTACCATTATATGGCCACACCCTTGATGCAGGCTTTGCCTGAATCAAGCAGTATGATTGCAACCGATGTTGCAGCGCCATTTTTTGCCCCATTTAAATTGACCTTAGTACTGTCGTTTTTCGTAGCAGTGCCTTACGTTCTTTATCAAGTGTGGTCATTTGTCGCGCCAGGTCTATATAAGCATGAGAAGCGCTTGGTTATGCCTCTGCTAGCGAGCAGCACGTTACTGTTCTATCTAGGTATTGCCTTCGCCTATTATATTGTTTTCCCTGTAGTCTTTGGATTCTTTACTAGCGTAGCGCCTGATGGCGTTGAAGTTGCTACTGACATCAGCAGTTATTTGAATTTTATTCTCAAACTGTTCTTTGCATTTGGTTTAGCCTTTGAGATCCCTGTGGCAGTAATTCTGTTATGTTGGGCCGGTGTAACGACACCAGAAGAGCTAAAAGAAAAACGACCCTATATCGTGGTCGGCGCATTTGTCATCGGTATGCTACTGACACCACCAGACATCATCTCTCAAACAATGTTAGCAATTCCGATGCTTATCCTGTTTGAAGGTGGATTATTTGCGGCGCGTTTTTACAGCAAACCAGATGAAGATGAAGATGATATTGAGCAGGAAAAATCTGAGTCTTAGCACACTGACTAAATAAGCGCGTTTCTAAAAGGTATTATCTCGTAATAAAAGACGTAGATAATACCTTTTTTGTTTTCAGCCTCCTCCATTACCTCATCACATTTGTGTTTCAATTATCCGAATAAAATGTAAAATCAGTGTGAGTCTATCTATAGGTTAAAAGGAAGTTATTTTTAATGAAAGCACAGCTATTAATACTCACAACTGCATCTTTAATGCTCTCCAGTAGCGCATATGCATCCATCGAAACGCAGTTAGCTAAGTGCGCCTCTATAGAAGATAAGCTTGAGCGCTTAATTTGTTATGACAACCTCGCGCAGTCTCTTCAACCAAATAGCACGGTTACAAAACCGCTCCCTGCGACCGAAACTGTTACGGTCGCCACATCAAGCACAGCTGTCGTTTCTACGACGGGCAGCTCTCAAGATGAGTTTGGCAAAGTTAAAAAGAGTGAAGATGAGGAGATCAATAAGATCTACTTAAATGTGAGTAAGGTTTCCAAAGATGCCTATGGGGCACTAAAAATCCAGTTTACTAACGGCCAAGTCTGGAAACAAACCGATGGCCGCTCATATAGATTAAAGGCCGACCAAACCGTCTACATTGAGAAAGCGGCACTTGGCTCATTCATGCTCGGCTTAGATGATCGCAACACAACCATTAGAGTAAAGCGCTTAAAGTAATGCCCAAGTATATGGATATAGCTGTCAACTTGATTGGCAGCTCGCTAGAAAAAGATATTCACCGTGTAGTAGAAGATGCGGCTGCACATTCAGTCACTTCTATGGTGGTGATTGGTAGTCATCTAGAAGAGAGTCAGCAAGCAATCGGTCTCTGTGAGCAATTTCCTGAACAGCTCTATAGTACGGCTGGCGTTCACCCTCATCACGCAAGCCAGTGGAAAGCAGATAGTGCAGCTCAGATCCGCAGTTTAGCCCAGTCTTCTTGCGTCCTAGCCATAGGTGAATGTGGTTTGGATTATAATCGAGACTTCTCCCCTCGAAACATGCAACGCAAGGCCTTCGCAGAGCAACTTGCTCTAGCTGTTGAGCTAAAGATGCCGGTACTTATGCACGAACGTGATGCTCATGAGGATTTTTTAGCAATTTTAAAAGAGTACCGCCCACAACTACCCGCGGCCTTATTGCATTGCTTTACAGGGAACAAACAATCACTCGATGCTTACCTAGAGCAAGACATTTATTTAGGGATCACAGGCTGGGTCTGCGATGAACGTAGAGGGCAAGAGCTAGCCTCAATAGTTCCTTATATTCCTGATGAGCGCTTGTTAATAGAGACCGACAGCCCTTACCTCTTACCCAGAAGTATGCGGCCAAAGCCCAAATCCAGTAAAAATGAGCCTAAATACCTCCCTTATATTGCTCAGTGTATTGCCGATCTCAGACAACAGAGTATCGATGACTTTTCAGCTGTAACCTATAAAAATAGCCGAACATTTTTTGGTTTAGAGTATTAATGCAGGCTCAATATCTACTGTTGGTTATAGCTCTATTGTTCTTTTCCAGCCTCACGGCAGCTAAAGAACCGCTATTTATTGACGAGCATACCGCGGATAAAGTTGAACTGACATCTCAGTTATACATTGCTCAGTTCGATGATCTTTCTAACATAACGCAGGTAGCGGCATCGTCACCTTTTCAGTGGCAAGCATACGATCCGAAGGAGATGAGGGGGATTGCCAAAAAAACCTATTGGATAAAGTTTTCATTAACTCAACAAGCGAGAGAGCCAAGAGAAATGAGCTTATCACTCGCTAACCCACACCTCGATTATATTGAATTCTATCACTTTAATGGCTCAACATTGCTCAACCAATTTCAGGCTGGAGATAGCTTTCCTTTCAGCAAAAGACCCATTTTAAGCACCCAATTGCTGTACTCATTTAACAGCAAACAAGGAGATACGCATCACTTCTATTTGCGAATCAAGACATCAGGAACATCCAGTTTACCGATAACCTTGTGGGCTAGCGATGCCTACTACCAAGATGCTGAGCGGCATTCAATCTTATATGGTTTTCAAATTGGTATACTAATGGCGATTGGCATCTTTAGCTTATTGATTGCGGTGACATCACACTCATTCAGCTATAGCTATTATGCTGGCTATGTTCTCTCCATAACCCTTTTTGTGGCCAGCCTACATGGGCTCGCATTTAGGTTTCTCTGGCCTGAGTGGCCACGCATGCAAGAGTTTGCTCTGCCTGCACTGCTGAGCCTTTCAATAATGTTTGCCTTTTTATTCTCTGAAAAGGTCATGCACCTTAAATATCACAATCAAGCCATGCTTAGGTTCTGTCGCGTCAGCGCCGCCATGTCTGTACTACTGCTTTTTATCGGGCTACTACTCGACTACTCCACCGCATTAACGCTCAATATTTATGCGGTCATGTTATCTAGCGTAATGTTAATGTACATGTCTCTAGCACAAGCATTCAAAGGTAATAAATTAGCCAAGCTGTTTGCCATTGGTTGGGCCGGTATGATGCTAGGGGCACTTTTATCTGGTGCTATCTACCTAGGCTTTCTTCACTGGGATCTGCAAGCTAAAACCCCCTTCATGGTAGGGCTGAGCATCGAAGTGATTTTTATGGCAGCCCTACTGGCAATTCGATATAACGATGAACGCCTAGCTAAGTTGCAAATACAACAAGATGCACTGCTTCAGGCTAAGAAAGCCCAAGAGATCAAAGAGGAAGCACTTCGCATTGAAGCTAGGGGTAGCGAAAAGCTAGCGAAAATGGTGCAAGAGAGAACCCTAGAGCTAGAGATTGCGTTAAGGGAACTCAATGAGGCGAACCAAAAGCTCACCGAGCAGACAAGGGTCGACAGTCTAACAGGCGTAAAAAATCGCGCATCATTCGATAAACGTATTCTAGCCGAAGGACGAATTAGTCGCCGACAGCAGACACCCCTTTCAATTTTGATGCTGGATATCGACCGCTTTAAGCTAATCAATGATTCCCACGGACACTTAGCTGGTGACCAAGCATTAAGAGTTATCGCCGACAACTTAAAAGAGATTTTAAAGCGACCAACCGATCTAGTGTCACGTTTTGGGGGGGAGGAGTTTGCTATTATATTACCCAACACTGATAAGATAGGTGCGCAACAAGTAGCTGAGACAATAAGAAAAGTTATCAGCGAACTACCTATTAGTTGGGGCGGAAATAAGATCCCTCTAACGGTTAGTATTGGGGTGAGCAGTGAAATCATCACCTCAGAAGAACACACGACTTTATTATTAGAACAAGCAGATAAAGCACTTTATCAAGCAAAGAATGACGGGCGAAATCGAGTAAAACTATATTGCCCTGATCAAGATTAATATCACCATCGTCTGGAGCTATATGTGAATATTATTACTAGTGCCTACCCACAACGTAGAATGCGCCGTATGCGTAAACATGAATTTAGTCGTCGTCTAATGGCTGAAAATCAGCTAACAGTCAATGACTTGATCTACCCTATGTTCGTCTTAGAAGGTAACAACCGCACAGAACAAGTCGCTTCTATGCCAGGCGTAGAACGTCTTTCAATTGACCTACTACTAAAAGAAGCTGAAGAGCTAGTAGAGCTTGGCATTCCACTGATCGCATTATTCCCAGTGACTCCAGCTGAGAAAAAAACCTTAATGGCTGAAGAAGCCTACAATGCCGACGCATTAGCTCAACGTGCCGTACGCGCATTGAAGGAAGCATTCCCTCAGCTAGGTGTGATGACAGACGTTGCACTAGATCCATTTACTACCCATGGTCAAGACGGCATCATTGATGAAACCGGCTACATCATGAATGACATCACCACAGAGATCTTAGTCAAGCAAGCATTGTCTCACGCTGAAGCGGGTGCCGATATTGTTGCTCCTTCAGATATGATGGATGGCCGCATTGGCGCTATTCGTAAGGCTCTCGAAGAAGCTGGCCACGTCAATACTCAAATCATGGCATATTCGGCTAAATACTCTTCTAACTACTACGGTCCTTTCCGTGACGCAGTAGGTTCAGCAGGCAACCTAAAGGGTGGCAATAAGCACAGCTACCAGATGGACCCAGCTAACAGCGATGAAGCATTACATGAAGTGGCTTTAGATATCCAAGAAGGCGCTGATATGGTTATGGTTAAGCCAGGCATGCCATACCTGGATATCGTGCACCGCGTTAAGACTGAGCTTGCAGTGCCAACCTTTGCATATCAAGTAAGTGGTGAATATGCCATGCATATGGCCGCGATTCAGAACGGTTGGTTAGCAGAAAAGGCTATCGTAATGGAATCATTACTTTGCTTTAAGCGCGCTGGCGCAGATGGCATCCTAACTTACTTCGCGAAACGTGCTGCTCAGTGGTTAAAAGAAGACAAGTAAGCTCTTCTAATTTTAAACCATAAGATCTAATAGGCCAGAGCAACGCTCTGGCCTTTTTATTCCCGCTGGCAAGCCTTTACACCTATCTATAGCAATTAGTGCTTATACGAAGATAGCAGCGCTTCTAGCCATACTCTTCAACGACAACAACCCTCAACCTGCACTCATCATCGAACAAAAGCCCCATTCCCCATGAGTGCCTAGCCTCTTAGATGCTCTCTCAAAGATGTGGTAAGTCTTTTTTAACGATGGATATGGGAGATATTATTGTCATAAACAGATGCCGACAGCTTTTATTGAGGTAGCCAAGAGGCAATTGCGTTAAAGGTTTTACAAACGCCCAAACGCAAATCCTCTCCTACGCCATCCATGGCATTCAAGGATAAGTACTTCCTGTACAAAAAAGCCACCTACTCTTATCACATAAAGAGGGGTGGCTTCTTCATTGTTAAATTTTGAGTGCGTCTGGAAATGACCTACGACCCACATGGATGTGGGAAGTGTCGATTATGCAGGAGCATATAATCGCCCTCGGTTCGCGCAGCGAACACATGGGGGCGAAGAAGCCCTGCTTTGGTGCAACGCATTCAAGGGCTTTGTAGCGCGAGTAACTTATTACGAAGCTGGAGGCAAGCCACACGGAAGTGCCGAATGCCAGAAACGCATGGACGCAGTTTCTGGCCAAGCTCAGCGACGGGGCGACATCGGGGGTCGGCATTTATGCCTGCTTAAGTGGATAAGACACCTTAACGGATAGCTACATTTAGATAAGTTAGCGCTCATTATTTTACAAATGCCCAAACGCAAAAAAGCCACCTTAATAAGGTGGCTTCTTCACTTAATTTAGCGCCTGGAAATGACCTACTCTCACATGGGGAGACCCCACACTACCATCGGCGATACTGTGTTTCACTTCTGAGTTCGGAATGGATTCAGGTGGGACCACAGCTCTATGGTTTCCAGACAAATTCTTTTAAATCATGGTGCTGATACCCAGAATCGAACTGGGGACCTCATCCTTACCAAGGATGCGCTCTACCGACTGAGCCATATCAGCAAATCTCTTTATATTAAATCGACTTACGCTTTGTCTGCGATTTAATAATACTCTGTACGAGTAAAATTAGCGCCTGGAAATGACCTACTCTCACATGGGGAGACCCCACACTACCATCGGCGATACTGTGTTTCACTTCTGAGTTCGGAATGGATTCAGGTGGGACCACAGCTCTATGGTTTCCAGACAAATTTGGTAAATTTGAAAAGCTGGACTCGCGATGCAAGTCTTAAAAATTGGGTTCACACTACATTAAGTGCTTCATTCTAATTTTGTTAGAAACATTAGTCTCTCATACAAAACCCATCAGGGTTGTAT
>NZ_JAKEVD010000014.1 GCF_022398325.1 Shewanella sp. Isolate13
TGCCAGTGAGCTGGTTGAGATCGCAGAAGACAGTCCGCTGCATAACGGCGATCTGTTAGAGGGCACCAGCAGTGTTGATGGCGAGGTATCCCTCACGAGCTTTACTGTTGATGGTGTAACTTACAGCTTCAGCGACAGCGTGACCAGCCACACCGTGACTCTCGATGCCGGWACCCTCATCATCAATCAAGATGGCACCTATAGCTTTGACTCGGCGGACAACTGGAACGGAACAGTTCCGACTGTTRACTACACCGTGTCTGATGGCGACAGCACTGACGACTCAAGCCTGAATATTACCGTGACGCCGGCAAACGATGCGTTCACTGATGCCAGTGAGCTGGTTGAGATYGCAGAAGACAGTCCGCTGCATAACGGCGAYCTGTTAGAGGGCACCAGCAGTGTTGATGGYGAGGTATCCCTCACGAGCTTTACTGTTGATGGTGTAACTTACAGCTTCAGCGACAGCGTGACCAGCCACACCGTGACTCTCGATGCCGGAACCCTCATCATCAATCAAGATGGCACCTATAGCTTTGACTCGGCGGACAACTGGAACGGAACAGTTCCGACTGTTGACTACACCGTGTCTGATGGCGACAGCAGTGTTGATGGCGAGGTATCCCTCACGAGCTTTACTGTTGATGGTGTAACTTACAGCTTCAGCGACAGCGTGACCAGCCACACCGTGACTCTCGATGCCGGWACCCTCATCATCAATCAAGATGGCACCTATAGCTTTGACTCGGCGGACAACTGGAACGGAACGGTTCCGACTGTTGACTACACCGTGTCTGATGGCGACAGCACTGACGACTCAAGCCTGAATATYACCGTGACGCCGGCAAACGATGCGTTCACTGATGCCAGTGAGCTGGTTGAGATCGCAGAAGACAGTCCGCTGCATAACGGCGATCTGTTAGAGGGCACCAGCAGTGTTGATGGYGAGGTATCCCTCACGAGCTTTACTGTTGATGGTGTAACTTACAGCTTCAGCGACAGCGTGACCAGCCACACCGTGACTCTCGATGCCGGAACCCTCATCATCAATCAAGATGGCACCTATAGCTTTGACTCGGCGGACAACTGGAACGGAACGGTTCCGACTGTTGACTACACCGTGTCTGATGGCGACAGCACTGACGACTCAAGCAGAAGACAGTCCGCTGCATAACGGCGACCTGTTAGAGGGCACCAGCAGTGTTGATGGTGAGGTATCCCTCACGAGCTTTACTGTTGATGGTGTAACTTACAGCTTCAGCGACAGCGTGACCAGCCACACCGTGACTCTCGATGCCGGAACCCTCATCATCAATCAAGATGGCACCTATAGCTTTGACTCGGCGGACAACTGGAACGGAACRGTTCCGACTGTTRACTACACCGTGTCTGATGGCGACAGCACTGACGACTCAAGCCTGAATATTACCGTGACGCCGGCAAACGATGCGTTCACTGATGCCAGTGAGCTGGTTGAGATYRCAGAAGACAGTCCGCTGCATAACGGCGATCTGTTAGAGGGCACCAGCAGTGTTGATGGCGAGGTATCCCTCACGAGCTTTACTGTTGATGGTGTAACTTACAGCTTCAGCGACAGCGTGACCAGCCACACCGTGACTCTCGATGCCGGWACCCTCATCATCAATCAAGATGGCACCTATAGCTTTGACTCGGCGGACAACTGGAACGGAACGGTTCCGACTGTTGACTACACCGTGTCTGATGGCGACAGCACTGACGACTCAAGCCTGAATATCACCGCAGCAGTGTTGATGGCGAGGTATCCCTCACGAGCTTTACTGTTGATGGTGTAACTTACAGCTTCAGCGACAGCGTGACCAGCCACACCGTGACTCTCGATGCCGGAACCCTCATCATCAATCAAGATGGCACCTATAGCTTTGACTCGGCGGACAACTGGAACGGAACGGTTCCGACTGTTGACTACACCGTGTCTGATGGCGACAGCACTGACGACTCAAGCCTGAATATCACCGTGACGCCGGCAAAAGACTCTCCAACCATCAAGTCTGTCACCAACTCTCGAGTATCAGAAGAAAGGCTTGCTGATGGCATAGCGGACACAACAGGTAATACTGATACCACTGACTCTGTAACGGCAAGTGGCTCCATCAATATCGAAGATATCGATGGCGATAGCCTATCAGTTTCGCTCTCCGGGCCAGCAACGGCTATGACCTCAGGGGGAGAGATTATTAACTGGTCTTGGGATGCCGACACTGGAACCTTAACAGGTTCTATTGGTGTTGCTGGTACTGACTCCTATCAAGAAGTGATGACAGTAAAACTCACTGCTCCTGAAGGTAATGGAACTGGTGAATGGAGCTATGATGTGACACTGCTTGCCCCTGTCGATCATTTAGATCCAACATCGGAAGACAACCTGTCTTTAGATTTCGGCATCTCTGTCGATGATGGCAATGGTGGGACAACTGATGGTAGCTTCAACGTTATTATCGAAGATGATGCGCCAGAAGCACAAGTTAATAACCTTATTGCAGATAATGTTGCCAATATAGATGGTTACACTGGCACCCTGACGGTTAAAGGTGCAGACAACAATTATTCAGCGGATCTAACCGGTAATATCACAGGCTGGAGTGATGAGGTTGGTAGCGAACTCTATTTCGCCGACTCAGGACTCACCACTGGCGGTGAGACCATCTATTACTTTATCGACCCAGCGAATCCTGATGTGATGATTGCCTATACCAGCAGCATCTCTGCCGTGTATGGCGATGAGGGGGCTGAGCAATCAGTGGTGTTTACCCTGTCCGTTGACCCGAACTCAGGGGAGTATGTTCTCAATCTTGAGCAGCCTATCACTGAAGTGGTTTCTACAAATGCAAATCTCACAGATATTCCTGGTGGTAACGATGGCAATCTATATATCTACCTAACAGGCGAAGTGGAATACGCTTCAGAGACACCTACAGGGATTTTATGCAGTGTAACTGCAACATCTAATGGTGTGACCGCTACCGTCAATAATAGTAACAACGGTGTGGGTGTGGGCTCAAAGGGCGGCGATGGCGCAGGACAAGATATTGGTGACGGTGATAAGCTTATTTTATCATTCCAACAGCCGGTAGAGAGTGATTTAAGCATCGTTTTGGGTGGCAACGGCACCTCTATTTATGATGGCGTAGCGACATTTTCCGTAACTGGAAAGGCTGCCGATGGAAGTAACATAACCACGAGCTTCGATTGTAAGAGTGCAGACTTGGCAAGTAAGCTATCTGAGTTAGGGATAGTAGAAGTGAGTCAACTGACACTTTCAAAATCCGCTGATGGCAATGATTTTGTCTTAAAGTCCGTACATACTGAGGTTGTTACAACTAACACATCAGGTACAACACTGGATTTCACTGTCGATATCATTGATGGTGATGGCGATGTTGATAGCGATAATGATTTTAGTGTCACTCTAAATGCACCATCTGCACTGACTGCTTTAACACCGTATGGGTTTGCAAGTTTAGACGAAGCGACCCTACTGTCTGATGCCGCTGACAATGACACTGAAACGTTATTGTTTAAAGCGGGTGATTCAGAGATCAACAGCTTTAGCTTTGGCGATACGAGCAACATTGAAGTAGAAGGCATTCGCCAACCTATGAGCTGGCGTATCGAAGACGGTAAATTAATTGGCTCAATGAATGGCCGGGGCGATCTACTAAAGCTAACGCTAGATTGGAATGCTATTGCAGCCGGAGAGCAAGGCGCCGCTGTTCTTGATGCCGAGTTACTTGGTAAAATGCCTCATAATATTGATGTCGATAATCTGTTGATTACAGGGATTGAGGTCATTGCAGCAGATGCATCTGGAAGCAATGCGACTTCGAGCGTGACAGTAAGTGTTGCAGACAATAATTCAGCCCCATTAGCGACCGACGACTATTTTGGTGTTGGATTAAACAGCCATTACTACAGCTACAACGACGATACTGATGGCGGAAACCTATCTTCAGTTTCACAAGTGAGAGACTTCATTAATAGTAATCAAGCCGATGCAACATTCATTGCGACCACTCTCAATTACGCTTTGGGCAACGGCAACTTAGGAACAGGTAAGAGCCTACAAAACTTCTTAGGTGATGATGCTGCAAGTTTGAGTAATGATCCTGAAAATAGCTCTGACGCTATCTTGCATATGCAAGGCTCAGTACAATTGGATGCAGGAACCTATGGCTTAAAAGTCACTGCCGATGATGGTTATTCAGTACTTATCGATGGCGTCGTTGTCGCTGAAGTATCTCGAAATCAGTCTTCAAGCACCCGCGTTCCCGGTGATGATGGACATATCTATTTTGATATTACCGACCCTGGCGCTCACTCAATTGAAGTTATCTATTGGGATCAAGGCGGGGCGTACCAGCTTAATATTGAGCTAGGGGTGTTCGATGAAAACAATCAACAAATTGGCGATTACACCCCACTAGGCGATCAGATCATTGCTAACGGTGTGGTCGTTCTTGAAGATACCCCATTCACCTTCAGTGCTGATTCTATTCTTGCAAATGATACCGATCCTGATGGTGACGTACTGTCAATCATCAGCGTTGGCAATGCTCAAAATGGTACCGTAGAGCTAGATGCAGACGGTAATGTGGTATTCACTCCTGACACAGGCTATAGCGGTTCTGCAAGCTACGAATATACTGTACAAGATGAAGACGGTTTAACCGATACAGCGACAGTCTATTTCGATGTCACACCGACCCGAGACTATGGTTTCGTCGGCGGAACAGATGGCGATAACACCCTTCGAGGCACTGACGATCATGATGTTATTGTCAGTGACACCACTGGTATTCAGATCGTTCAAGGTGAGAACTATAATTTCGCCTTTATCCTCGATTCATCAGGCAGCATGGGTGGGAATGCAGTTAACACGGCAAAGAGCCAATTAATTGAAGTCTTTAAGTCACTACAAGCTGCTACCTCCGGTGCACACTCTGGCACCGTTAATATCGCTGTCATTGACTTTAGTACATCAGCAACCACAAGTATTTCTGTCAATATTCAAGACCTAGATATTGAAGCACTAATAAAAGGTGACGATGATGCCTGGAATGCAATAACCAGCGGTGGTCAAACTGATTATATTGATGCATTCGATGCAGCAGTGGATTGGTTTAATAGCAGCTTAGTGACTAATAATGCTGGCAATAACCTCACGTATTTCATCACCGATGGCGAACACAATGAAGGGGGCGACCCTGAAGCCGCATTTGATCTGTTGGCCGGTCTCTCTGACGTCGAAGCTGTGGGAATAAAAACCAGCATCGATGCGGATGATATCCTCCCTTATGACACCGATGGTGTCGTTAAGGCAAAAATTAGCGTAGGTAATTTGGCCAGTGTCATCTTAGGTTCAGAGCAACAGCTTATTCAAGGTGATGACGCGGTTAATGCTGGCGAAGGCAACGATATCATCTTTGGCGACTTGGTTTCATTTGATGGTATCGATGGCCAAGGCTATAGCGCGCTACAAGCCTTCGTTGCACAAGAAACCAGCCAACAAGCAACTGACGTTACGGTACAAGATATACATGATTTCATATCTAATAATACGCACCTATTTGGCACAAATAATGCCGAAGACGGCGCCGATACGTTAGAAGGCGGTGAAGGTAACGACATCCTATTCGGCCAAGGCGGTGATGATACCTTAATAGGTGGTCTTGATAACGACACCATGATTGGTGGCCTAGGATCCGATACCTTTAAATGGACTACCGATTCTGTTGATGGCACCGATACCACTGACCATATTACCGACTTTAACTTAGCTGAAGATAAGCTAGATTTAAGCGATATCTTGCAAGGTGATACTGTCAGTGAGCTCGCTCAACATCTGAGCTTTACTGATGAGAATGGTTCTACCAGCATCAATATTGATACCGATGGCAATGGCAGTTTTGATCAACATATCGTATTGGATGGCGTCGATTTAATTGGTCAATTCGGTAGTAATGAGGCCGACATTATTTCCGGTCTATTGGGCAACAACGGAGAAGGGCCACTTATCGTCAGTACGTCAACAGGAGAGCCTGTGACTCAGTCGGTAAATAGCCCAGATCCACTGGATGATCAATTGAGTCCAAATGCCTTTGCGATGCTGCCATAAATAAAGAAGCAACATAGTGACCTGTGGAAAAACGGGTCACTATGATCGATACTGAATAAATAATAATAAAATCTTAAGGATAAGCTTCCAAGGTGTCTGCTTCAGATTCTAAGAAGACTGAGCAATGGACAATTTCAGCCTCTCAAAGGGTGATGGTCGATCCGCTGCTAGACAGTTTAGTGTTACTCACCGAATATTTCGGTAGCCCATGCTCTAGCGACTCGCTGGCGGCAGGCTTGCCTATGCAGGGACATGTATTAACTCCGGAACTGCTACCTCAAGCTGCTAGTCGTGCAGGGCTGGCGGCTAAGTTGTCCCGTAAGGGATTAAACGAAATATCACCTATCTTGCTACCGTGTATTTTACTCTTAAAAGATAAAAAGGCCTGCCTACTAAGAGAGTTCGATATTGAGCAAGATAAAGCCGTTATTCAACTACCTGAAACTGGTGGTGAAGAAACACTATCGATTGAAGAGCTTGAAGCACTCTATGTTGGCTATCTGTTTTTAGTGAAACAAGAGTATCGCGGAGATATGGGCTTAGATGTTCATCTTCACGAGAATAAAGCCCATTGGTTACTGCAAACCATTAAAGACTCCGCCCCTATTTATCGCGATGCCCTTATTGCCTCGGTACTGGTGAACCTATTTGCACTAGTGTCACCGCTGTTTATTATGAACGTGTATGACAAAGTCGTACCGAATCTGGCATTCGATTCACTATGGGTGCTCGCCATAGGTGCAGGTATCGCCTATATATTCGACCTAATTATGCGTCAGCTTCGAAGTTACCTTATCGATGTGGCTGGCAAGAAAGTCGACATCATAGTCTCTTCGCGATTATTTGCTAAAGCCATAGGTATTCCACTAGAGAAGCGCTCACCCAGTGTAGGCGGCATGGCCAAGCAACTCGGTGAATTTGACAGTATTCGCGATATTCTCACGTCGGCAACCATAACCACTTTGGTGGACCTGCCCTTTGCCCTCTTCTTCCTGATGATTATCTATATCGTTGCGGGAGATCTCGCAGTCATTCCGCTTTTAGGTAGCATCATTATTATCGGCTACACCTTGATTATGCAGCCAAAACTCAAGGCTGCGATTGACGAGAGTAATAAGTTTTCTGGCCTAAAACATGGTCACCTGATTGAGTCGCTGGCCTCCATTGAATCCATCAAGTCCAGTGGCGCAGAGGGAGTGGTTCAAAAGAGCTGGCAGCAGATGATTGGCCATACAGCCAACTGGCAGCTGAAATGCAAAAAGATCACTACTTCAGTGACCAATATGGCCACATTCGTGGTGCAGGTCTCGGTTATTTTTGTGGTGATTTTAGGGGTATACCGCGTATCTGAAAACGAGATCTCCATGGGGGGGATTATCGCTGCGGTAATCCTTTCTAGCCGTGCAATATCTCCTATGGCACAGCTAGCAGGATTGATGACTCGTGGTAATCAAACCGCCAGCGCACTGCGTCAGTTAGACGAGCTAATGACTCAAGAAGATGAGTTTGAAAACAAAGGCCATCTCGTTAGTCGTCAACGATTGCTAGGCCAGATCACCGCCCATCATATCGGTTTTAGCTATCCCGGTTCTGAGCGCCCAGTGCTGCATCCTCTGTCGCTGAACATAGCTCCAGGAGAACGTGTAGCGATTATTGGCCGTAACGGCTCCGGTAAGAGTACTCTAGCCAAGTTGTTGGTCGGCTTGTTTCAGCCCACCAAGGGCAGTTTAACCTATGATGGTATCGACTCGGCTCAGATCCACCCAAGTGATTTAAGACGAAACTTCGGTTATCTACCGCAAGATATCACCCTGTTTCACGGCACCATTCGCGACAATATCTTATTTGGCACCCGCCAAGTCACCGAGCATCAATTGATCCGTGCGGTACAGCTATCTGGTGTGAATTTGTTTACCAATTTAGAGGCCGAGGGGTTAGATCAGCAAGTCGGTGAAGGTGGACGCGAGCTTTCTCGTGGCCAGCGCCAAACCATCGCCCTCGCCCGTGCCACATTGAATGACCCGCCAGTACTGTTAATGGATGAGCCCACTGCCAGTCTCGATGCCCGGGCAGAAAAGCAGTTTATTCACGCTATGCATAATGTAAGCAAAGACAGAACCTTATTGCTTATCACCCATAAGATGCATCTACTCAATCTTGTCGACCGTATCATTGTCCTTGATCGCGGCCATATTGTAGCCGATGGTCCGAAAGCAGAAGTCCTCAAGAAGCTAAATGAGGGGTTATTAGCGGGAGCGGCAAAGAGATGAGTAAGCACTTAACCACACATGATTTAGAAATGGTTGATGACGTCTACGGTGCGATGATGACGGATGCCCCCGCAAGCCATCGATTAATCATTTGGGCGCTAGCGGCCTTAGCAATAACCTTTCTTATTTGGGCCTACTTTGCCGAACTCGATCAAGTTACCACAGGCATGGGTAAGGTAATTCCCTCCTCTCAAGTACAGGTTATTCAAAGCCTAGACGGTGGTATTTTACAAGAGATGTACGTCCAAGAAGGCTTAATCGTCACTAAAGGTCAGCCCCTTGCTCGTATCGATGCCACACGCTTTCAGTCAGATTTCGCCCAACAAGAGCAGGAAGTAAATAGCCTAGTCGCTAATGTGGTTCGCTTACAGGCTGAACTTAACAGTATCACAATCTCAAATATCACCAATGATTGGCGCGAACAGGTCAAGATATCACCTCAACCTATGGTGTTTCCGTCTGAGCTTGAACAAAACGAGCCAGAGCTAACGAAAAGACAACGTGAAGAATATGCCGGCCGATTAGATAACTTAAGTAACCAACTCGAGATCCAAGCGAGGCAGATTCAGCAGCGTAATCAAGAGATCCAAGAATTAGCTTCCAAGATTAAGACGCTAACGACTAGCTTTCAGCTAGTCTCTCGAGAACTTGAGCTCACTCGACCATTGGCAGAAAAAGGCATCGTACCCGAGGTAGAGCTACTCAAGCTACAGCGAGTCGTTAACGATATTCAGGGCGAGTTAGCGTCGCTTCGCCTGCTCAGACCAAAAGTTAAATCCACCATGGATGAAGCTATTCTCAAGCGCCGTGAGTCAGTGCTTATTTATGCTGCTGATAGCCGTGCCCAACTTAATGAAATGCAAACAAAACTATCTCGCATGAATGAAGCGCAAGTCGGTGCACAGGATAAGGTTAGCAAGGCTGAAATCGTCTCACCGGTGAATGGGACGATAAAAACCGTCCATATTAATACGCTAGGTGGCGTTGTTCAGCCAGGTGTAGACATTATTGAAATAGTACCATCAGAAGACAAACTTTTAATTGAAACTAAGATTACCCCAAAAGATATCGCTTTCTTGCATCCAGGCCTGCCTGCAATAGTCAAAGTCACCGCTTACGACTTTACCCGCTATGGTGGCCTAAATGGCGTGGTTGAGCATATTAGTGCCGATACCACCCAAGATGAAGAGGGTAACAGCTTCTACATAGTAAAAGTGAGAACTGAGTTTTCCAGCTTAACAAAAGACGATGGAACTAAAATGCCTATCATCCCGGGAATGTTAACTTCGGTCGATGTGATTACAGGGCAAAGATCCGTTTTAGAGTACATACTTAATCCGATATTACGGGCTAAAGACACGGCGCTGAGGGAGCGTTAAGCCCGGTATTAAAAAACAACCAGGAGGGGTTATACATGGATAGCAGCACAGTACGGCAGCTAAAACGCAGTGCATTAGCACTTGCCGTTAGCGCGCTGATGATACCAGTAACAGCATCTAGCCAAACGCTAGAGCAGGCTGTGGCACACACACTGGACACAAATCCCGAGATCCGAATTGCATTTAACCGTTTTAAAGCGCGTGAAGAGCAAGTAAATCAGGCTGTTGCTGGTTACATGCCAACGGTTGATATCAATGCAGGTTATGGTTGGGAGCAAACCAACAGCCCATCAACTCGCAGGCGCGCCGGACAAGGCGATGTCGATAGTGATGGTGTCATTGAGCTAGAGCGTGGTGAAGCTGGTTTTAGTATCAAGCAGATGCTATTTGATGGTTTCTACACGAGTAGCGAAGTCGATAGATATAGCTTCGAGGCCAGCGCCGAACAGTGGGCACTGTTCGCCGCAGCCGAAGATATGGCACTCGAGGTATCTAAGGTATATATCAACTATATCCGCAGTGAGCAGGTCCTCACCTTAGCAGAGAAAAATCTGCAAAGTCATAAAGATATCTACGAACAAATTAAGCAGCGTACTGACTCAGGCCTTGGTTCAACAGCAGACCTATCTCAAATCACAGGTCGCCTAGCACGTGCAAACGCCAATGTGATTTCTGCACGCAATAACTTTTACGATGCTAAATCGCAGTTTGTTCGCATCGTTGAGCAGCAGCCAGAAGACATGATAGTGCCCGTACCTGATGCCGATATGCTGCCTGCCGATCTCAACGCCAGTATTATGATGGCTCAAGATAATCATCCAATTCTAAAATCTGCAGCGAGTGATATCTATGCCGCGGAGAATGAAAAGGACTCCGCCCAGTCAAACTACTACCCTAAGATCACTCTAGAGCTAGATGGTAACTGGAATAATAATCTCGATGGTGAAGACGGCTACTCAATCTTGCCAAGCAATAGCGTTGGCGGACATAACAACGACCTCGTTGCTATGGTGCGTTTAAAGTACAACCTCTTCGCAGGTGGTCGCGATCTCGCTCGTGAAAAAGAAGCCGCGTATAAAGTCGGCGAAGCTAAAGAGATCCGCCAACGCGCCCACAGACAGGTAGTTGAAGGTGTCAACTTAGCTTGGAATGCTTATGAGCTTCTGACACCGCAGAAAATGTATATTCGTGACCATGTTATTGCTGCAAAAGATACCCAAGTTGCTTATAGCCAACAGTTCAACTTAGGCCAGCGGACTCTGTTGGATCTGCTAGACACTGAAAACGAGCTATTTGAAGCGAGAAAGGATTACTTAGAATCTGAATATGATGAGATTATCGCTCAATATCGTGTATTGAATGCAACAGGACAACTACTTGAGTCATTGCGTGTCACTAGACCGGATGTCTGGAGCGGAGAGAGAGATTACGAGGGAGGAGTTCCACAATGAAAATCATTATAGCTATATTGAGTCTAGCGATTTTAAGTGGCTGCTCTATGCGCGATATCGCCACCATGGATGAGCCAACGGTACAAGTTCATGACCTGAACGATATCGATCGTGACGGCGTAATCGTTGCCAGAGAACGTTGTACAGAAACAGCCTTAGGTGCAACGATCGACAACTATGGTTGCGGTAAGATTAAGCCCATCAATGAACGTCAGGAACTGAAAATCCTGTTCGCAAATGACTCTTACTATATAGACCCTATGTATTACCCACAGGTCGAAGTGATCGCAACCTTTATGCGCGATTTCCCTAACACCCAAGCGGTTATTGAGGGGCATTGTAGTAAAACAGGGAGTCATGAGCATAACCAAGTTTTATCGCAAAACCGAGCCAATGCCGTCAGTTCTTTACTTGCCGAGCGCTTTGGTATTGATTCCAATAGGCTCAGTGCAGTAGGTTATAGCTTCGATCGTCCTATCGATCCGACACATACTGCGGCGGCACATAAAGTTAACCGCCGAGTAATTGCCGAGTTAACAGGTGATGACACTACTGCGGATATGAAGTGGCACATCTACACGGTAGACGAAGAAGTTAAGTAATAGAAGTACCGGAGCAGTATGTTTGGCAGGCTTTATCAATTAAAGAAAATAACAAAAGTCTGCCAATTAAAATTGACGGTGTTAGCGCTGTCCGTCTCTTGTCTCTATGCAGCTCCTGTTCAAAAGTTAGACTCGGTCCATATAACCCAAACTATCGAATCGCACTATGGCGAACGCGCGGGTAAAAGGATTAGAGCTTGGTTTAAGATGTTGGATGAAGCCAAGGATTTACAAGATAAAGATAAGATATTGATGGTTAATAACTTTTTTAACCTCTTTCATTTTGTCGATGATATAAAGCTTTGGGGAAATAAGAATTATTGGGCAACGCCCATGGAGTTTATCGGGGTCAGTGGTGGCGACTGTGAGGATTTCTCAATCGCCAAATACTTTACCCTGCTTCAGCTCGGTGTTTCTGAAGATAAATTACGCATAACCATGGTTAAAGCAACCAGCGTAAATCAATATCACATGGTACTCGCCTACTATGAAACGCCCTCCTCTATTCCTCTTGTTTTAGACAACCTTGATAAACAAATTAAGCCAGCAACACAGAGAAAAGATCTATTACCTGTCTACAGCTTTAATGGTCGACAACTGTGGCTAAACAAAGAGAAAGGACGAGGTGTTCTAGCAGGTTCCTCGTCAAAGCTTGCTAAATGGAATGACTTGAAACATCGCTTGGGTGTCGAGCGCCTTAATCAGCCCAAGATAAAACTGGAGTAGTTAAAAGATGACACTGTTTCGACAGATATACACATTACTGTTTGTGTTGTTTTTGTTGGTTGTTGCGAGTTTAGGCTATGTGCAGTTTAGCGAAACTCAAAGCTTCCTAACCAAGCAAATGGAATCCGATCTCAATAATACTAGCCACTCACTCGGTATTATGTTGGTGCCCGATCTAGAAGCTGGCGACATTGTCGGTGCAGAAACCCTGATCAATGTGATTTTCGAGGGCGGCTACTATCAGCAGGTAAAACTTACTTGGCTGGTCGATGGCAAGCAGCAGGTATGGGAAAATCCAGTGACAATTGAGGGGGTTCCCCAGTGGTTTATCGACCTAGGCCTATTCAAAACGATTAAGCGAGAGAGCACCATCACCTCTGGTTGGATCCAGCTTGCTCGCTTAGAGATCACCGCCCATCCAGGTTTCGGTTATCACGAGCTTTGGCGCACAATGACCAACGCCATCATCGTTTTTTCAATCCTGTTTTTAATTGCGATAATCTCTGCCCGTGTAGGTTTAACTTGGATTTTAAAGCCATTACACGATATCGCCGAACACGCTAAAGAGATAGCTAACCGTAAGTTTGGCCCCGACATGCAAGTACCTAAAACTGTCGAACTTAAGTCTGTAGTACAGGCATTTAACAGCATGTCAGATCAACTCAAACAGATCTTTAACTCACTCGATGAAGAAGTTGGAGAACTGAGAAAGAAAAACCTTGTCGATCAGGTCTCAGGCCTCCCTAACCGTCAATACATGATGGGCCGTTTGAACAGCTGGCTAAGCGAGCCCAAGAGCGGCGCACTTATGATGGCAAAGTTTGACTGGTTAGAAGAGGTACACAGTAAATACGGCTACCAGGTTCGCGACGAAACCATCAAGCTATTATCAGATAAAATGAAGCAACACTTAGACGGTGTGGCCACCTCGGTGATCACACGAATAGCGGCCTATGAATTTGCCTTTCTCATTACCAGCTCCGAGCATGAACTGACCAGTAAATACCTGCAAACTCTCATTCGTACCATTAACCAAGAGATCTCTAAAGCAGGCTGTAAACCAAACGAGCACTTCGCTATTGGTATTGCCGAGCGAACGGGTCAAATGACAGTTACAGACATCCTAGCGCAGGCGGATAACGCACTACAAAAATCACTGCAGGAGAATAAAGTTTTCCACTGGTTTGAGACAAGCGAAAAACAATTATTTACCCGAGAACAGTGGCGAGAACATTTAAGTAATGCGATTACCGACGGTAAATTTAAGTTTAAATGGCAGCCCATTTTGCTTAACCAAACTGAGTCCATTTTACAGCGAGAGCTATATTGCCAGTTAGAGATAAACGGCAAGATGGTACACGCAGGACAATTTATGCCCTATGTTGAACTACTCTCGTTGGGCAGCCTATTAGATAGATGCTTAATTAAGACTATCCACAGTAAAAAACTATTAGATAGAAACTTTGAGCCAGTAGCAGCTAATTTAACCTTCCAGAGCATTAGCGATAGAGAGTTTCACCAATGGCTCGACAAATTCCTGCGAACTTCGACGCTACGGGAACGCTTCTGTTTCGATATCCCCGAGGCCGCCGTTTACAGCGATCCAGAAGCCTGTCAGGCGCTTTGTGCCATTATTCGAGATAATGGTGCCCACTTCGGTATCGATCACTTCGGACGCCAGTTCGGCTCGATGACTTATCTGCAAAACATACGCCCTAGCTATGTTAAGTTAGATCAATCCTTTGCTTATTACGACGATAATGCTCACAGCAGCGAGTTATGCCGAGCACTCATAAATGTTGCTAAGGGCTTAGATATCGAAGTCATCGCCACAGGTGTTGAGGAAGAGGCACAGCTAAAACGTTTCGCGCTACTAAAGACTAACGCCTATATGGGCTTTATCTCTCCGCCTATCGCAGTCGAATAGCATCGAAAGTTAAAGCTAGAATAGATAAAGGTCTCTCAGGAGGCCTTTGTTATTTTTAGCCTCTAGATGTAAGGGATAGGAAAAGCTAAGACGGAAAAGCAAAGAAGGACCTAGGTGCTAGAAAAAGCAGGTTCTAGAAAGAGCAAAGACGAAAAAAGCTCAGATGGAAAGCGAAGAAACGACAAAGGTAGTGTTATTTTGCTTCTACTCTTCCTAGCAGGGCTTTAGCCCGCCCTCGCAGCGAAGCGTCCTAGGAGCTAGTACCACTCTTGGCCTTTTAAAAACAAAAAAGCCTCCCAATTTCTCGAGAGGCTTCATGTAAAAGTGGTCGCATGAACGAAAGAGTGAGGATTAGAACTCTTTTTCACACTATAAAACGAAAAAAGCCCCTTGATTTCTCAAGGGGCTTTTCGAAAAGTAGTCGGCCATGGTTTCATAAAAAGAAAGGATTCGAATCCATGACTATATATTTCAGATACAAAAAAGCCTCTCGATTTCTCGAGAGGCTTCATGTAAAAGTGGTCGCATGAACGAAAGAGTGAGGATTCGAACTCTTTATCAAGTTGTAAAAACGAAAAAAGCCTCTTGATTTCTCAAGAGGCTTTTCGAAAAGTAGTCGGCCATGGTTTCATAAAAAGAGAGGATTCGAATCCATGACTATATATTTCAGATACAAAAAAGCCTCTCGATTTCTCGAGAGGCTTCATGTAAAAGTGGTCGGTGATAGAGGATTCGAACCTCTGACCCTCTGGTCCCAAACCAGATGCGCTACCGGGCTGCGCTAATCACCGAAAATCTTTTATCTTACTTAACTTGCTAAATATCGAGTAAACTCGCTATTTATAAATATGGTCGGTGATAGAGGATTCGAACCTCTGACCCTCTGGTCCCAAACCAGATGCGCTACCGGGCTGCGCTAATCACCGAACGTTGAGGTTTAAAGAGACTCAATCTCTGTTAGGAAAATGGGGTGACTGATGGGACTTGAACCCACGACAACCGGAATCACAATCCGGGGCTCTACCAACTGAGCTACAATCACCACTGATATTTCCTACTAACAAAACCGCCGTTTCCATTCTGGTGCACCCAGAAGGATTCGAACCCTCGGCCTCACCCTCCGGAGGGGTGCGCTCTATCCAGCTGAGCTATGGGTGCCTTGCCTTGTTAGCGGGGCATATAGTAGGTTCAAAATGCCCTGCCGTCTACACCTGTTTTGCTTTTTTTATGGATTTTACGTTCGTTCGCTCAAGATTTGAGTGATTTGTACGGTTTTTTACCACAGAGCGTCAAAATAATGACTTGGATAGAGCCCTTTTTCATGTTATCAATACGTATTAGCTCAAATCCTAATCAGATTAAAAATTGCGATTGGCGGAACGACATGTTTAGGGAAGAAACATCTCAGTCAAAAAAGACATTGAGATTAAATAAACGGATTACTCGTCTAAAAGCCCTGGCGCTGAAATACAAGCGTGCCGAGATCACTCAAAATGCCCTGCTAGAGATCTCTAACTCAGCCTCGAGTGTAACGACACCAGCAGAGTTCTACTCATCACTGCATAGAACGATCAATAGGCTGATCCCTGCCGATAATTTTTTCATCGCGACACTCAACGCCAATACAGGCAGAATTGAAGTCCCCTTCTTTCAAGATGAAAAAGATGTACATCCGCAGGAGTTCTATCCCGATGAAGATCTTTCAGACACCTTATTCAGTGGCTTAACAGGCTATGTACTCAAAACCGAGCAAACACTCATCTGCGATGACGAAACGTACCACCGGCTCCTGCAAGCAAATGCCATCACCCCAAGAGGAAGTCATTGCCATCAATGGGTGGGAACTCCGATTAAAAGTGTCGATAGCACCATAGGTGTATTAGTTTTTCAAAGCTACGACAGTGACACAGTTTATGACGAGATAGAAATTGAGCTAATGAACTTCATTAGTCACCATATTTCAGGCGTGATTCAACGACTACAGAATCAAGAGCAGCTAGAGCAAGCGATCAACACCCGCACGAAAGAATTAAGTATCGCTTATAACAAGCTTAAGCAAGAGGTGTACGAGAGGCGTCGTGCCGAGCGTCTACAGAAATCACTATTTGAGATTGCAGACTTAGCAAACTCAAATATCGATAACCAAGAGTTCTACAGCGAAATCCACCGCGTCATTAGCCACCTACTGCCAGTCAATAACTGCTTTATCTCATTGCTTAATGAAACGCGAGATGCACTTACCTTTCCCTATTTCGTTTCTCAGTACGATCTCCCCTCGCCTAAACCTAGGGCTTTAAGTGATGGGTTAACAGAATATATTCTACTGAACAATAAACCTAAGCTGCTCAACCGTTGTGATATTAAGAGGCTCATTGAATCCGGCGATCTCTATTACGAAGCCCCTGAACTCAATGACACCCAAGAGATCAACCAATGGATAGGGGTTCCATTATTTATTCACGGTCAAATCTGTGGAGCCCTGACAATATACAGCTATAGCCATATCCAAAACTATCAAGAGAAAGACTTAGAGCTACTGACTTTCGTCTCGCAACACATCGCCACGGCAATTGAAAAGAAACAATCAGAAGAGTCATTGAAGCTAAGCAACGAGCTGTTAGAAGAGAAAGTCAACGAGCGAACGAAAGCACTGGCAAGTGTCAATCAAGATCTTGAGAAAGAGATTAACCAGCGTAAGCGTATCGAGCGCCAATTGGTCCATGATGCTAAACATGACAATCTAACCGGACTTCCCAACCGCTCGATGTTTATGGAACGCTTAACCCAAGCGATAAAACATATCCGCCGCCATAGTCTTGAAAGATTCGCGGTCCTGTTTATCGATATGGATAGATTTAAACTTCTGAACGACACCTTAGGGCATTTAGAAGGCGATCGCTTCTTAATTGAAACCGCAAAGCGCCTCAAACAGTGCATCCGCAACAATGATATGCTTGCCCGCCTTGGCGGTGACGAATTTGTCATCCTCCTCGACAGTATCAGTGGTCAACAGGATGCCGAAGATATCGCGGAAAGGGTACTTGCCGAGCTATCTAAGCCTTACCAACTTGCCAACCAGCAGTTTAAGTCCAGTGCCAGCATTGGCCTTGCGATGAGCGGCCAAAGCCGCTCAGATACTAGCGAGTCAATACTGCGTGATGCCGATACCGCCATGTACCAAGCAAAATCACAGGGTAAAGGCTGCTATGCCATATTCAATCACGGCGTAAATCAGCAACAAGTCAAAAATCTCAAGCTTGAAAATGAGCTGAAGAACGCACTCATTAAGAATGAGCTGCAACTCAGTTATTTGCCAATCATGGCACTCGACTCCGAACAGATCATTGCCTTTGAGCCAAGGTTATTCTGGCATCACCCAAGTTTAGGTAAGCTTAAACAGGCACAGCTAAATAATATAGCCGAGCACTGCCATATGGTCATTGAGCTGGACAACTACTTGTTAGAACAGGTCAACCAGAGCTTTCACAGCATGCAGCAGCAATACGGCAATCAATTTCAGCTACAAGTACCAATCTCGAGCCAACACTTAAATCATAAGCATGCATTAAGAGCCCTTAAAAACAGAATTAAGCAGTGTCGTTTCAACATCAGTAAGCTGACCCTGTTTTTTAATGAGAAGCAATTCGTACAGAATACCGATAATCATATTAGCGCTTTCGATAGCCTCAATAAGCTCGATGTAAAATTAGGCATTGAAGCCTATGGCAGTGCCTATAGCGCTATCAGCAGTTTGATCTTCCTGCCAATTCAGACCCTAAAGCTCGATCCAAGCTATGTCGCTCACCTAGAAAGCAAGCAGCACGTTAAGCTGGTAAAGGCCTACTTTAAAGCGGCTCAAGCCCTTGGCTTAGAAGTCTTTGCAGCTGGGATCAGCGATAGTAAACAATGCGAAACACTGCAGGAGATCGGGTTTACTAATGGCCAGGGTAGCGCACTAGGAAATGTGATCGAGCTAGAGCAGGAAAAAGACAGAGTGTGTGCCTAGCATCAAGAGGCACACACTTAAAGTTTAATCTAGCTCAGTCGCAGTCGTTCTAGGACTACTTATTCTTAAACATATCTCTTAAGTTGGCGATATTGGCCCTGCCCGATTGCTGACGCTGCTCTACGGTTTGCACCGGTTTACGGTTCTCCCAGATCAGGTCATCTTGAGGCAACTCCATTAAGAAGCGGCTCGGCTCACAACGTATGGTCTCACCAAACTGACGTCGTTCCCTGCAGATAATAAACCACAACTCTTTTTGCGCCCGAGTGATCCCCACATACGCTAGGCGACGCTCCTCTTCGACATTATCTTCATCGATACTGCTTTGGTGCGGTAAGATCCGCTCCTCAGCACCAACCATAAACACATAGGGGAACTCCAGTCCCTTAGAAGCATGCAAGGTCATGAGTTGCACCTGATCGCCACCCTCATCTTCACTATTACGCTCCATCATGTCCCGCAGTGTAAGACGGTTTACCACCTCAGGCAGGGTCATGCCCTCGTCTAACTCATCACCTTCTAGCATCTCGGTGACCCAGCGATACAGTTCAGAAATATTCTTCATCCGCATCTCGGCGGCTTTTGCGCTGGTACTGGTCTCATAGAGGTAGTCTTCGTAGTTAATCTTTCTAATTAACTGCTTAACCGCCTCGACAGGATCGCCGCGCTCGGCACAGTCACCCGTTTCCACCACGAACCGTCCAAATTGATACAAGGTCGACATGGCTGCCGGGGGCAATTCGTGATTCAGGTCAGCCTCAAAGATGGCGGCAAACATCGAGATCTGCTTCTTGTTGGCAAAGTTCCCCAAACGCTCAAGAGTCGCAGGACCAATTCCGCGCTTTGGCAGGTTCACGATGCGTAAGAAGGCATTATCATCATCGGGATTCACCACTAAGCGCAGGTAAGCCATGATGTCTTTGATCTCGGCGCGACCGAAGAAGGAGGTACCACCACTGAGCTTATAGGGGATACGGTTAGTCATCAGTGCCCGTTCGAGTAGACGTGACTGATGGTTACCTCGATACAGAATTGCATAATCGCCATAAGAGGTTCTGCCCACGAACTTGTGACGGATCATCTCTGCAACGACCCGCTCGGCTTCCTGCTCCTCGTTAGCTGCAATCAGCACCCGAATAGGCTCGCCGTAAGCAAGTTCACTGAACAGGGTCTTATCGTAAACGTGAGGGTTGTTAGCGATAAGAATGTTAGCGGCACGCAAGATGCGCTGGCTAGAGCGGTAGTTTTGCTCCAACTTAATCAGTTTCAACTTGGGGAAGTCTTTACCCAAGAGCACCAAGTTTTGTGGCTTAGCCCCGCGCCAAGAGTAGATAGACTGATCGTCATCACCTACCACGGTAAAGCGTGCACGCTCGCCCACCAGCAGTTTAACCATCTCATACTGACTAGTGTTAGTATCTTGATACTCGTCCACCAGCATATATTGAATCCGCGTCTGCCAACGGGTTCTCACCTCTTCGTTCTGTCTCAATAACAGAGTAGGCAATAAAATCAGATCATCGAAATCGAGCGCGTTGTATGCCTTCATATGTTGGGCATAACGCTGATACAAGAGGGCAAATAACTGCTGCTGCTCATCTTTGGCAATTTTGCGCGCCTGCTCTGGAATAACTAAGTCGCCCTTCCAGTTTGAGATAGTCGTTGCCAGTAATCTCAGCAGATCTTTATCTTCATCTAGCTCATCTTGAGTCAGCTCTTTTAATAGCGCTAACGTATCTTGATCATCAAACAGCGAGAAGCCAGGTTTTAAGCCAACCACTTTATGCTCACGTTTAATGATCTCCAACCCCAAGGTGTGAAATGTTGAAATCCACAAGCCTCGCGCTTCTTTACGCCCCATAGACTGCGACACGCGCTCTTTCATCTCGCGCGCCGCTTTGTTGGTGAAAGTTACCGCGGCAATATTGCGCGCTTTATAGCCGCATTTTTCCACCAGATAAGCGATCTTATTAATGATCACTCTGGTCTTGCCACTGCCTGCGCCTGCAAGAACTAAGCAGGGACCACTAACATAGTGGACGGCATCATTTTGTCCGGGATTGAGCTTCATGGATACGTTATAACCAAGGTATTAAGGAAGGCATTAAAACAGGAATGATAGCAGAAAGGCCTTAGCAAGCGGAAAAGTTATCGACAATATCTCTCCTTTAGTAATTAGCGACTATATTTATCAATAACTAACTCATTAGCTTAATGGTAAAGCACTGAAATTTTTAGCACGCCCTATTGCCAACGACTAGGCTGAACATTAAACTAATGAATGAACGTTCATTCACTTTAGATTCTATTATGCACAATAAGCACGATCTTATTCTTCGCGCCGCAGAAAAAATTATCGCTGCTGGCGGCATACAAGGCTTGTCTATGCAGCAAGTTGCTAATGAGGCAGGCGTGGCTGCGGGCACGATTTATCGCTATTTCAAAGATAAGAATGAGCTCATCTTAGAGCTCAGAAGGGATGTACTGGCTCAAGTCGCCAGCGCCATATTGGCCGATCATGACAAAGGTACGCTCGAGCAGAGATTTAAGCGGATCTGGATGAAAATGCATGACTACGGCAAGCAGCGCTCTCCAACCAATTTAAGCTACGAGCAGTACGCACACCTCCCCGAGAGTAATACCGAAGAGATCCGTGCTATCGAAATGCAACTCTTTGAGCCGTTACACCGACTCTTCGAAGAAGGTAAAGAGCAAGGCGTAATTCAACCTCTGCACCCTCGCGCCCTGTATGCCATCTCCATGGAACCTTCTATGGCTATGGCACGAGCAATCAGGCGCGGCCTCATAGAATACGACGCAAAAGATATCACGCTTGCCTGCGATATATGCTGGCGAGCAATTCTCATTCCAACCACACCGACAAACTAAAGGAGTTATCAGGACATGAAAAAGTGGACCCTGGTGATGATCATCATTGTAGTGCTGGCCTTCGGCTCAGTCATTGGCTTCAATCTGTTTATTAAAGGAAAAATTGCCGATGCTATTGCCAATATGCCCGAGCCCGTTGCACCAGTCACAGCTATCGATGTCAAAGAGAGTAAGTGGCAGCCAACCATTAACGCCATTGGATTTGTCGAGCCTAATCAAGGCGTGACCATAGCAAACGAGCTAGCAGGGGTGGTTTCTGCTATTCGCTTTGATAATGGTAGCCCTGTTGAAGCAGGCCAGATGTTGGTGGAACTTGACTCAAAAGTAGAGAAAGCCAACCTTAAGAGTAAGCAGGTACAGCTTCCAGCCGCCGAAGCGGACTTTAAGCGCCTAAGCAAACTCTACAAGCAAAATTCTATCTCTAAGCAAGATCTCGATAATAGCCAGTCTAAGTATTTAGCCTTGATGGCTGACATTGAGAGCTTGAGTGCCACCATAGGTCGCCGTGAGATCAAAGCTCCATTTGCAGGTCTCGTTGGTATTCGTAACGTCAACTTAGGTGAGTATTTACAAACGGGCACAGATATCGTCCGACTCGAAGATATCAGCACCATGAAGATCCGCTTTACCATTCCACAAACCCAGCTTTCTCGAATAGAGACGGGGCAAGTGGTACATGTCTATGTTGACGCTTACCCTACAGAGCCATTTGAAGGGACAATTGCGGCAATTGAACCCGCCGTATTCTATCAAAGTGGTCTAATTCAGGTGCAAGCTCAGATCCCAAACTCCCATGGGAAACTGCGTAGCGGTATGTTCGCCAAGGTCGATATTATGCTGCCAGAGTTAACCCAGCAGGTGGTGATACCACAAACTGCAATAAGCTTTACCCTTTACGGTGACTCTGTCTATGTGATTGAAGAAAAAACTGAAAATGGTGAGCAAGTTAAACGAGTTAAGCAAGTGAACGTCAAAGTGCTTGAACGCGACGATATCAATGCATTAGTTAGCGGCGGCATTCGTGCTGGCGACGCTATCGTCACCTCGGGTCAGGTTCGCTTAAGTAACAACAGTAAAGTCAAAGTGACTGAGGATGATGCATTAACCCCTCCAGCCACATTGCCACAGTTGTAAGCGGAGGGTTAGGCAATGCGCTTTACTGATATATTCATACGTAGGCCGGTACTCGCGGCCTCCATTAGTTTTCTGATATTACTTCTCGGCTTCTACGCCCTAAAAAGCATGCAGGTGCGTGAATACCCTGAGATGACCAATACCGTGGTAACGGTAAGCACTAGCTACTACGGTGCCGACTCCAACTTAATTCAAGGCTTTATTACTCAGCCCTTAGAGCAAGCACTAGCGCAAGCCGATAACGTTGACTTTATGACATCGGAAAGCTTTCTAGGTAGTTCTAAAATCAGCGTCTACATGAAGCTTAATACCGACCCTAACGGCGCCTTAGCCGACATTTTGGCTAAGGTGAACTCGGTACGCTCTCAGCTGCCAAAAGAAGCAGAAGACCCGACCGTTGAGATGTCGACAGGCTCACAAACATCTGCCCTCTATATCTCTTTTTATAGTGATCAGATTAACTCAAGCCAGATCACCGATTACTTAGAGCGAGTGGTTAAGCCAGAGCTATTTACTATCGATGGTGTTGCTAAAGTTAACCTCTATGGTGGTATCAAGTATGCCATGCGCATATGGTTAGATCCGGCCCGTATGGGGGCATTTAACCTATCATCAACCGATGTTATGAACGTACTGCAAGCCAACAACTATCAGTCTGCCGTTGGCCAGACCAATAACACCTTTACCCTGCTTAATGGCACTGCAGACACCCAAGTTGCCACCGTTGCAGAGCTAGAGAAATTGGTTATTGGCAGCAAAGATGGCTTAGTGGTTCGCCTAGGCGACATTGCGACGGTCAACCTAGAAAAGAGCCATGATGTATACCGAGCCTTAGCAGATGGAAAAGAGGCCGTTGTCGTTGGTCTAGACGTGACACCAACCGCGAACCCACTAATTGTCGCTGCCGATGCTCGTGCCATGATGCCTCAGATTGAACGTAACCTGCCAGTTTCGATAAAGGCTCGCATTTTGTATGATTCATCGCTGGCAATCGATGAGTCGATTAACGAGGTGATTAAGACAATCGGTGAAGCGGCGCTTATTGTAATCGTGGTTATCACCCTGTTCTTAGGTTCATTCCGCGCCGTAATCATCCCAATTGTCACCATTCCACTGTCGTTAGTCGGTGTGGCTATCATCATGCAGATGTTCGGCTTCACCCTCAACCTGATGACGCTACTAGCTATGGTTCTCGCCATCGGTCTAGTGGTGGATGATGCCATCGTGGTGGTGGAAAACGTCGATAGACATATCAAACTTGGTGAGACGCCATTTAGGGCGGCGATTATCGGTACCCGAGAAATTGCGGTTCCGGTTATCTCGATGACCATTACCTTAGCTGCTGTATATGCCCCTATTGCCTTGATGGGGGGGATCACTGGCTCCTTGTTTAAAGAGTTTGCCCTTACCTTAGCCGGAGCGGTATTTATCTCAGGGATCGTAGCGCTGACACTGTCACCTATGATGTGCTCTAAAATTCTTAAAGCACACTCTGAACCTAACCGTTTTGAGCGCGGTGTAGAGAACTTCTTAAACAACCTAACCAATCGCTACAACCGCATGCTGACAGCCGTTCTCGACAAGCGCCCAGTGGTCATCGCCTTTGCCGTTATCGTGTTTGCCTCACTGCCCGTGATGTTTAGCTTTATTCCATCAGAACTCGCCCCCAGTGAAGATAAGAGCGTGGTGATGATGATGGGAACCGCCCCATCGAGTGCGAACCTAGACTATATCCAAGCTAACATGACAATAGTGACAGATATGATCAGCGCTCAACCAGAAGCGGCTGCATCACTGGCTTTCGTCGGTGTACCTAATGCCAACCAAGCCTTCGGTATCGCACCGCTAGTCCCTTGGAGTGAGCGTGATAAGAGCCAGAAACAGATGCAGGAGTTCTTTGGTAAGGAGGTGAAGAATGTACCAGGGATGGCAGTCACTACCTTCCAGATGCCTGAACTGCCTGGTGCATCCAGCGGACTGCCAATTCAGTTCGTTATCACCAGTTCAAGCTCTTTCGAAAGCTTATTCCAGATAGGTTCCAGCGTACTCGAGAAAGTGCAGCAGAGCCCACTGTTCGTCTACTCTGAGGTCAACCTAAAGTTTGATTCTGGCTCAATGAAGATCCATATCAAGCGCGATTTGGCAGGTTCTTACGGCATTACCATGCAAGATATCGGTCTAACGCTAACAACGATGATGAGCGATGGCTACGTTAACCGCATCAACTTAGATGGCCGCTCCTATGAGGTGATCCCACAGGTTGAGCGTAAACTACGTGCCAACCCTGAAGCACTTGCAGGTTACTACCTCACAGCTGCCGATGGCCGTTCTATTCCCTTGTCTAGCCTAGTCGATATCGAGATAGTGTCAGAGCCTCGCTCACTGCCACACTTTAACCAGATGAGCGCCATCACCGTTGGTGGTGTTGCAGCGCCAGGTGTGGCCATTGGTGATGCGATTGCCTTCTTGAAGAATATCGGCGATAACGACCTGCCTAAGGGTTATAGCTATGACTTCCTAGGCGAAGCCCGTCAGTATGTCACTGAAGGTTCTGCGCTCTATGCTACCTTTGGTTTGGCACTGGCGATCATCTTCCTCGTGTTGGCAAGCCAATTTGAGAGCCTTAAGGATCCTTTGGTTATCTTAGTCTCGGTGCCGTTGGCCATCAGCGGTGCCTTGGTCGCCTTGGGCTGGACCCATGTTTTCGGTCTGTCATCGATGAACATCTACACCCAGGTCGGTCTCATCACCTTGGTGGGGCTTATCACTAAGCACGGGATCTTGATGTGTGAGGTGGCCAAAGAGGAGCAACTACATAATGCTCTAAGTAAGGCCGATGCGATTAAACATGCGGCAACCATTCGTCTGCGCCCAATCCTAATGACAACCGCAGCGATGATCGCAGGTTTGATCCCGCTACTTTTTGCTTCAGGAGCAGGTGCTGTGGCTCGATTTAATATCGGTCTTGTGATTGTATCGGGGCTAGCTATTGGTACCGTGTTTACCCTGTTCGTACTACCAGTTATCTACACCTACCTGGCTGAAAAGCACGAACCACTGCCAGTGTTTGATGAAGCATTAAATACGCCTGAACAACCGACTTCCCACGCTTAAACTTTAACCCAACCAAAAAGCCTGCAGTTATGCAGGCTTTTTTATTACATAATCTCCTGATATCGGCAATCGCACTTAACGGCGATTATTTTGGCAATATCGATTGCCTCAGGTACAATCAGGCCATAAGTAACGGAGCGGATACTGACCATGATTAACCCGAAGAAAATAGAAGAAGTCGCTAAGCAGTTAAGCGAGAATCTTCCTGGCGGATTAAAGCAATTTGCCGGCGAATTTGAAGAACGCAGTAAGCAAATTTTGCAAAACCAGCTACAAAAGCTAGACGTTGTATCTCGTGAAGAGTTCGAAGTGCAGCAGCACGTTCTAATCAAGACCCGCGAGAAGCTTGAAGCACTACAGGCACAAGTTGACGCCCTAGAAGCTAAATTAAACGCAGCTGACTAATTAGCGTTTTCTGCTGCGAACCAAAATCGTCCAATAAAAAAGAGCCCTTAAAAGGTGCTCTTTTTTATTGGCTACTTTTCATTAATGAGTGAATTAAGTTTAATTTACACTTCATGCTAGTGCTCTAGTATAGCCCAGCGCTGGCAGGTAACCTTGCCTAAACCATCTGTTTGTTAATCACCGACGGGTAGCTATTCACATACTGTTTTGAGGCCTGCTTTGAACACATATTCCTTTCCACCTCATCACACAAAAAGAGCTTTGCTTGCTGCGTGGTGCCTATTGCTAACCATTCCCGCCATCATTTACCTTGGCTCAATAACCCTATTTCCGACTATCGCCTTAGACGCAAATCTGGCTCAGGCGCTATATTGGCTAACGAGCACAGGCACCGCCCCTTATGGCATCGCAACGGGAATAATTATTTTAATGTTCTGCTACCGCCGGTTAACCAAGCCACAGTTTATGCAGCTAGTGCTCGCCGTTTCTATCAGCATGGCTGCAACCCTCAGCCTCAATCACTTTCTCAAACCTTACTTTGCCGAGCCACGCCCTAACGCCATGCTGTTAGAGCAGGAATACCTGCTTAACACCCAAGAGTTCTACCAACATAACAAGGCTGATAAGCGTGAGCTGATCGGCAGTGCCATTAACCAGTTAGAGGTCGCCAGACCCGATTTAAGCTTAAGCCCACAGCTCAAACGCCACTGGCAACACGAAGTGGGCTACGCCTTTCCCTCTGGTCACACTCTCTTTGCCGTTACCTTGGCATTAGCGGTAAGTTTCTATCTTCTGCTGGCAGGCCAAGTCATGATGCCACTCATGCTTCTTGGTTGGGCGATTACCATGGGCTTTAGCCGCATGTTGCTCGGTATGCATTGGCCGCAAGATGTATTGGCGTCTACAGCAATTGGTGGCAGCATCGCCTTTAGCAGCATCTACCTGACCCAAGCACTGTGGCCTACCATCGATAACCAGTTTATCTCTCGCCTTAAAACAGTCTGAGAAGTCGATAAATTAGACCCTACTCCTGAGTGGGGTTTATTAAGCGCCTCACTTGCGCTTGATATCAATTGCGGTATTCTGCCTGCAAAGAAACCGATATCTTAAAGAGAAGCATGGCTGAACTGCAATTAGACAAAATCGATCTGCATATCCTCAAATTGATGCAGCAACATGGAAAACTGTCCAACCAAGAGCTTGCCGAAAAAGTGGGGTTATCTCCCTCTCCCTGTTCTAGACGAGTAAAGTCATTGGAAGAGGCAGGCTATATTGCAGGTTATGCCACCCTGCTCAGCGCCGAGCATTTCGATCTTGCACTTACAGCCTATATCCAAGTCAGGTTAGAGAAACACGCTACCGATATTCTGGATGCATTCGAGGATAAGGTCAGCAGCTACGATGAAGTACAGGAGTGCTGCCTACTCACTGGTAGTGACGCCGATTACCAACTCAAGGTGCTAGTCAGAGACATGAAACACTTCAAGGTCTTCCTTCTCGATAAGCTGACCACCAACGATCACATCGCAGGTGTACGTTCCAGCTTCGTACTGAAACAAGTTAAAAGCCAAACCAGTATTCCACTGCCGATCTAGCAAGATTCAAACTTCATTCTGCAGTCAAGTTACTCTTAGCGGCATAACATGCCGCTCGTGCCTACCAACTAAGTCATAGCGTCTATAATCTGTGCATTCGGTCGCATTTTTGGCTTTTATCGCTAAATGATTTTATTGCGCATAGCCATTGATAAAAACCAGCCAACGCAACAAAGCATCACAACTAACACCAAAAACGACAAAACAACTCAAAATACACTTAAAATTACAAATAAAACTTCAGCAAAGGATATTTGCGCGCAAGTTTAAGGCGTTGACCTATCATTTTAAAGCACTAATATGCGCGCTCTTAATTGACAAAGCAGTACAGAAAGAGAGCTCAAATGAGTACAGTAAAACAGGGGCACTTCAGCTCTAGAATTGGCTTTATTATGGCGGCAGCGGGTTCAGCTGTCGGCGTCGGTAATATTTGGGGATTCCCCACTCAAGCAGCCACTCACGGCGGCGGTGCCTTTCTGCTGGTTTACCTGTTTCTGATCTTAGTACTCGGTTACCCAATGCTACTGGCGGAGCTTATGATTGGTCGCCACGGCCAAACAAATCCAGCCGATGCCATGGCCAAGATTGCCGCTAAACCACTTGCGAAGAAGATAGGTAAGGCGATCGGCTTTATCTCCATCGTTACCGCAACCTTAATCTGTACGTTTTACAGTATTTTATCAGGTTGGTTTGTCAGCTTTGCCATCGCCCCCGTTGCCGAATTAACCGGCCAAACCGGTGTCGCATCTTGGTTGATGGATTTCTCGTTATCGCGCAACCTTGTGTTCACCCTTATTTTCATCGCCATGGTGATATTGGTGATCCGTCAAGGCGTGCAGAAGGGGATCGAGCGTTGGTCAAAGCGTTTAATGCCGATGTTACTCGTGATCTTAGTGGCTGGTGTGGCATATATCTTGACTCAGCCGGGAGCGATGCAGGGACTAGAAGTATTGTTAGTGCCTGACTTTTCGCGGGTATTCGAAGCAGATGTATTGATTGGTGCCTTAGGACAAACCTTCTTCTCTTTAACCATTGGTACCGCAGCCATGATGGTTTACGGCGCCTATTTGAGCCAGAAGGAAGACTTGAGCAAGCTAACAGCCTACGTCACCTTGACCGATACCAGTGTGGCATTTTTAGCCGCGCTTATGGTGCTACCGGCCATGTATGTCGCGCAGCACAACGGCGTGCATATTTTTGCCGAAGATGGCAGTCTATTAAACTCTGACACCTTAGTGTTCACCGTACTGCCCGCACTATTCGATACCATCGGCGGCATCAGCCAATACCTGTTGGCCATCACTTTCTTCATCTTGATGACCATTGCAGGCTTAACCTCAGCTATCTCGATTGTTGAAGTGCCCACCAGCTACCTAGTGGAAAAGACCAACCTGAGTCGTGACAAAGCAACCCTGCTCGTGGGTAGCGTCATTGCAGCCTTGTCGATGCTGGTTGTGTTTAACTTCGAGACGCTATTTGGCCTGATGATCACCATGACCACCGAGCGCGCTCAACCCCTTATCGCGTTAGGGATCGCTATCTATTTAGGTTGGATCTGGAATCGCAACCAACTTATCAGTGCTATTGCCGCACAAGATAACGTTAATACAGACAGCCTATTTTGGAAGCTATGGCCTTGGTATGTGAAATATGTCTGCCCAGTGCTGATTATCATGATTATTGTGCAGCTAATTAGCTAACACGACTCTTTTCTCAGGGGCGACTATTTCGCCCCTTTTTCACCCTTCAAACTCTCTTTACAACACTCTTAACAGCAGTCTCAACAACGCTGCTCACAATAGCTCCCACAACTGTTATCACTATCGTTTCCATCACAAACAGTGAGACGAGTCACACCTACCTGTGACCCTTTGTCGCACCTTGATACAAATTGGTTTATCGCAACCGTAAAGCTCTGTAAAACAGCCTAAAAATAAATAACGATAAGCGATACCATGATGAACAAAAAAAGCATATTGACCATTCCTGTGGTCACTCTGGGGCTGATCTCTGCCCCAACTTTTGCCGAAACCAGTCAAAAAGATGAAAAATCAGAGCCAGTGGAACGCATCATTGTCACTGGCGAACTGATGAAAGATCCAACTAAGACCTATACCGATCCAAAAAAACCAAGACTGCCCTTGCCAGCCTATGATGGCGCAGGATTTCTTAAGACCATCCCCGGTTTCAGTATCGGCCGAAAAGGCGGCGCAGGTGGTGACCCAAGCCTGCGTGGCCTAGGTGGCTCACGTTTAAGCATTGTCGACGATGGCCAGCATGTTTACGGTACTTGCGGTGGCCGCATGGATCCACCCACAGCCTATATCTACCCAGAAGCCTATGACAACATCACGGTCATCAAAGGACCACAAACCGTTAAATATGGCCCTGTGGGCAGTGCCGGTACCGTGTTGTTCGAAAAAGATCGCCACAATTTCGATGAGCCAGGTGTGGATGGCCGCGCCAGCATGACCGCGGGTAGCTTTGGCCGCACCGATTACTTAGTCGAACTAAAAGCTGGTGACGAAAAGCATTACTTCGATATGGATGTTAACCAATCAAAAAGCGATCATTATAAAGATGGTGACGGTAACAAGGTGCAGTCGAGCTATGACCGCTCCAACTATAACTTTGCGCTGGGCTGGACGCCCTCAGAGCAGACCGTACTTGAGCTAGCCTATGGCAGTTCATCAGGGGAAGCTGAGTACGCCGACCGCGCCAATAAAGCCCGCGAGATCGCCAATGAAAACCTCACCTTCCTGCTGCAACATGAGTTTGATAGTGAGTGGCTAAATAACATCGAACTACAAGCCTACACCAACGAAAACGACCATATCATGGATCAATTCGACCAAGGCATAAACTCAGGAACTAACGTCAGACGCGGCACCTATGGTGGTCACCTATGGGCTGACTTTACCTTAGCCACAGACTGGACCTTAACAGCAGGTGTTGACCACATGGATAGCACACACGAAGGTCGCAGTATCAACCCTGCCGTCGATAATGGTTTAGACGACCTACTCAACAAGCCATTTAAAGACAACATGCGTTATCAGGCGACAGGCCTATTCTTAGAGTCCACCTACAACCTTTCAAGCGGTAAGTTACTTGCCGGTGCCCGCTATGACCATTGGAACACTGAACTCATGGTCGGTCAGAAAGGCGAGCGCAGTGACGATCTATTTAGCGGTTACGGTCGCTACGAACTCACCTCTGGTAACAGCCAATACTATGCTGGCGTTGGCCATGCCCAGCGTATGCCTGACTACTGGGAGATCATGAAGTCAGACATCAACAACCCGAGTCAAAAAGCATTCGATTTAGCACCAGAAAAAACTACCCAACTAGATATTGGTTGGATCTACGAAGCCGATGTCGCCATCTCGACCTCTCTGTATTACGGTGAGATCCGCGACTATATCTTGATTGACGTTAACCAAGGACCTGCGGCTACAGCCTATAACATCGATGCCACCGTCTATGGCGGTGAGATCGCGGCAACGATCCCGTTAACTGAACATTTCTCAAGTCAGACCAGCGTCAGCTACAGCCATGGTGAGAATGACACGGCGGGAACACCATTAGGCCAAATTCCACCGCTTGAAGGACGTATCACCCTAGACTATCAGTACAACCAGTGGACCGCAGGCCTACTATGGCGCTTAGTTGCCGCTCAAGATAGAGTCGCGATTGGCGAAGGTAACATCTCAGGCCAAGACTTAGGTGAAAGCAGCGGCTTCGGCACCCTCGCCTTCAACGCTAGCTGGAAACACAATGAAGCACTACTAGTCAGCTTCGGTGTAGAAAACCTATTCGATATCACCTATGCCGAGCACATTAGCCGCTCAGGTGCAGGCAACGATATTCCGGGTAGCTCACCTATGTTCCAAGTTAACGAGCCTGGCCGTACCGCTTGGGTTAAAGTCGATTACACTTTCTAAGCCATAAACCATTTGCCCCATAAAAAAGCCGCTCAATGAGCGGCTTTTTATTAGCAAGTATGGCTAAGCCAATACTTCCTCTAATGCTTTAAGGCACAAGGCCACATTTTCACGGCGTGCACCAAAGCCCATCAAGCCGATACGCCAAGCTTTGCCCGCGAGTGCGCCAAGACCCGCACCAATCTCTAGATTATAGTTTTCCAACAACTGTTTTCTGATCTTAGCGTCATCGATCCCCTCTGGAATATAAACTGCGTTCAACTGAGGTAAACGACACGCTTCAGCTACCACAAATTTAAGCCCTAACCGCTGCAAACCATGACGCAGAACTTGGTGCATATCCGCATGGCGCTGCCAAGCAAGCTCCAGCCCTTCGGCTGCTAATAAACGCAGCGACTCATGTAGAGCATAGAGGGCATTTACCGGAGCAGTATGATGGTAGCTACGCTTGCCATCGCTAGAAGCATCCCAATAACCCATGACTAAGGTTTGATCGAGGAACCAGCTTTGTACCGGCGTCTTGCGCGCCTTTAGCTTGGCAACCGCTGCAGGAGAGAAGGAAACAGGAGATAAACCTGGCACACAAGATAAGCACTTCTGGCTACCGGAATAGATTGCATCTATGCCCCACTCGTCCACCCTTAACTCGACGCCGCCTAAAGAGGTCACCGCATCGACTATCGATAAGCAGTCATATTGCTTAGCCAGAGCACACAAAGCCTTAGCATCTGACAGCGCTCCGGTGGAGGTCTCGGCGTGGACAAACGCGAGGAACTTAGCATCTGGATTGGCCGCCAACGCACTGGCAACCGCATCGGTATCGACCGCTTCTCCCCACTCGTTATCAACGATCACGGCAACGCCGCCAACACGCTCAACGTTTTGGCGCATCCGCTCACCAAACACGCCGTTGCGACACACAATCACCTTCTCACCGGGCTCAACGAGATTCACAAAGCAGGTTTCCATACCAGCACTGCCTGGAGCAGAGACCGCCATGGTCATCTCATTCTTAGTCTGAAATGCGTATTGGATTAGCGCCTTAAGCTCATCCATCATTTCGACAAATAGCGGATCTAAATGGCCGATGGTTGGCTTAGCTTGCGCTGCAAGCACTTCAGGGTATACATCAGAGGGACCTGGACCCATAAGGATCCGGCGTGGTGGGCAAAAAGGCTCAATAAAGGGTGCGGGTAACATGATATTTCCTCTAAAACTGGTCGCTTGGTATTAGGTTTTAATTCGACTGCCGCCATACTGCTATAACGAAAAATAGCATCAAGCCCCTACGTATTAGTCAGTCTGTGGTGAAATATTATTATTGTTATTCTATCTATGGGTTAAGTTAGCCTAACAGTATAAAAAACCAACTTCAGGCCATACTACAAAAAAAGCTCTGGGACTATCAACCAGATAGCTGATAAATCTTGTATCGACTCTCGATTCCAAGCAACACGGCCGCCATAAAAAAGGCAGCATCGAAAATCTCTGCTGCCTACTCTTCTTGTTAGTTCAATTTTACCTACCGACTAAGGTTACCTAAAAACAGCTGATAAGCAGGGCTATCGGTCTCCTCTTGATAGACAAACCCCAGCTCAGTTAAGAACTGCTTAAAGGCTAGATTATCGCCTTCTGGCACTTCGAATCCTGCCAGCACTCGACCATAAGCCGCGCCGTGATTGCGGTAATGGAACAGACTGATATTCCACTTACTCTGCAAGGTGGTTAAAAACTTAAACAGTGCACCAGGATGCTCTGGAAACTCAAAGCTAAACAAACGCTCCTCTATCGGCTCAGGCGGCTGACCACCAACCATATAGCGCACATGCAGTTTAGCAGTCTCATCATTAGACAGGTCTTGTACCCCAAAGCCTTCCGACTCCAGCTTGGCAATAATCTCATCGAGCTCGATTTGCCCCTGTGTGAGTCGAATTCCCGCAAACACCACGGCTTTATCGCGGCTACTAAAACGATAGTTAAACTCGGTCATCGCACGCTTCTCTAACAGCTCACAGAAACGCAGAAATACACCTGGGCGCTCCGGTACTTTTACCGCCAAAATCGCTTCTTTCTGCTCTCCGAGCTCACAGCGCTCAGACACATACCGCAGGCTATGGAAGTTGACATTAGCCCCACTCAAGATAGCAGCAACCTTCTGGCCTTTACCGCTACTGCCGATATACTTTTTTAAGCCTGCCAGCGATAGTGCGCCCGACGGTTCGGCAATCGCCCGCGTATCTTCGAAGATATCTTTCACCGCCGCGCAGATCTCATCTGAGCTCACTGTGATGACATCATCAACATATTCGCGGGCCAGCCTAAACGGCTCGGCGCCAATCTGCTTAACCGCCACACCATCGGCAAACAAGCCAACTTGCGGCAGAACCACGCGCTCATCGGCCTCAAGCGCAGCCTTTAAACAGGCGGAATCCTCCGGCTCGACGCCGATAATCTTCACCTGGGGCATCACCGCCTTATAATAAGCCGCCACCCCCGCAATCAGGCCTCCGCCGCCAACGGGCACGAAGACCACTTCAAGATCACGCTGCTGTTGCAGCATCTCTTGAGCCACCGTACCTTGCCCGGCAATCACAGCTTCATCGTCGAAAGGGGCAACATAGACTCGCCCCTCATCGCGCGCCAGACTCTGCGCGTGGGCATTGGCCTGATCGAAGGCTTGACCATGGAGCACCACCTCGCCGCCTAAGCGCCTAACCGCATCCACCTTAATGTCGGGCGTTGTTTCTGGCATCACGATAACCGCACTGATACCGCGGGCCGAGGCTGACATAGCAACGCCTTGGGCGTGATTTCCCGCCGAGGCGCAAACCACGCCACACTCACACTCTTCGACACTTAGCTCGGCAATCTTATTGTAAGCGCCGCGCAGCTTAAATGAGTGCACAGGCTGCAGATCTTCACGCTTTAAAAACACCTGACAGCCCAAGCGCCCCGACAGTTTATTCAGGCTCGATAACGGTGTGACTTTAGCCACATCATAAACTGACGACAGCAAGGTTTTCTGCAGATAATAATGGGCCAAATCCAGTTGTGATTGTGATGCTAGAGCCAACATAAACTACCTCTTAATCCCGTTAAATCGCTTAAACTAGCTTGCTAGTATCACGTACCGCGCCTTTATCGGCACTGGTTGCTAATAGCGCGTAGGCTTTAAGCGCCATCGATACTTGTCTTACGCGACCTAGTGGCTTCCACGCATCTTTACCTAACGCTTCCATCGCTGTACGACGAGCCGCTAACTCAAGATCACTGATCGCCAGCTTGATGGAACGTGCAGGGATATCAATTTCGATGCGATCGCCCGTTTGCACCAGACCAATGGTGCCACCCGCTGCCGCTTCTGGCGAAATATGACCAATAGACAAGCCAGATGTCCCCCCCGAGAAACGACCATCTGTGATCAGTGCGCATTGCGTGCCTAAACCACGGGACTTCAAGTAGCTGGTTGGATAGAGCATCTCTTGCATGCCTGGGCCACCTTTCGGGCCTTCGTAACGAATAACCACCACGTCACCTGCAACCACTTCACCACCTAAAATGCCCGCGACAGCGTCATCTTGGCTTTCATAAACACGAGCACTGCCGATAAAGGTATGGTTTGCTTCATCCACGCCAGCAGTCTTAACGATACAACCATCGAGGGCGACATTGCCCGATAGCACAGCAAGACCGCCCTCTTGACTAAAGGCGAACTCACGACTGCGAATACAACCCTGTTTACGATCGTTGTCGACACTGTCCCAGCGGCAATCTTGGCTAAAGGCCTTAGTCGTAGGAATACCTGCAGGTCCCGCAGAGAAGAACTTATGCACCGAGGCGTCATCACTCTGCACGATATCGAATCTTGCTAGTACATCGGCGAGGTTGCTGCCGGCAACATGGTACACATCATTATGAAGTAAGTTAGCGCGGTCTAGCTCACCCAAAATCCCCATCACGCCACCCGCGCGGTGAACGTCTTCCATATGATATTTAGGGGTGGAAGGCGCCACCTTACAAAGGTGCGGTACAAGACGTGATAGACGGTCGATATCATCCATGGTGAAATCGACTTCGGCCTCTTGAGCTGCGGCAAGCAGATGCAGCACGGTATTACTCGAGCCACCCATGGCGATATCCAGCGTTATGGCATTTTCAAAGGCTTTAAAGTTCGCGATGTTGCGCGGCAGTGCTGACTCGTCATCCTGTTGGTAATAGCGAGTAGTTAAGTCCATGATGCGGCGACCCGCCTCAAGGAAGAGTTCGCGGCGATCGGCGTGGGTAGCCAGCATAGATCCGTTACCCGGCAGCGATAGGCCTAGCGCCTCGGTTAAACAGTTCATCGAGTTAGCGGTGAACATGCCCGAACATGAGCCACAAGTTGGACAGGCGCTACGCTCAATCTGTTCGCTATCGGCGTCGGATACGCGCTCATCGGCGCCTGCCACCATGGCATCGACTAAGTCCAACTTAATCAGCTTGTCTGAAAGCTTAGTTTTACCCGCCTCCATCGGCCCACCCGAGACAAAGATGACTGGGATATTGAGTCGCAAAGATGCCATCAACATGCCGGGAGTGATTTTGTCGCAGTTAGAAATACACACTAATGCATCGGCGCAGTGGGCATTGACCATATACTCTACGCTATCGGCAATAAGCTCGCGCGATGGTAGGCTGTAGAGCATACCGCCGTGGCCCATGGCGATACCGTCGTCTACTGCTATGGTATTAAATTCTTTAGCAATGCCACCAGCCTCTTCGATAGCACCAGCAACCAAGGAGCCCATATCTTTGAGGTGCACATGACCTGGCACAAATTGGGTGAAAGAGTTGGCGATAGCAATGATCGGCTTACCGAAGTCGTTATCTTTCACACCCGTTGCACGCCAAAGCGCACGCGCTCCCGCCATGTTACGGCCTTCGGTACTGGTTGCTGAACGTAGTTTTGGCATTGCTTTCATCCTTTGTTTTATAAAGAAGGCTCTAGGTTCTAGGTTCTAGGTTCTAGGTTCTAGGTTCTAGGTTCTAGGTTCTAGGTTCTAGGTTCTAGGTTCTAGGTTCTAGGTTCTAGGTTCTAGGTTCTAGGTTCTAGGTTCTAGCATCAAACTAGCCCCCCTAGCCTTCAATTTTCTAATTTTTAATCTGAGATATCGTTCTCAGCTTTGATGTTTCGTCTTAATCTGTTCCGTCTTAGCTCGTGATTTGCCTAGGAACTTTCTTAGCTTTTCCTAGAATCGAGAACCTGCCGTTAGCTTTCCAACGTCTCCAACCATCCCCACTTATCTTGGGTTTCGCCACTAAATAGGCCGAAGAAACTCTGCTGAATTTCTTTGGTGATCTCGCCGCGCTTGCCACTGCCGATCTCGATACGATCGACACTGCGTACCGGCACGATCTCGGCTGCGGTACCCGTCATAAAGATCTCATCGGCAAGATAGAGGAATTCACGTGACATCGGCTCTTCAACTACCTGATAACCTTTGTCTCGAGCAAGGGTAATAATCGTGTCTCGAGTCAGCCCCATCAGAATAGCGGCTGTTGCCGGAGGTGTGTAGATCTTGTTCTTTTTAATCACAAAAATATTGGCACCAGCGGCTTCACTGACTAAACCGTTAGTATCTAAGGCGATGCCCTCATCGAAGCCATTGCGCTTGGCTTCGGTGGAGATCTGTAGCGAAGAGAGGTAATTGCCCCCCGCTTTGGCTCCTGTTGGAATGGTATTCGGCGCGAGGCGATTCCAAGAGGTCACAGCCACGTCAACCCCTGCATCCATGCTCGTTTCACCTAAATAGGCTCCCCATGGAAATGCCGCGACTAACAGGTCACATTGCGCATCTTGTGGTGGCGTGATCCCCATCCCCACATCGCCATAAAAGGCCAAGGGGCGGATATAGGCACTCTTTAAGCTATTGGCTAATGTGGCATCACGACACGCCTGCATCACATCATCGAAGCTATACGGGATAGGCATACGGTAAATTTTGGCTGAATCAAACAGGCGCTGAACGTGCTCGGTTAAACGAAACCCCGCCGGGCCTCGGTGGGTGTCATAAACACGGATGCCTTCAAAAACGGACGTGCCATAGTGCAGCGCGTGAGACATGACATGAACCTTAGCATCACCCCAAGGCATCATTGCACCATTGAACCAAATTAACTCTGCTGTTTTAGCGGCCATATTCTCACCCTTTCTGTTGTACTAATTCTGCTGTGGGACTGCTGAGTAATAGTTGGCAGTCGATCACATCGATAAGCTTATTGATTTGATTGGTTAGCAAGCCGATTTCGCGCTCGCTCTGCACCAGCATGTCGATGCTAGTGCTGTTATTACTGTTGAGCTGCATGCTCAAGTTAGCGATCTTAAAACCACGATGACGAACAACGCGTAGCACTCGCTCTAGCACTTCAGGTCTTTGCTGCACGTTTAACGCTAATGAGTAATTGTTCATATCCTTGCTCTCCATCTCGTTTTATCGCTATTGCTCTAATGTTGTTTCTTAAACACGCAGGTGGGTGTGGTTAAGTTTGCTTGTCCATCTCTTCCATCATCTCTTGGTTCGATGCCCCTGGTGGTACGAGCGGCCAGACGTTATGGGCATCGTCAATCGATACATGTAGTAAAAACGGTCCTTCGCTATTGAGCAGCTCATCTAGGCCGGCCTCGACATCACAAGCCTTATAGATATTGCGTCCTGGGATATCGAACGCCGATGCCATCTTGACAAAATCTGGGTTGTCAGAAAGATCGGTTTCACTATAACGCTCTTCAAAAAACAGCTGTTGCCACTGCTTCACCATGCCCAGCTTTTGATTATCGATAAGCAGAATTTTAACCGGCAGACGCCTACGCTTAATGGTGGTCAGCTCCTGAACATTCATCATGAAAGAGCCATCGCCTGACACAGCCACAACTGTGGCATCTGGGCGTGCGACTTTAGCGCCAATTGCCGCCGGCAGACCGAACCCCATGGTGCCAAGCCCTGCGCTTGATAGATGATCTTCGGGGCGATTAAAAAACATATGTTGAGCAACCCACATCTGATGCTGGCCCACATCACAGGCCACAACGCTGTCTTGGGGCAGCTTATGAGCGAGACGATTTAACATAGCGGGGGCATAAATTAGCTCACCGGGACGGTCATAACGCCACTGATGCTGCTGTTTCATCTGGGCGACCTTGGCTTGCCATGGGGCAAATTGTTCACCTAAATTTTGATGTAAGGCCGGCAAGATCTGACGCAGATCGCCAGCGATAGCCACCTCAGGCAGGCGTAATTTACCTAACTCGGCAGCATCGATATCCAGATGAATCACCTTGGCATTCTCGGCAAAGCTAGTTAAGCGTCCAGTGACTCTATCGTCAAAACGTGCACCAACCACAATAAGCAGATCGCACTCTTGCACAGCTAAATTAGCCGCTTTTGAGCCGTGCATGCCTAGCATACCCAAGTAGCCTGGCGTATCGGGGGCGATAGAGCCTAACCCCTTGAGAGTGGCAACCGATGGAATACCTGAGACCTTGATGAAGTCACGTAACTGGTCAACGGCACTTGCCATGCCCACACCACCACCAACGTAGAGCATAGGCTGCTGAGATTGGCTAATAAGCTCGCGAGCAGCGTTTATCTGCTTGGGTGTATGCTCTGGCTCTGGCGTTACCGCTTGTAGTGGCGTCTTGTATTCGAGCATAGCGATCTGAACATCTTTAGGGATATCGACCAAAACAGGGCCAGGACGACCCGAGGCGGCGATCTCAAAGGCTTTGTAGAGCGTAGGAACAAGCTCATCGACATGGGTCACCATAAAACTGTGCTTAGTGCATGAGAGTGACATGCCCAAAACATCGATCTCTTGAAAGGCATCGGTACCGATAACGGCTGTAGAAACTTGGCCTGTAATCGCAACCACGGGCACAGAATCGAGCAGCGCATCGGCCAGTGATGTCACCAAATTTGTAGCGCCGGGGCCTGAGGTGGCAAAACACACTCCAGTTTGACCACTGGCTCTGGCATAACCGACTGCAGCAAATGCGGCGCCCTGCTCATGACGGCTTAGCAGGTGCTCTACTGAACTGCCATAGATCGCATCGTAGATAGGCATTATCGCACCGCCTGGGTAGCCAAATACGGTTGTCACGCCATGGGCAGCAATCGCTTTGATGACGGCGTCTGCACCTCGTATCATCTGCCCTGGTTCCATCTGCCCCTGCTCCATCTGCCCTTGTTCCATAAATCAGCGCTCCACTACAATTAACTTATTTCATAAGGACTTAGATTAGATTTCCACTATCTCTAGGCCCTTAAACGAAAAAACCCCCGTTCCTTTCGGAGCGGGGGTTTTTGCAATCTTAAACCTAGGTTAGGTGTGTCGATTCAATATGCGCAGCCCCCGCTGTGATTTAATAATCACGACGGTAATAATCACAATAATGAGCTGGGCAGCTTGGTTGAACATATTCGACTTGGTTCCTAATCAGATTCTTTGCTTAAATTCGGTATCGCCTAAAACACGACCATTAACAAGTACCACAAAGCCTATAAAAAACACAATAAAAACTTTCTAACATCAAAATTTATCATCTAGTCTATGCGGTTTAGGCCGTGACCAGTAGCAAAAATGTATGATGCTCTGCCTGACTTTATTACTGCTATTAAGGTGTTAATCCTTAATGGTTTATCGAAAGTGCTTTTTCTAAAAACGTGACTGTCTCAAATTTCAATTTATTTAGCCTAAGGCTTAAACAAAACCCTGTCTAAGCCCGGCTAACATAGATGTAAAAACTAAATTACTTCTCTTCTACGATGCGCTTCATTTCTGTCATATAACCACGTAGTTCGGCACCAATCTCTTCCACTGCTGTGCCGCGAATAGCCGCATTCACTTCGATTAAACGGACATTATCGACGCCATTACTCGCATCCTGTAAGCCACCGCCTAGGTACTCGGCAGACATGTTTGCTACATAGTCTTTCAGTAATGGCAGCGCTGCATGGTTAAACAGGTAACAGCCATACTCAGCGGTGTCTGAAATCACCACGTTCATCTCGTATAAGCGCTTACGTGCAATGGTGTTGGCAATAAGCGGCGTCTCGTGCAGAGACTCGTAGTAAGCCGACTCTTCGATGATGCCCGCGGCAACCATAGTATCGAAAGCAAGCTCTACACCCGCCTTAATCATAGCTACTAGGAAGATGCCCTTATCGAAGTAAGTTTGCTCATCGATATGCTCTTCGCAACCTGGCGCATTTTCAAAACCAGTGTCATTGGTTTCGCTGCGCCACTTGAGTAGGTTTGCATCGTCGTTAGCCCAGTCTTGCATCATGGTCTTAGAGAACTCGCCACCAATAATGTCATCCATATGCTTTTCGAACAGTGGCTTAAGGATAACCTTCAACTCTTCGGCCATATCAAACGCCTTGATCTTGGCTGGATTGGATAGGCGATCCATCATATGGGTGATACCGCCATGCTTAAGCGCTTCGGTCGTTGTCTCCCAGCCTTGCTGAATAAGCTTGGCCGCGTAGCCAGGTTCAATCCCATCGGCAACCATCTTCTCATAACCTAGGATGGCACCCGTTTGCAGCATGCCACAAAGGATGGTTTGCTCACCCATTAGATCTGACTTCACTTCGGCAATGAAAGAGGAATGCAGTACGCCGGCGCGATCGCCACCTGTGGCACTTGCATAAGCCTTAGCGATATCGAAACCTTCACCCTTAGGATCATTTTCTGGGTGAACTGCAATCAGTGTTGGTACACCGAAGCCACGCTTATACTCTTCACGGACTTCAGTACCCGGACACTTAGGTGCCACCATAATTACCGTAATATCAGGACGAACCTGCATGCCCTCTTCTACGATGTTGAAACCATGAGAGTAAGACAGAGTTGCACCTTGCTTCATTAACGGCATCACCGTGTTAACGGCATTGGTATGCTGCTTGTCAGGCGTTAGGTTTAGCACCAAATCTGCATCAGGGATCAGCTCTTCGATAGTGCCAACACGGAAACCATTTCCGGTTGCTTTCTGGTAAGAATCACGCTTTTCGCTAATCGCCTGTTCACGCAGTGCAAAAGAGATATTTAGACCCGAGTCACGCATATTCAAGCCTTGGTTAAGACCCTGAGCGCCACAGCCAAGAATGACGATGTTCCAGCCCTTGATGAAGTTACAGCCTTCGCTAAACTCACTACGATCCATGAAGCGGCATTGAGCCAGCTGTTGCAATTGTTGACGCAAATTCAGAGAGTTAAAATAGTTAGCCATCTGATATACCACCTTGATTCTGGACAGTTAAACGGGCTGACTCTTGGCCGAGTCACGCTGTGATTGAAATCACTATAGCGCAAGCTTTCTATTGCTTAAAATGATATATTCGAAACGTCACGTTGCATTTTTTGCGATATAAACTCAATAAGTCACGGCGACACGGAGAATGCGACTTGGATATTCGAACCATAAAACTCTACCTGCATTTGGCAGACAGTTTGCATTTTGCGAGAACCGCCCAGGCGATGCATGTCAGTCCCTCCACCTTGAGCCGAGCCATGCAGAGGCTAGAAGAGGAGGTAGGTGCCCAGCTGTTTCAACGTGACAACCGCAGCGTGAGCCTTACCAGCGCAGGGGTCGAGTACCGCCACTTTGCCGAGTCAACACTAGAGCAGTGGGGCAAGCTGAAAACCAAGATCGATCCCAAGCAGGACTTTCTCCGGGGAAGGCTAAATCTATATTGCTCGGTAACCGCAGCCTATAGTCATCTTCCAGGACTATTGGATCGCTTTAGACGTGAGCATCCGCTGGTTGAAATCGCCCTCACCACAGGGGACGCCGCCAATGCAGTCAATGAGGTGCGCAACAATCGCGCCGATATCGCCATCGCCGCGCTACCGGATCCGTTTCCCGACAACCTGCATTTCGCCAAAATCGATGACGTACCGCTGTCTATCATCGCGCCAACATTCAGATGTCAGGTGCAAGAGCTACTGACTGAGTCATATATTCCTTGGGATAGATTGCCCTTTATCGTGCCAGAGCACGGGCCCGGTCGAAAACGAATCGATAACTGGTTTAAGTCTTTGGGGTTGATCCCCAATATTTATGCTCAAGTTTCGGGACAAGAGGCGATCGCCTCTATGGTGGCGCTGGGCTGCGGTGTGAGTATTACCCCAGAAGTAGTGATCAACAACAGCCCGGTACGAGACCGAATTCAACTGCTGACCTCGCCTATCGAGATCCCGCCCTTTGAATTAGGCTGTTGCTGTAAAAGCAAACGAAGACAAGAACCCGTTATCGAAGCTTTTCTGCAGGCGATTTAATTAATCTTTGAAGCTCGCGTTTATACGATCGATATCCAGTTATATCGAACTAGGCTGGGTTCTTTTCTTTAAAAGCGATAAACCACGAAGCGCTCACTCCTCTGTGGTCCATTTTTATCTTTTGAAATCTGTTGTGGCTAGTCTTTTCGATTGTCACGCACGCCATCGATAATCAGGTTGCGTAGCCAGCTATGACTCGGATCCAGATTAAAGTGCTTATGCCAGACTAACACATAGGCTCCGGGCTCCACATGTACAGGCACATCGAGGCAGACCAAATCATAGTTAACCATCATCTGCTGGATATATTTTCGCGGCGCACACAGGATCAGATCACTGTTTTCACACAAGTCCATCGCGCAATTAAAGTCGGTCATATTGACCGCGATATCGCGCTGTAGGTGCTCTAAACGCAGTACGTCATCAAGCAGCCACTGCTCCAAACCACCAAAGGCCACCTGCAGATGACGATACTTTAGAAAAGTCTCTAAGTTCCATGGCTCCTTCAGCGCGGGGTGATCGCTTCTTAGAAGACACACAGGGTAATCACGAATAAGCTCTGTCGCACCAAGCTCTTCCGGTAAGTTGTTCATATGCAGTAAGGAGCGCTTATCCCACTCTCGACAGATGATGCCCATATCGATTTCACAGCGTAGTAGCATATCCATGCTGGTGTGTGACCAAGTGTGGCCGTTAATGCTCACCTGAGGCGCAGCTTTTAACAGCTTAGGCATAAAATGTGGGTAAGTGAGCGAGTAGGCCGTTTCGACAATATGCATGCGAAAACGACGCTGACTCTCGGCAGGATCAAAGGTACTAGGACGGGTAAATTGATCGAGCTTTTGCAGTACCTCTCGTAGCTCAGGAGCTAACTGCAAGGCTCTAGGCGTGGCTTTCAATCCATAGGCCGTACGCTCGAACAGTTGGTCATCGAAGGTTTCTCTCAATTTGCTCAGCTGCTTACTCACCGCCGACTGACTCAAGTGCAACCTCGACGCAGCCGCCGTCACACTCTGCTCTTCGAGCAGCACTTCTAACACTCTGAGTAAATTGAAATCCAACTGTTTCACAATCAACCTTCTAGGGATAGCGTACGTTATGCTCCTTATAATAAAGGCTTTGCGGACTAACGCTATTGATATTAACGTCATTATTTTGAGAAAAAGCAGTAGCGGTTCAACGGGGAAATGAACTAGCAAGCTGAATAACATCAAAGCACAAAACTACACTTATCCAGTTTAAATAGAGCACACAGGATAAGCGCAGCTTTAGATTGCTAAAAAATAATACTACATATTGAAGTTTCTGATGGTCGTCGACAGGTCGCCAGTACTGCTTTCAACCTCCTGGTTTAGAGTATTGGTCACGGTGATCAAATCATAAGATTCTGACACCTTACAGTTGACCATCTGCACATTGGTGTTAACCTCGTTACAGACATACACTTGCTCTTCGATGGCTACTGCAATCTGCTGATTACGCTCTACGATACCTTCAATCAGCTCCTCGAGTTCATTGATCTTACTCAGTGATGTATTGATGATGTCGACGGTTTTACTCGATTTGTCATTACCCACCTCAAGCGATTTAACCGCCACCTGACTATTACTCTGGATCTGTTCAATCGCGGTCTGGATCTCTGTAGTCGCGACCTGAGTGCGCTGGGCTAAGGTACGCACTTCATCAGATACCACCGCAAAACCGCGCCCAGAATCCCCGGCCCTGGCCGCTTCAATCGCCGCGTTAAGCGCGAGTAAGTTGGTTTGCTCTGCAATACCGTTGATCACATCGATCACCGAGCTAATCTGCTGGGTCTGCTTATCGAGCGATACGACTGTACTGGATATTGAGGCCAGTTCATCGACGAGTTCTAGCATCGACTTATTGACCTGATTAATACACTCCAAGTTATCCGACATTGTCGTTTGAGTCTGCATGGTCGCTTCGGCCGTGCCCTGAGCATTTTGGGAGATCTCAGTCGATGCCGCCTGCATCTCATTGACGGCGGTGGCCACCATTTCGATCTCTGTTTTTTGGGTGTTGAGGTGCTCGGTGACTTTATGATTATTCTCGGTGGCTAGCTTGGCGTTATCTAGGGTCTTGTCACAGGCCTCCATCACCGAGATATTAACGCGACCAATCAATGCCTTGACGTGTTGCTTACGCATCTTCATCGCCAGCTCGATCTCAGACAAATCATTCACCTTCCCGGTGTAGATCAACTCCATCAAGGGGTTATTAAAGTCTTTACGCGCCTCTTTAGCCAATCGCTCCAAAGGGCGTGTTAACAGGTAACTCGCCAAGGTTGCCAGTAGGAAAAAACAGGCCATCGCAATGGCGGTATTTTGGCTAAACATAGCAACTGCGTATGAGATAAGCGCCGCGATACCGTAACAAAACGCGCTGCGCTGCCAGAGTCTGGTTCTCAGCCCTATGCTCAATTGAAAGGGCTTTTTATCGTTTGATAGCTGTTTATAGATAGCTTCGGCTCGAGTGACGTGAATACGATCTGGCTTAAAACGAACAGATTGCAACTCGATGATTTCACCATTACTTTTTATCGGAGAGGCAAACGCATCAACCCAGTAATACCCTCCCCCTTTACGACGGTTCTTCACCATGCCCATCCAATGATTACCGGATTGCAGATGCCCCCACAGATCCTTAAAGGCTGCCTTTGGCATATCGGGATGTCTAACCACATTATGGGGCAGGCCGATGAGTTCGCCATCTGCAAAGCCGGCCACTTCAGAGAAATGTGGACTGGCGTATTTGATATGGCTAGAAGGAGAGGTAATCGAGATTAAATTGTAATTGGCGGGATACTGGTACTCTTCGTCCATAATATAATCCTTTACGTAATGGCGTATAAAAACTTACCGTTCAGTGTAGACTCAATATTCACACTCCATAAAAATAATGACTGAATTTTTTTCAGCTACTCTAAAGAACCAACGGCCGATAAAGCACTAACATGCTCATTTAACAGGTATAACTTTTGCCTAAACAGCCCAATAAACTCTGCTAATCTATCTGACTATAACAGGCGACACGCCTCAACTCTGGGCGAAAAACAGTTACAAAAATGCCTTTCATTAAGAAAGGCATTTGGGGTCAATCAATTCGAAATATCGATTTACAATTAATCGTTGTCGGCTTCGATTTCACGAGCGATGTTTTGACCGTTAATCACCACACCTTCAACTTCGATGCGTTGCTGGTTTAACGTGTCGAAACGAATACCGTCTTCATACTCAGTGTTAGCATCAACAATAACCGTCATGTTGCTAGCTAAGCCTTGAATAACAAAGCTCTTTGCCGTTGCATCAGATGAAGTGACATTACCTTCAACTTCAAACTCTTTCCAGTTACCAACGTTATCATTGTCGTTACCCGTTGAGTTATCATCATCGAACTCCACTTCGGTAGCCACTTGTTGTGCACCTTGCTTCACTGAGGTCACTTCAACTAACACACCCTGTTTTAGATCGGCCTTAAAGCCGTCTTCAAACTTAGTTTGCGCATTAACAACAAAGCGGCCTTGGTAGTTAAGCTCGAACGCCGTTTGTTGCGCATCAACCCAAGTCACGATACCTTCAACTTCGGTGTCATTAGCCAGATCGCTATAATCTTCTACTTCAACGCTGGTCGCTTCAAGTGTATTCACGTTCATCGTGCCTTCCACTTCAACCCACTGGCCGTTTTCAAGTTTACCCTCAACTTCTAGCGCACCCGAGTAATCAACATGCAATGCAGCGCCAAGTTTAAAGCTCATCGCACTTTCATCTAAGCTAGATAGACGACCTTCCACTTCGTAATGGTTAATTAGATCATCATTTTCAAACTTGACCACTGACAGCACCTTGTAGCCCGCATCCGCTGTCGGCAATGAAGACACCATCACCCAGTCACCCACTTCGATTTCGTTAGATAACTTATAAGTTAAGGTCACGCCGTTTACATCGAAGGTACCCGCTGCCAAATCGATTGCAGTCACTTTACCTGTGATTGTTGGCTCTAGGTTAACTTGCACAGCAGCCGCTTTTTGCTGACCACCGATCTGCACCATCATGTTAGGCTGCAAATCGTTAATATTCAGTTTCACGTCACCGTAAGAAACACCCGCAACGTCATAGCTATAGCCATTTACAACGACTTTATTCTGCGTCGTATTGACCGAGTCAATTGTGCCTTTAACCGCTGTCGGAGCCGTAACAACACCACCGTTACCGTTGTCGTTGCCATTACCATTGTCAGAACTGTCGCTTCCACCGCCACAAGCAGTTAAAATCAGAGCAAGTGTTGAAACTAAAGCTACTTTTTTCATCTAAATACCCTTAATTAAAGAGATGATTATCGAATTTAGCTGTATGTTAAAACTTGGCCCGTGAAGCGATCGTGAAGAAAGATAAAATAATCTATGAAAGTTCTAATTGTTGATGACAGCCATAACCTAGCCGAAACAATCGCCGACTATTTGGAACTCGAAGGCATGGTAATCGATTGCGCTTATCACGGTGAAGCGGCGATAAACTTGGTGTCTGAAAATAGTTACGATGTGATTATTATGGATGTCATGATGCCTAAACTTGATGGCATCACCGCAGTGCGTAAACTGCGTGAAGAGCTGTATTGCAACACGCCCATTTTATTCTTGACCGCTAAAGATAGCCTAGATGATAAGGTGGCCGCCTTTAAGGCTGGAGGCGATGACTATCTACTCAAGCCCTTTGCCATGGAGGAACTGAGCCTGCGCCTACACGCACTCAGTAATCGCGGCCCACGGCAAGATATCGGTACCTTGTCATTTGCCGATGTCAAGATTAACACCCAGACGAATATCGTCACCCGAGCCGAACAATCGATTAAACTCAGTCGCATTCAGTTAAAAATATTAAAGGTACTGATCAAACGTGCTCCTAGTGTCGTCAGCCGCCAAGATGTCTGCGATGCCGTCTGGGGAGATGAAGCACCACCGAGCGATGCCCTTCGTAGCCATATCTACGGCCTACGAACCGCACTAGACAAAGGCTTCGAACATTCACGATTAGAGACAATTCATGGACAAGGTTACCGCCTCAAAGCATAAGCACTTCCCAAGCATCTACCGAAAGATCCGTTGGAGTTTCGGTTTGATGACCTTTGCCATGTTCAGCCTATTCTGGTCTTTAATTTATATCGCCGAGAACCAAATTGAGAAGATTAGTCTTAACCATTGGCTAGATACCGAGGTGTATCGTTACAAGCAAGACTATAAGATTTATGGTGATAAAACCGTATTGCCTAATACCAATGAGTTTAAAACTTATTGGAGCGAACAGGAGATGCCACATTGGCTCAAAGCTTATACATCACCGGGTCTTTATGAGGAATTAAGAGGTGAAGAAGATAAGCACTTTATTGTTAGCCTTCACCCTTCTGGTAAAGGCTTAATGTATGTCGTATTTCAAGATGATGCCGATGACTACCTTGATGAATATGAGGAGCACTTACACGACTATATTTTGATCTTAGGCCTACTCATTGGCCTCATAATGACGCTATATAGTTTGTACTTTATCCGTACACTGTCGAAACCTCTGACCATCATCGAGCGCAAGATAAGTCATATGTCGCCTGACGACCCACCCTTTGGTGTTGATACAAAATTTGTCGAAACCCGCAATATCGAACAGACACTGTTAGATAGTCGCAACGATATCAACGGCTTCTTTCAACGTGAAAAGGAGTTCAGTCACTTTGCCTCCCATGAGCTTAGAACCCCGATTACCGTGGTCAAAGGCTCGGCCGAGTTACTGGCTAAAATTCCCGATCAGCACCCACTTGCTGTCAATGCGGTTAAGCGTCTACAGCGGGCCAGCGACGAGATGCAGGTGCTTACCGAAACCTTTCTGTTATTGGGTAAAGAGTCGATTGGCCAGCGTTACTTTGCCGATGTCTGTCTCGAAGAGGCGCTGCGCAAACAGCTTTCCGAGATGAAAGAGCTTTTTGCAAGGCAAGATACCTGTTACCGCCTAAGCGTGAACGATGCCGAACTCATCCATGCGCCACAGAGCTTTATCGCCATCGTGCTTAACAATGTCATCAAGAATGCCTTCAGTTATAGCGTCGGCGATATCGACATAGTACTCACAGGGCAAACCTTGACCATTACCAACCGTCACGAGGGTAATGAGACTTACAATGCGGGGTATGGTGTCGGCTTAGTGATTGTCGAGCGGATCTGTGAACGCATGGGGTGGGGTTATCACCCTCATGATAATGGGGTTGAGTTTTGTACCACTATGGTGTTTTCTGCTAACGGGGTAACCCTTTAGCGATTCCCTTTTTTAGTGGTATTAGGGTTGGTTCGCCAAATTTGCGAACCTTTCTAATTGTCAGCTATCAGTTGCACTGAATTATCTTTCAGCACCAGTGGTTCCAATGGCCTGCGGTCGGCGTATGTGCAGAAGTTAGGGGTTCCATTGCGTGAAACTAACGCGGGCTTTCAATCTAAAGCGGTGAACCTTGCAGGTCGGCTTCTTATGAGGCATCAAACCAACTTCCAACATCAGTGGTTCCAATGGCCTGCGGTCGGCGTATGTGCAGACACTGCCGTGACACGCAGCAAGTCCATCCCTGGAAGCTCGGCCATGACGTCCATGTCATGGACGGTCACGGCCGTATCTACACCAAGTTAGAAAAGCGAAACAGTTTGGCTTTCAGCGTATGTTTGAAGTGGGGAAAGCTAAAGCCGAGAACCTTTAGCTTCATAATCACTTGAAGCATCAAACCAACTTCCAGCTTCACGGGTTCCAATGGCCTGCGGCCAGCGCATGTGCAGACACTGCTGAAGCACGCTTTACGCCATCCCTGGCCGCTCTGCGGTTTCATCCCTGAAACCGAAGGCTTCAGCCGTATCTACACCAAGTTAGAAAAGCGCAATGCCTAGCTTTCAACGTTAGCCATAGAAAGAGCGAAACCAACATCAACACAGAGCATACAGAAAACACCAGTTCCCCATCGGAGTTGCCGAAGTACGTTGAAGACTCCTTGTAAACCAAAGTCCGTAATGCCCACACGGATGTGGGCATAGCTTTCGCGGGGCAGGATGCCCCATCGGAAGCGTTAGGTTATTTCGAATAAGTACGAGGGAGACAACTTCGTCGGGGCGCTGAGGGTTTCTTCTTATGGAATAAAGAGTTGGGGACAAGCGCTTTCCCCCTTGGCTCGACTCTTAACAACAGAAAGGGGCGAAGCGCCACGACTTTGGTCAGGCGTAGCCTGACGACGTTAATATCAAACGAAGTTTGATTGCTAATAACAAGTCACCGTTTGTTACGTTAAGCAAACCAGCAAACTTTAGCTAAACTAAAACAAAGTAAGCAAAACAAAGGGAAAAATGGATTTCCCTATCCAAAGAACCCATTCATAAAACAAAAGGATTTGTTTATGCCCATCGCCTGTGTCGCCACCCGTGCTAGCCACGGTGTCCAAGCCCCTGCAGTTACCGTCGAAGTCCACTTAAGCACCGGACTACCTGCATTCAACCTAGTTGGGCTGCCCGAAGCCTCAGTCAAAGAGGCGAAAGAGCGGGTGAGAAGCGCGCTGATCAACGCTGGTTTCGAATTCCCTATGCGCCGCATTACGGTTAATCTCGCGCCTGCGGACTTGCCCAAACAAGGGGGGCGCTACGATCTGCCTATCGCTATTGGCATACTCGCCGCCTCGAAACAGATCCCGCTCAAGTCCATTGAGCAACACGAATTTGTCGGAGAACTGGCGCTGTCAGGTCACGTGCGCTACTGCCAAGGACTGATCCCGGTGATTGTCGAAGCGAGCAAGCACGGCAGCACCTTAGTCTTGCCGATTGATAACCGTGAAGATGCAGAATTAGTCGGTTTCGAAAAAGTCTGCTTCGCCAGCCATCTACAATCGCTGGCGGCCTATCTGCACGGTCAGTCACAGCTGCCGAGTATCGACCTAAACCTTGAATGGTTATCTCAGGAGCAAAGCCCTCAAGAGTCTTGCTTAAGCGAGGTGATAGGCCAATATCAGGCTAAGCAGGCATTAGAGATCGCTGCGGCGGGCAATCACAACTTATTACTGCTTGGCCCGCCAGGTACCGGCAAAACCATGCTCGCCAGTCGAATGATGCAGCTTCTGCCTAAGTTAAATTATGACGAGGCGTTAGAGGTCGCCGCAATTCACTCTGTCGCGGGCAATAGCATCAAACCCGATAGCTTCAATCGGCGCCCATTCAGGAGTCCACACCACACCTGTTCGGCGGTGTCATTGGTGGGCGGCGGCGCACAACCTAAACCGGGAGAGATCTCATTGGCCCACAGAGGTGTGCTGTTTCTCGACGAGGTGGCCGAGTTTCCCAGAAAGGTGCTTGACTGTTTACGCGAGCCAATGGAAACCGGCGAGGTCAGTATCTCCCGCGCGGCAGCAAAACTCACCTTTGCCAGTCGCTTCCAACTTATCGCCGCCATGAATCCCAGCCCCTGTGGCGATGCCGATAACGCTAGAGCCAGCAATGAGCAGATCCAACGCTATCTCAGCAAACTGTCGGGGCCCTTTCTGGATCGTTTCGACCTCACCATCGATGTGCCTAAGCTACCGATAGGCGCGCTCAATGGCCAAAACACTAACGCCGAGACCAGCGATACCATAGCTAGGCGAGTACAACATGCCCGAGAATGGCAATTCGCTCGCTCAGGCGTGCTCAACAGTGAGCTAACAGGTAAACAGCTTAAACAGGACGCCAAGTTTAGCGGCGATGATTTAGTCTTTTTAGAGCAGAGCGTACATCGACTCGGCTTGTCGGTGCGCAGCTACCATCGAATTCAGCGAGTCGCCCGTACCATAGCCGATCTACAACAGGAAGAGAGTGTCAGCCGTGCCCATATCGCCCAAGCACTTGGCTATCGCGCTATGGATCGACTACTCGCTTCACTCTCGAGACAGTGATGACGGTCAGGTTATTACATAAGAATCCCCGACTCCTGTTCACACCCTCAACACGGTCAGTTAAGTCACGGATTTTATTGCATTTATTAACAACTTGGGCATGAATAGGCTGGGCTATTTCAATGCGATGACTCTCGACCGTGAAATTAGGTAAGATATGGTTAAATTAAATAACTGTTACTCTTTAAACAAATAAGTTGAATCCAACCCCATATTCCAGTAAATTCCGCCAGCTTTGTTAACCAGATGACGTTGAAGTAGCAAACATTTATTTACTTCAATCATACCTAGCCGCTTTTTTATAGCATTCACGCCAACAAGGTTGGCTTTCCATGCGCACTCTTAAAGATTGGAATGGGTGACTCCCCTGCCCAACCTGTTAACAGTGGACTACGGGCTATCATCTATTATTCAAAATTTTCTAATAGTTATTGATTAAGGCCATGCCAAGTAAGCTCAAATATAACCGTAAACATGCAATCAAGTCTGTCATTGCTGGCGTTGCTTTTATTACTTTATTGGTAATGTCCCTCAGCCTAAGCCATTACTGGTTAACACATCAGTTAACCAGTGTAGCCGTGCAGATTGATCAGAAATACCAGCAGAGACATCTAGCGGCTAAAGCGCAGATGCAGGAAGTACAGGCAATGCTTCAAGAGGAGCAAGAGAACCACTGCTCTGAAGAGACCATAGGTTTACTTAAAAACAAGCTATTTAAACAAAACGATCAACCCGTGCCTTGGGTTAGGTTTAATGACGATAATTACATCTGCTCAGCTATCGGCCGCTGGCCAGTTCCTGCAGGCGGACATGTCATTAGCCGTGGCATCGACGGCAATGGATTGGTCAGAGGCGATGACGCCCGCACCTTCAATAAACAAAGAACCATCTACGCCAGCGTGATAGACGGTGCGACAAAAGTGTTCGTGCCAGTGCAATCAGCGGAAGCCATTTATAAAGTGCTCGCCAAGTGCCAAATGTGTGGTGGAATTAAAGTTAAAGTTAATGGTCAAGATTGGATAAGCCAAAATGCCGATGGCAATCCGTTTGCGAGCGTCAGCTATCAAGCCAAAAACTCTGAATTTAACTACACCTTAATCGCTAACGAAAGTGCAAGAAATCAGCTGTGGTTAACTGTGTTTCTATTACTATTACTACCAATGGCACTTTTAGCCGGTATTGGTTATCTGTTTCGTGAGCCAGTACTTAAGCTTTATTGGCACCGCCGCTTCGTATCAGCCCTAAAAAAAGAAGCCTTTTACTTGGCTTATCAGCCTATTGTTGATACTAAAAGTAACCAGGTATTCGGTGTTGAAACCCTGCTCAGATGGCGTAATAAAAATGGAAAGTGCCGAGAAACAAGCAGCTACATCAAGGTTCTGGAACAGGATTCTGTGATGCCGCAGCTAACAAAGTGGATGATAAGAACTGCACTGAGTGAATTAAAATCATTACTGAGAAGTAATAAGATAGCGAGATGCAGTATCAACGTCAGCGCCTATCAAATAGAGCAGCAAGATTTACTGCCATATCTACAGCTACTGGCTAATAAAGGGTATCCGGTCGATCAGTTATGCTTTGAACTCACCGAGCGCCAACCTATTCAGTCGTGGCAAGCAGTACGTGAATTTATCGCTGGCTGCAAGCAATTAGGCTGTTGCATCAAACTCGATGATGTCGGTGTGGGTTATGGCGGTGGCTTACTCATCCAGCAGTTAGAGTTTGACGGCCTGAAGATTAATAAAGCCTTCACTAAACTGGTCTTGAGTGAACATCATCAACCTTTCCTAATTAGCTCCTATGTTGCGATAGCAAAAGAGATAAACATTAGCCTCGTCGCAGAAGGAGTTGAAACCCTAGAACAGGCTAATTATCTCAAAGAATTAGGTGTTTACCTGCATCAAGGCTGGCTCTATTCCAAGGCACTGGCAGCAACGGAACTCAGAGCTTACCTGCTCAACAGTTAGCCCCTAAAGTTGAAACGACAACGAGCCTTAGCTTGATACTGATTAGTATCAAGCTAAGGCTTGGCATTTATGGCTGATATTTATTTAAAACAAGCTATAACCACCCGCTCTCATGCTCACTAACAAACTTTCTCAAAGCACCGAAAAGCCGATCCGTTAACTATCAAAATTTAACATCTAGATTGAGACGAGACCTGACAACGAGTACTATAGGTCTCCAATTTTTTTCTTGAGGTTCTGGATGGGCGCGATGCTGTCACGTATTAGGGGAAGCTTAGCCTTTTTCTGCTATTTTCTTAACACGCTCTTTTGGGTCACTCCCATATTAATTGTGAGTCTTTTTAAGCTCATTCCTTTAGCTATGACGCGTAAAGCCTGCACCTACTTTCTCGACTTTTGCGCCAGCGCTTGGATCAGTGTCAATGGCGCCGTGGAAAAGCTACTGCATCCCATCAAATTAACCGTTGAAGGTGATACTCAGTTGTCTACCAAAGAGTGGTATATGGTTATCGCTAACCACCAGTCTTGGGTAGATATTCTAATCTTGCAGCGAGTGTTGAATCGCAAGATCCCCTTCTTAAAGTTTTTCTTAAAGCAGGAACTGATCTTCGTTCCCGTTCTCGGACTCGCTTGGTGGGCACTGGATTTTCCCTTTATGCGTCGCTACAGCACGGCCCAGTTAAAGAGAAACCCTAAACTCCGCGGCAAGGATATAGAGATCACTCGTAAAGCCTGCGCCAAATTTAAAAGTAAGCCCGTTAGCGTGATGAACTTTGTTGAGGGGACTCGCTTTCATCCGGGTAAACACAGCAAACAGAACTCTCCTTTCAATCACCTACTCAAACCTAAAGCTGGTGGTATGGCCTTTGCGCTTTCTGCTATGGGTGAGCATATCCATAAGCTGGTTAATATCTCCATCTACTACCCAGGTAAAGTACCTAGCTATTGGGAGTACATTAGCGGTCAAGTCGATGAGGTAAGAGTGCATATCGAAGTTAGCGATATTGGTGACGAATTGCGCGGAGACTACATCAAAGACCGTCAATTTAAGATCCGCTTCCAAGAGCAGCTAAACCAAATCTGGCAGCAAAAAGATCAAGTACTGACCCAATTAGCACAAGCTGAAAACACCCGAGAAGAGGCATAAGCGCACGATGTTGAACTTTTTACCCGGACCTGTCTTATATTTCTTAAGCACCCTGTTATTGATCATTAATACCGTGGTGTGGGCCTCACTGATTATCATTGGGGGGATATTTAAACTTCTTTTGCCAATAACCCTAGTTCGTAACGGCTTAACCCATGTTATGAACCGCTTTATGTGGGCCTGGGCTACCTGCAATGGTGGGATATTATATCTACTTGCCGATATCGAGTGGGATGTTGAAGGGCTGGAAAACCTAGATAAGCACAGCTGGTATCTACTGATCAGTAACCACCTCAGTGGCTTTGATATTGCCGCCCAGACATATGTCCTGCGTAATCATATTCCTATGCTTAAGTTCTTCCTCAAGAAAGAGCTACTCTATGTGCCCTTCTTAGGCTTAGGTTGCTGGTCACTGGATATGCCCTTTATGACCCGTACCAGTCCGGCAAAACTGAAGAAGAACCCTAAGCTCAAAGGCAAAGACTTAAAGACCACTCGTCGCGCCTGTGAGAAGTTTCGTAATATGCCAACTTCGATCATCAACTATGTTGAAGGCAGTCGCTTTACCGAAGAGAAACGCATTCGCCAAGACTCGCCTTATCGCTACCTATTACGCCCTAAGGCCGGTGGTATAGCCTTTGCACTCTCCGCCATGGGTGAACAGTTTACCAACCTGCTCGACGTCACTCTGGTTTATCCTGAAGCCATAAAAAAGGATGCCTTAGATGAGGTGATGCATGGCCGTATGAAGAAGATAGTCGTGCGAGTGAAGGTGCTTCCAGTACCTAAGGTAGACAACAAGCGCTACTTTGCTGAAGCGGCCTACCGCGTTGAGTTCCAACGCTGGCTAAATGAGATCTGGGAACAGAAAGATGAAGAGATCCACCAGCTTATGCTTAAGCATAATGTTCCGAGTGAGCATCTAATCGAGAAGCCAAGCGCCTCGAATCAATAATAAGGTGCTCCTTCCTCTGAATAGGCAGATCTTCCTGCCTATTCATTTCACCTTTAAGCTGCAACATTTAAACTTACGTCAAATAAATTACATTCACTGCAAACAGTTCAAAAACCTAAGAAACAACCAATATTAAGCAACTTTAACCAGCATTAAAACAAAACACCAAACTACATTCCAACCTCAATAAACCCTACAGCATATCCCCCAGCCAAAGATTCTGGTGCGTCAATATCTTGACTAGACTTACCTCACCCAAAAGGATAGCTTTACCGCCCAAGATTTACATAACAACAATAAGTGTATCAGAATGCATCAACCACTAAAATTAGCCTATGGCTTTTTCGCTGCCCTCTTAATATTGACTAGCATGGGCTGTGCAAATCAAGATATCAGTCACCTAAATAAGACACCACTGCAACTTAGCGGTAGTGAGATGGCTCGCTTCTGGGTGACAAAAGACACCCTCATCAGCTGGCAGCAGATATTACCCCAGTCAACTGCCGAAACGGCGCAAGGTAAATCAAGCTATAGGGTCTCCTTTGTGATCAACACCTCCGGAGAGATGCAGCAGGTCAGCATGGAAAACACCAGCGATGGTACTAAAATCCCTGAAGATGAGCTCACTGGAGCAAGCGAGTATCAGTTTCACCCGACCGCACAAAACATTAATCGCCAAGCGGTGATGATTAACACCGTCATCACGCTTTAACAGCAATCATAAAAAAGGCTCCATAAGGAGCCTTTAGCATTCAACTAACAGAGTTAAAGCGCTTAAATCTGCACACGCTTCACGTGTTGCACCCAACCTTCTGGCCCTTGAATATGGCCCTTCTGGATCTCAGTTAATACCTTATAGATCCGCTTAGTGTGCTCACCCACTTCGCCATCTCCAACGGTAACCACGCGGTTATCTTCAAAGATATAAGAGCCTACTGGCGATACTACGGCCGCAGTACCAAAACCGCCCGCCTCGATGATCTCACCAGACTCGATATCGCTAATAAACTGATCCAACATCACCGTCTCTTGGCGTACTTCGCAGCCCAGTAACTCACCCAAATCGAGAATAGACTGTGAGGTAATCGACTTTAAGATGGTGTCGGTAAATTTTGGAATAATAATCGTACCGTCTTTCAGCACGTGGAAGTGGTTCATCGCCCCTACTTCCTCGATCTGCTTATTGTTAGCATCCAAATACAGCACCTGCGCGGCGCCATATTCGGCAGCAGCCTTACCCGCCTTTAGCGATGCCGCGTAGTTGCCCGCAGCCTTAGAAGCCCCCGTGCCGCCGGAAACCGCACGGTGGAAACGCTCACTGATCAACAGGCGAATCGCCTTATCGAAGCCATCGCTATAATAAGGGCCACTAGGGCTTAGCATCACACAGAAGGTGTATTGCTCGCTCGGGCTTACAGATAAACGGTCTTCAGTGGCAAAGATAAACGGGCGAATATAGAGACAGGCGCCCTCTTGCATCGGGAACCATAAACGGTCGACATCGATCAAGGCATTGATGGCATCAATCTGCATCTGTTCTGGGATAGCTGGAATACAAAGAATATCTGCAGAACGGTTTAAGCGTTCGGCATTCTTATCAATACGAAAGGTATAGATCTCGCCGTCTTCATGTTGAAAGGCTTTAGCACCTTCAAACACTGACTGACCATAATGCAAGGCGATAGCACCTGGAGCCACCTGAAATGGACCATAAGGAACAACTCTTGGATCACACCACTGCCCATCGCGATAATCCATCAAAAACATATGATCGGTTCTGAGGTTACCAAATCCCACATTGCTTGTAGGGTTAAACTGTTCGCTACGGCGCTCTAACGCAGGTTTTAAATTATAAGTTATTTGCATTGTATACCACCTTGATTACTGACTGAGCAGCCTATCAGTGGTCATAAAAAAGTCAAGCAAAACGCCGGATTACCACCTATTGATCAATTATATTATCGATATAATCAATGGTCTTGCTGTTTACAATCAGATAGCTTGCCGATGGCTAAACAGGTTTCACAACTGCGAATATTTCCATGTCCTTTATCTAGAAACTCTCGGATGCGTATAGATAGTGCTTGCATCATTTCCCGGGTAATAGGCTGACGCCATTGATAATGGTTCATTATACAGCTGATATGTCGGTAACCTGTTTCATCGTCATTAACTAAGTACTGCTCTTCCATCAACCTGCTTTCGTAGGAAGATGTGGCACCAGCAAGAAAAAAATACAACGCCTGACTCAGGTTATCTATTTCAACTTGTGTCGCTTGTAACTCACCTTGTTCAACCGCTTCTTCTAAAGGACGTTTTATTCGACTCCAAAAAAGATTCACTCTATTTCTCAGAACTTCAATCTTATCTGGACTTGCAAGTTGCCAAAACATGCTATTAATGGAAACAACCCGCAAAATGTTAAAAATTGGGCTGCGCTTCACAACTTCAAATGTAAATAAAATAGAAAGAACTGCTCGTTCATGAATATTTAAATCTGGATTTTCTCTTACAAAAGTAGGTATTTGACTGGATGTTGTATTTCTTAAAAATAGACAAACTAATACATCTTCTTTAGATTCAAAATATTTATATAAGGTATTCGTTGAACAACCCGCACCTTTAGCTATCTGCGCGAACCTAAATGAAACAACCCCTTGACTATCAATCAGTTGCTCCGCAACATCTAATAATTGGTTGCAGCGAATAGCATCCAAATTATTGCTAGGACATTGCATAATCGCCCCTTATTTTTTACTAATTAGATTAAATACTACGGTGATATGTCGAATTAGATACTTAAAAGAAACATTTTCTTGAGGCTCTGCACAAAAAACTTTCTCCTCCAATATAAAGTGTGATTTCGCGCATGCTTAGTTACATCCTCAAAGCATATTGTTAACCCAAGTTAATTGGAGGCTACAAAATGCAAACAAGACGTTCATTTTTAAAATTTGGTGCTGGAGCTGCCGCTGTCGGCGCATTAGCACCATTATCAGTTAGTGCGAATTCATCAGATGTAAAATGGGATGAAGCACATGAAATTGTCATCGTAGGTTCTGGATTCGCAGGACTAGCTGCCGCAGTTGAAGCTGGAAAACTCGGTGCCAAGGATATTGTGGTATTTGAAAAACTCGGTGTTTATGGCGGTAACTCTACACTAAATGCTGGCCAAGCCTGCTTCGCCAATACCGATTTACAAAAAAAGTTAGGTATTGAAGATAGTGCCGAACTCATGGTGCAAGACCAACTTGCTTCAGGCCGAGGCTATGCCAGTGAAGAGCTATTACGTCATAGCGCTGAACTCGGCCCCTACATTTATCAATTAACCAAAGACTGCGGTTGTGTTTATCGCGATCACATTATTAATACCGGTGGCACTAGTGCGACTCGCAGTCACCAAGTCGTAGAACGCTCTGGCGCTGGCTTTATCCGTCCAATGTTAAAAACAGCACGTAGTTACGGGGTAAAAACTAAGATCCGTCATAAGTTCGAGCACCTTATCACGGATAAAGATGGCACAGTACTTGGCATCCAAATCCGTAAAGACTACCACTTTGGCCATGAAGACTCTGGCAAGCTCATTAATGTAAAAGCAGAAAAGGGCGTACTCATTGCGACCGGTGGTTTTGGTGCCAATGTGTCATTTCGTCAAGCACTAGACCCCACATTAGGCAGCGAAGTCGGTTGCACTAATGCTCGCGGCGCAACTGGTGATGGTCTGATTGCCATGCTAGCCGAAGGCGCTATGCCAGTACATCTAAGCTTTATTCAATCTGGCCCCTGGGCATCTCCAGACGAAGGTGGCTTTGGCTACGGCGCAGGTTTCTCACTGTATAACTTCCCACATTCAATCGCGATTGATCGTAATACTGGTATGCGCTTTATGAATGAAACTGCTGACCGTAAAACTCGCGCAGACTTAGAAGTTCAACGCCGAGATAAAGATGGAAATCCTAACCCTGCATTACTCATTGCCCCTAAGCATGAAGCACAAAAAGACCCATCAATGGAAAATGTGCTCAAGTACAACGTAGCTTGGGAATTTGACAACGTTGAAGCTATCGCTAAGCACTTCAACCTACCAGAGAAAGCACTGAAAAAGCAGATAGAAGACTGGAACACCTACGTGAAAGCTGGCGAAGATCCGCAGTTTGGCAAACGCATGAACATGAGCACAGGTATCTACCTAACCGCGCCATTCATTGTGCAGCGTTTATGGCCAAAAGTGCATTACTGCCAAGGCGGTATTCAAATCAACACTAAAGCAGAAGTGATAGCAGCGAAAAACGGTCTTCCTATTCCAAAACTATACGCTGCAGGTGAAGTATCAGGCGGTGTACATGGTGTGAGTCGCCTCGGTGGCTGTTCAACACCCGAATGCATGGCCTTTGGTGTCACTGCCGCCCGTTCGATGATGAAAGCATAAGGAAACCAACATGAAACTAATCAACACCTTACTTGTGCTTACTGTAAGCAGCGTTATCGCACTATCGGCACAAGCTAGAGACAAACGAGATTATCACGAAATGGTTTATGAGCAGGGTTGTAAAACTTGCCATGACCAAGGAATGAAGGCCTTCCCTTCTGACAACTCTTGCTTGCAATGCCATGACATGGCGGAAGTGGCAGAGCTAACCAAACGAGAAGGCCACGAAGCCAAACAAAACCCACACGACAGCATGCACTACGGACAAGAAGCGCCATGTATGGAATGCCACGGGGAGCATACCAAGAAGCAAGCTATCTGTATGGATTGTCACAACTTCGATTATCCAAAGTTTAAGTAAGCAAATTAACTCAATAAAACATCAAAACATGGGGAAATAATGATGAAAAAACTACTCGCCGTATCGGCAGTTCTCGTCACAGGTTGCGCTGTCGCTGCAGACAAACCAGCTGATAAGCCTTGGCACAATGAAAAGCCAACATTATCGACAATTAACGCACCAACAAAGGTGATGCCAATGGTCTGTAAGCAAGAACAAGCCATGGCCTATCTAAAAGAGCTACAAAGTGGTGAAAAAGATATCTTCACCGTTAAGTCTAATGATCATGGCGGTAAAGGTGCTAATGAATCAGGCTGGCTGACATGGCGAGTAGATGATCCAAGCAACCTGATCCCTTGTCCTGCAGGCGGTGCTGCTGACTCTGAAGTGGGAATGTGTTGGAAAGAACTTAACGATGAACCTACAGTCATTGGTTTAGTACGAGTTGCGCCAGGTACAGCAGCTCCACACTACCACCGCGAAATGGAGTGTTACTACGGATTAAGCGGTCAGGGCTTAACCTGGGCACAAGAGCGGATGCAACCATTTGGCCCAGGTGATTATATTGAGATCCCAAGTAAAGCAATGCACTACACGCCAAACACCTATGACGACCAAGATCTTATCTACATGTACTGGTTCCCACTAGATGGCAAGTTTTCAACTTTTAAATACCAGTGGCCACAAGACGTTGGACCTGGTGAGCAATTAATGTTTGATTTCATTCCATACACCAACTCTAAGCTTGTTCGTTCAGGTAATGGTGGATATGGCTGGGATGTTGTTCAAAAGTCAAAATAACCTTCTTTAACCTTTAACGAAGAGAGGGGCTAACGCAAATTAGCCCCGATACAACATTATGCATAGAACAGTCATCATCCTGCTTAGCATACTCTTTTGTGGCAACGCTTTAGCTGAGGAAGCCGTTTCTATTCTGTGGAGCCAACTTGCTCCCGGCGGAACTGAATTGCCTGTAGAGTCCAATGTCAATTTAGCCTTAGACGGCAAAAATGTGATTATTCCAGGCTTCATTGTGCCGTTAGACGGCCAAGGCAAAAGTCACAGTAAAAACTTTTTACTAACACCACAGCAAGGTGCCTGTTTTCATAAGCCACCTTCACCGCCAAATCAGTTAATCCACGTGGTATTTGATGAACCTGTTGCTGTACCCAGTGCAGAACAACCTATCTATATATTGGGCAAACTCAGTATTAAAAGCGCTCAATCAGGGTTTGCCAAAACAGGCTATTACCTGCAAGGCATTGATGCTATCCCATACCCTGTTCAAGTGGCTTCATCAACAGACCATCAACACTAAGACGTAAATCATAAGTATCTGCAACCATGATACTGGTAAGAATGAAAATCAAGGAAAGCTCATGAACAAGACACACTTTACACTGTCAGCCCTAGCGACAGCGGCAGTGTTATCCACTTTAGCAACACCAGCACTCGCTGAAAACCCAGAAAACGGCATCAATGTCGGCGGAGCTGTTCGAGTCAATTACGCCTATAAAGACTACAGTGAAAGCTCCAAAGATAAAGCAGGTGACTTTAGCTTTGATATGGCAGCAATAAAATTTAACGGTAAGCTAGATGACTGGGGGCTTGCAGCAGAATATCGTTTTACCTCAAGTACTGATTACATCAAGTACGGTTATGGCTTTTATGACATTAATCCCAAGTGGCAATTACAATTTGGTATTAATAAAGTGCCTTTTGGTAACCCTGAATTTATTTCTAACAGCTTTTGGTTTGGTCTACCTTATTATCTCGGCTTTGAAGATGATCACGACATCGGCATCAAGGCGGTATACCAAAGCAACGGTTGGCATACCGACTTAGCTTTCTATAAAAATCCAGAATACGCAGCATCTGAGAATAAGCGTTACGCGACGGATCTATACTCAGGTACCATCAATGGTACTGAGTATCACAACGAAGAAACCAACCAAGTAAACCTGCGTCAAACCTATACTGTTGAGAACAAAGGTGGCTCAATCACCTTAGGCGGCTCTGCGCAATTTGGACAAATTTACAATAGCAAAACCGGAAACAATGGTGACCGCTATGCGTTAGCACTGCACATAGACAGCAGCTACAACGGCTGGAATCTACAGCTACAAGCATTGCAATATGAATATGACGCTGCTGATGCAGTTGATCCCAATAAAATTGGCGTCTCGGTGGTGAGTTGGCAATACGAAATCGCCACAAAAGGGCAGTCTTATAGCGCTAATGTTGCCAAAACAATTGATACTGACTGGGGCAGTGTTAAATGCTATAACGATTTTGGTTTAATGACCCCTGATGTGGCCGACGAAACTTACGACAATAGTATGCAAAACGTCACAGGATGTGCGATTTCTGCAGGTCCAACCTACACCATGATTGACTTTATCATGGGCAAAAATATGACCTTCTCTACAGCCAGCAACGATCATGTCGGCCTGCCAGAAGTCGGCGATGACTGGGACAATCGCGTCAATATCAACTTTGGATACTACTTTTAGACGACTACTCTCCCTGCTAATGGTTGGGCAGTCAATTACAATGCTCCAGTAATTAACTGCCAACCTGATTTTTTAGGGTCACAGAGGATGCCCATCTCATATATCACATCAATACTTCAGACCCAGCTCTCTTAATCTAAGAGGGCTTTTTTATTATGTCTGTGCTGGTAAAAATTTAAGCCGCACACTCCCTCTTACGCAAACAAACGGAATCGCTATCTAGCGAAGAGCATGCCAATGCGCTACAAGCACTACAGCTCATATGGTCGCGATAATGTTTATCGAAGAAGCTTGAGCTTCTTCGCTCCAGTGAATCAAACAGCTCTGGGGTGAGTGGCTTAGTCCACTTGTACTGTCCCATTAAGCGTGCCAGATGGCGGTAACAGGTCTCACGACGGTTTGATAAGTACTCAGGGGCAATCAACTGGCTTTCGAACTGGGTAAGCGAGCCAGTGAGGTAGAAGGTGATCCCCTGCACTAACTCTTTAACTTGCAGCGGCGTGGCCTCAAGCTCGCCTTTTGCTACCGCTTCATTGAGTGAGTCGGTAAACCAGCCCCAAAACGCATTGATACGCTTCTTAAAGCGATCCACTTTCTCATCGCTGGCGAGCTGCCACACCATGGTGTTGACCGAAACTGAGCGCAGAGTAAAGAAGCTTTTACTGCGCTTGATAGTTTCAAATGTAAACAGAATGGGTAACAGCACTTTTTCTTGGGCAGTTAAATCGGGATATTTGTTAATAAATATTGGCAAGTGGTTAGAGGTCGCACTGCGTAAAAATAGGCAGACTAATACATCCTCTTTACGCTCAAAAAATTTATACAAGGTGCCAGTGGAACATCCCACCTCTTTTGCGAGTTGCGAGAACTTAAATGACACTATGCCTTGAGACTCAATAAGCTGCTCGGCGGCATCGAGTATCTGATTGCAGCGCATCATGGGCAACGCTTCTGTGGGACATTTCATCTATTACAAGCCTAGTTTTACAGTTGAACCGATTATGCGCTTCTAACAATTGCAGATTATAGATATCTCTTTCCTAATCGGGATTCACTTCACGCTAATACCACTTTATTAGTAGGCTTTGTGAATTACGTCATATAAACATTAGCGCAATAACTTGTAACCCAATATCGATTCCATTCACATTTTCTTGCTTCTCATTTCGGCCAGTATTTTGAGAGAAAATTTATTCGAGAGCTGCCTCACGAATAAATTTGTCACTGAAAAAATGGCGTGACTTAGTTCACCTTTAGCAACTGAACTTGCGTTTATCGTTACCGCATTCCCTATTAGAGGATTACAAGAAAATGCAAGGTAGAAGAAACTTTTTAAAACTCAGTGCCGGTGCTGCCGTTGGTAGTTTAGCGGCAACCTTACCCGGTACAGTACAAGCTAAAAGCTGTGGCGAGATTAATTGGGACGAAAGCGTCGATGTGATTGTCGTTGGCTCTGGTTTTGCTGGCCTTTCTGCGGCGCTAAATGCTAAGCGCCAAAGACTGGGTTCTGTACTTGTTTTAGAAAAGATGCAGGTGATTGGTGGTAACTCGGCAATCAACGGCGGCTGGCTGGCGATCCCTAAGAACCCTATCCAGCTAGCACAAGGCGTCAACGACGACTCACCAGAAGAGTTAGTCAAAGATCAGATTATCTCTGGTCGCGGCATGCAAAACGAACCTGCGCTACGCCAAATCGCTAACCGCTCTCTAGATGCCTACGATCTTTGTATCGATACCGGCGTTAAATTCCGTGATGGTTTTAACATTCAGGTAGGCGGTCACAACAAGGCTCGCGCGATTCGTACCCAACACGGTACTGGCGGTGACATCACCACCAAACTATATGAAGCTGGCGTAAAAGAGGGCGTTGATTACCGCCTACAACACTATATCGAAGACTTCATCATGGACGGTCAGCAGATCATCGGCGTTAAGGTTCGTAAGAACTACCGCTTCCCAGATCTAAACACTGGCACCACTCTTTTTGTTAAAGCAAACAAAGCAGTAGTACTGGCTAACGGCGGTTTCGCTCGCAACATGAAGCTACGTGAAGCAGTTGATCCATCGCTCGATCCAACGCTCGATTGCACCAACGCAATGGGCGCGACAGGCGAAGTGACCCTAACCGCAATGGCTCACGGCGCGCTGCCTGTACATATGAACCTAATCCAAACGGGCCACTGGGGCTCACCAGATGAAGGTGGATTCGGTTGGTCAAACGCCTTGCTATCTATCGGCTGGCACCAAGGTGTGGCGATCAGCGTCCTAAACGGTAAGCGTTTTATGGACGAGCGTGCAGACCGTAAGACCTGCTCTGAAGCGATTATGAAGAACCGTAACGCCGACGGTAGCCCAGCTTACCCTGTGGTGTTCTTCAACTACAACAACTACGCCAATGACGACCGTGTTGTGCGCGCCCTTCGCGACAAGATGGCTTGGAAAGTTGACTCACTCGATGAGATCGCAGCTAAGTTCGATATCCCAGCTGCTGAGCTTAAGCGCAGCATCAAAGAATACAACAAGCACGTTAATGACCGTCAAGACCCGCTATTCAACCGCAAGATGGATACGGCAGAAACGCTAACGGGCCCATTCGTCGTATCACGCATTTGGCCGAAAGTGCACTACTGCATGGGTGGTCTAAAAACCGATCTAGGCGCTCGTGTAATCGATGGCCGCTCTATGGAACCTATCAAGAATCTATACGCCATTGGTGAAGTAACAGGTGGCATCCACGGTGAAGCCCGTTTGAGCTCTACATCCTGCCTAGAGTGTCTAGTCATGGGTATCGTAGTGTCTGAAACCATCAAAGCCGATCTTTAAGGAGCCGTCAAATGAACAAGTTATTACTAAGCGCACTACTTGGCCTAGCGCTATCTAGCAATGTGATGGCTGGCGAGCTAGTCAAGATGAAAGGCAAGACTGAAGGCCGCATCAACCACGAGTTTATCTACCAAGATGGCTGCCAAACCTGCCACCAAGGCTCTGGTAAGAAGAATGCGACCGATGCGGCATGCGTTGAGTGTCATGGCGACATCAACAGCATCCCTGTCGATGAAAGCAAATTGGCGATCCCTGAGGCACACCCTCATAAATCGCTGCATTACAACCAAGGCGCAAGTTGCCTAGCGTGTCATGCCGAGCACGAAAAGAAAGCACCCGTCTGTACAGAGTGCCACCGTACTTGGTTTGAAGAGATGTAATGTGACTGATTAATTTACAAATCTAAAAATAGAAATAGGGAATGATGATGAAAAATACCACTAAGTTTATGTTGTCGATGGTGGCTACAGCAATCGCACTTTCAGGCTCAGCGGCTTTTGCTGCAGAGCAAACTGAAGACGGCATCAAGCTAGGCGGCGCGGTACGTGTTAACTACGCTTACCGAGACTATGACCAAGCCAATAAAGATAAAGGCGGTGACTTTTATTTCGATATGGCGGCAATCAAATTTGATGGCAAACACGGTGACTGGGGATTATCGGCCGAGTACCGCTTTACCTCAGGCACTGACTACATCAAATACGGTTACGCATACTACGATGTAAACCCTGATTGGCAACTACAGTTTGGTATTAACAAGGTGCCATTTGGTAACCGCGACTTCATCTCAAACAGCTACTGGTTTGGCATTCCTTATTACTTAGGTTTTGAAGATGATCATGACACAGGTATCAAGGCCGTTTACGAAAAGAACGGCTGGCATACTGACTTAGCCTTCTACAAGAGTGCTGAATACGGTCCATCTGAGAACAAGCGTTACTCTACCGACCTATACAGCGGTACCATAGCCGCAAGCGGTATCGAGTACTTCAACGAAGAGACCAACCAGTTCAACCTGCGCCAGACTTACACCGCGGAACACGAAGGCGGTCAAACGACTCTTGGTGGTTCGGTGCAGTATGGTCAGATCTATAACAGCAATACAGGCAACAACGGTGACCGTTACGCCGTCGCGCTTCACTTAGATAGCAGCTATAAAGGCTGGAACTTACAGTTGCAAGCTATGCAGTACGAATACGATGCCGCAGACGCCGTTGATGCGAACAAGATCGCGGTATCGGTTGTGAGCTGGCAGTACGAGATCGCCTCTAAGGGTCAGTCTTATAGCGCTAACATCGCTAAGACATTCGCCACCGATTGGGGCAGTGTTAAGTGTTATAACGATTTTGGTCTGATGACACCTGATGTTGACGATGCTAGCTATGACAACAGCATGCAAAACGTGACGGGCTGTGCGATTTCTGCAGGCCCAACTTACACCATGGTCGATTTCGTTATGGGTAAGAACATGACCTTCTCTACCGCTAACAACGACCACGTGGGTCTACCAGAAATGGGCGACAGTTGGGATAAGCGCGTTAACATTAACTTCGGTTACTACTTCTAATAGTTGCTTAACTTTCAGCTATTAGGTTAACGCTTACCGATGACTCGAGCACAGGATCACGCATAGGGTCATTAGCAGGCCTAACAAGGTTAACTCGCGTTACCGACAGAAGCGAAGCTGCTCTCACTTCGCTTCTGTCACTCCCTTTAAATTTTAGATTCTCCCAATAACTGGACTAGGTACAGCATCCCTGCTTGCTGCCGCCTCGTTGGATCACGCCCTTTCTATACAAAATAGCATGAGGGCTTTTTTACTCTTCCCTACAAGAACTAACTATGAAATCGATGACTAGAGTCTCTATTTGTATCTGTTTATTTGGCGCTGTTTCGCAGTCATCCATGGCCAGTGAATACCATTTCGGTGGATTCCTAAAAGCCAATGCTCGCTATGTAGATGGCAACATCGCCTTTCAAGATAGCTGGACCGGCGGTGGTCGCGTCACCAATTCGGCAAAAAGAACCCAATTTAGCGCCGCCGAAAGCCGCTTCAATGTCGGGATCACTCACGGCAATGTCACTGGCTTCGCAGAGATCGATTTCTCTGGCTCGGCTCAAGGAAATGCGGCCTTTTCTAACTCCTATAGCCCACGCTTAAGGCATGCCTATATCAATTATAACGATTTCACTGCAGGACAAACCTGGTCGACTATGGTCAACACCAGCGCCTTTGCGGAAACCGCAGACTTAGGTGGGCCATTAGTTGGCCAAGCGATGGTGCGTCAGGCTTTAGTGCGTTACAACACCGAGAATTGGCAGTTTGCGCTTGAAAACCCTTATACCTATGGCACTCAAGCAGGCAGTACTGACGCCGATAAAAAGTGGGTCGATACCAGTAATGACTATATCCCAGATGCGGTGATTAGATTCGATCAACAAGGCGACTGGGGCAACGTGTCGGTATCTAGCCTGTTTCGCTATTTAGATCCTCAGGATACGGCACAATTTGGCGCAGGAGTCTCACTGGCAGCCAAACTGAAAACTGTGGGGAAAGATGATATTCGCCTGCAAGTTCACTATGGCAATTTAGGCCGTTATGTGGGCACTGATGCGGCTAGGGATATGATCGATGGCGAGATAGAAACCACCACATCTGCCATGTTTGCCTATCGCCACTTCTGGACAGAGCGCACTCGCTCCAGTCTGTTCTACGGCCACACCATCACCGAAGAGGAACAGAGCAATCGCTTTCATGCGGGAGTGAATCTATTCACCAATCTCACCCCGGCATTGGCGTTAGGTTTTGAACTCGGTCGTTACCAGATTGATGATGGAGTCAGCCCCTATGAAGATGGCACGGCACCGCAAGGCGCATCAAATTACGCTCAGTTGAGCCTGCAATTTCACATCTAAATAAAACAGCAAAAGAAAGATTATTCGCGACCGAGTTCACGAATAAGTTTGCTGCTTAAAATGCTGCGTGATCCATTTCAACTTTACGCAGCCCCTATCACTTTATTGTTAGCTCAAGCCCGTTAAAACGAGCACAATATCGCAGCTTTAGCTGCATAAGCTAAAAAAACAGGAAGAGAATGATGAAACTAAAAATGATGTTCGGTATCGCCGCACTAACTTCGACAGCAGCATTTGCTCAGGGCCCACAGTGTGACCACGCTCAACTGCCATACCAGCAGATGACACCAGTCCCATACGACAGCACGCCATATTCACCACAAGACACTATGCCAGAGCAGTGTAGCAATCCAGAAGTTGAAGCCTATATCGCAGCATGGGAAGCGGGTGAGATTGATTTCACAACCATCCAGGCAAACGACAGCATCGCTAAAGATCAACGCTTCTGTAAGACCCTTGATGATGACGGTAACGTACTAGAAGTTAAAGACTGTGACCGTAACAAGTCTCCTGTTGGTTACATCTGGAAAGAGCTTTCAGATAGCCCAGTGGTTATCGGGATCACCGACGGTGGTAAATCTGACCACGCGCCACACTTCCATGGTCAGCCAGAGTGTTACTACGTAGTAAACGGTGAAGGCCAAACCCTTGCCGATAACCAGTTCAAGAAGCTAGGCACAGGCCAGTACTTCTACATTCCTGGCGCGACTATCCACAACACACCTATCATGTCTGACAAAGGCCTAGGTGTGATGTACTGGTACCCGAACAACGCGCATTTCAACGGCTTCAAGTACTACTGGCGCAAAGACGTTAAGAACCTACGCGTAGCAGAAGAAGCATTCGACCGTGTTGATGAGATCCGTAAGCGTGACCTAAACTTAGGCCCATACGGCACTAACGAAGCTATCTTCAAGAAATAAGTCCTAAGCTTAATAAATAAGCAAATTCGTTAACTAAAAAAGGGCTCATATGAGCCCTTTTGTTTTTCATTCACTTTCTATTTTAAAACGCTTCGTTGACGTTAAAGTAGAAGCCGCTGTCACCATCGCCCCACGCCATATCGAGCCTTAGATTCACTCGGGGTTTAACCTCGAATCGATAGCCTATGCCGCCATTAGGCAGAATTTTATTGCCATCGAGCTCACTAATATCATCGGCAATCACACCCGCCCCGCCCCAGAACACCATGCCGTGACGCCCTGGCAGATTTAAGCGATACTCAATCTGACTCATCAACATCTGCTTATCGCGATAACGCCCAGATGTATAGCCTCGAAGTAGATCGCCACCACCGGCTTTAGAAAGCTGATCCCATGGCACCTCACCACTAGTGAACCGCCCTCGCACCTGCCAGGCTAAGATATCTTCGCCACGCCCAGTCTGCATATACTCGCTGTATAGCGCGTTATAAACATCGAAGTCGGTTTTACTGCCCAAGTATTGGCGATAGAAGGTCGCATCTATCTCTAAGATCCGCCCCGACTGCGGGTTTAATACATTGTCTCGACTGTCGTGATTGAGCAGCAGATTCACACCGACGCTGCGAGAACTCTCATCGAGTATGCCGGTATCGACATCCGAGTCTAACAGGTTAATTTTGCTAGCATCGGCGTAGCTAAAATCGAAACCGATCCCCACGAAGCTAGTCGGGCTCATCCGCTGCAGCAGCATAGGGTTAACCGAGATGATACGCTGGTTAAACTCGACCCGATTCCCGTCTTGATGATTTGTATCGTAACCCACCCCATAGAAGACATCGGGCGCATCATAGACTTCAGCGTTCAGGTAAAAACGCTGCCGATCTTGATTGATAAAGGTCTTATTGGCCACCGCCACGCCCAATGCGCCATTAGTCGAGGCGAGACCGTTAATGACTAAGGATGATAACTGACTCACCTCATCATCGGGGTCATATTGGTATAAGCCCACCGCCGAGATCCCAACACCTAAATCCATCTCAGGGTTATAAAATGGCCCCGGCAGGTAGCTAAAATCGATCAGCTTGTCGGGATCAAATTCACCATCGGCGCCTAAGGTTTGCAAGAAATCTTCTAGCCAGCCTTGAGACGTCTTGTCATCTTGCTCTTCATCTGTCACCTGCGCAACTTCAGCCGCCTTATCGACATCAATGTCTTGATCAACAACCTCCTTCGCCAATGCAGGCGTGGAGATACAAGCCAGTGCAAGCGTACATCGAGTAAACCAAGAACCCAGAACCGTTTTGCTCGATCTAGCTGTCATTACTTCTCCTGTGCTGTCACGGGGTTGTCTACATCATCTCGCTGCTGGTGCTGTCGCAGCTCAACCTCATCTTGCGCCTGGTTATATTGGCTAATTTGATAGAAATCGGCCTGAGTGAAACCGTCCTGCCACAGCTCTGCGGGAATATGTTTGAAGCTATCTCTGAATTTGTCGCTAACAATCAGCTTCTGCTTCGCAATAGCATCGATATCGATCCCATGGGTAGCGTTACTCAAAGAGAGATGATGCGTCTGCTGAGACAACTCAAATATCTCCTCCACCTCACTCCACTTACTATGGGACTGAGCCATAGCTTTAGGCACTAGATAAGGCGACTGCTGATCGCCTAACTTATAGTGGCGTTTGAGTAACATAAACTTGCTCGGCAATGGCTGCTGCGAGTCCCACCAGTGACCATCAGTCACATCAAAAAGTGCGTTAGTCTGCTTAATTGAAACTGGCTGTAACCAGTTAAGCGTGGCCGATAACCATTGGGTCATATGCTGGTTATACAGCTCTTTATTCATCGCCAAGTTATTGTTAATTAGCGCCAAGGCGATTTTTGCCCCCAGCATGTTGGAGTAGAGATCTTCTGGCGAATAGGCTGACACGGTTTCGGACCATGGCGCCCAGCTGCGATAGCCATGCCACTGGGCGATTTCATGGGCTTCGGCCATAAAGTAGGCCAGCCTTACCGAAATAGCAGCGGCGACCTCCCAGCGCTGCCTTGCGGTTAAGCTTGATATATCAAACTCACTGAGCTCTATGGTTCTCGGACCAATCTCATCTGGGAGCTTAATGGTTTGTAGCTCACCAAGCTTTGGGTAGATACGGTAAAACAGTGCGATGGCATTGTCGGCCGTGTCGCGCACATGGGCCAGATCGATAAAGCCCCCTTGTAGGGTATACATCTGGCCGTTATTTTCAGTACCGCGACTGCCATTTGGCGCATCTTTTTGATAGCTAAAGGTGCCCGCTTCATAGGCATGAGGCCCCACGCTATCGACGGCTAAGGTGTTGGCATAGCGGAAAAAAGGCACTGGAACGGGCCCTATCGTCACCTTTTGAGCGTTACCAAAGGCGCAGCAAGGGCGCACCGCCTTAGGGATCTGCACTAATGGCAGCTCTTGCAGCTCTATCGCGTGCAAAAGGTTTATGTCGGGTTCGTTGTCGAGAGCCGCGCCAATGGCAACCTCACTGGGCAAGGCTCGCACCTGCCAATCGCTACTACCACAGCCACTCAGTACAAAAATAGCCATAGCCCCCACGGCGCCATGGCTGAATAAACGACTCATCATTGTACAAATGCCTTAATGGTTTGACTGACAATCTCAGGATAGTCGTTGCTGATCCCATGAGCCCCTTGTGGAATGACCACGATAGGTGCCGTCAGGTAATCGGCGAGTTGCACACCCGATGCTAGCGGAAAGACCTTGTCATTCTCCCCCCAGATCAACACGCTAGGAGGTAGGGAGTCGACCACTATATTGGCAGCGATTCGATCTCTGTCTGCGGGAAGTCCCTCGATAAGCATTCGCTTCTCGTCGAGATAACCCGCAAAGTATTTGTCATAAATACTCGAGTCGATAAAACCCGGGTACCAAGGAAAATCGACGAAGGTGGCATCGAGTAAGCGTCGCATCTGTTTTGCTGTTTCAGGCACAAAAATCTCACTAGGATCATCGACCTCAAAACGTTGATTCATCTGCAGCAAATCATTGTCAGAAAACAGCACTCCGGGGCTTGCCAGCAATACCGCTTTCTCGACCTTAGGCTCATTAATCATCAGATCAAAAGTAACAAAACCGCCATAGGAGATTCCAACCACATTCACCTTTTCCAGCTGCAACGCTTGGATCAACTGCATTACCGCCTGCGACTGAGTCGCTAAACTTGGGGTAGCCTGACTCACAGACTCTCCAAACCAGGCGAGATCGGGGGCAATAACTCGGTAGTCTTGACTGAGCTCCAGCATCACCTGCTGCCAACTGGTTACTGCAGTACCACCAAAGCCGTGGATAAGCAGCACAGCCTTACCTTGTCCCGCCTGCCAATAATTAAGTTCACCGCCCTCTTGCAGAACCAGCTTATGCTGCTCAAACCCTGCTGTTTGCAACTGCTGTTTCTCTCGAGAGTCGATAATATCGACCGCGGAGCAGCCGCTCAGAAATAACGTCAAAAGTAATAGGTAAATATGGCGCATATTCTCCCCTAAGATTCTGTATAAGTTGTCAGTTAAAATCTGTATCCTAGCCCCATCATGAAGCTGTTACGGGTACCGACACCGAACTCCATTAACAGATCAATATTCTTGGTGATCCCAACCTGACTACCAATGAGACCGTTCCACTTATCTTCAAGGTGCTGATTGACCTCAAACTTGGCATTACCAACTGGAATACCGATATCCCGTAGATAGCCGCTGAAGGTCTGCTCCACGTTTTGGTACATGGCACCAACCCAGAGTTGCACGTCATGATTGTTGTACTTGGTGCGATAGCCCACACGCGGCGACACCACAATAGAGCTGATCTCACCATCGAGAATATTCAGACGCGTGTTGGTGTAGTTCACATCCAGTAAGGCAAACCAATTGTCGATACCCCCAACGATCGTGCCACCCACACCATAGGTGGTGCCCTTAAAGTCCAATACAAAGTCGAATGCCGGACTGGTAGCGGTGCAAGGGTTGAACTTGCAATAAAGTGGTGGCAATAGCTCGGTTAAGTCAGCCTCTAATTTTACGTTTGCAACACTGCTGCCCTTGGTATGACCGATGACACCGTAGAGGTTTAAGAAGGGCAGCACCCACATATCGCCTCTTAGGGTCAGGGTTTCAGAGGTCTGTTTAGCCTTGCTGCCTTTGATGCTTAAAATGTCATCTAAACCACCCAGCCCCGAGAAGCCTACCGAGTCGACCACGAGAGGCTGATCCATACTCATGTAGTTCAACGTAAAGCCATATGGCTTTGGCAACTCATGACCTAAATCGATCGCTTCCTGTGCCCAAATTGGAAAGGTTCTATCGTAACGTGCTTGTTGCGGCTCTCGCTCGATCGACTCAGATTCAAATTCCGATTCAGCCTGAACAGGAGACAAGAAAAACAGCAGCGAAAGTGCTGTCAAAATAGATGTAATTTTAAGCATGTATAGATTGAACCTTAAAAATAAAAGATTTGATGTCGACTATCTAAAGAGAGTTTATCGCTGAACACACTGGCAGGAGATAAATAACTTATGGTTAATTATTACCCACCAAGCTGAATTCAATCTGAAACAGACTCTGGCAACAGCACGAATTAGAGTAAATACTCAAAAAAGATCATAACCTGTTCGCCAACTAAAGACTAATCGAGAGGTTAACCTGAGAAAATTTTCCGCAAACACAGCGCGAAAGAACCTGCTAATCGTCGGCTAAATGGGAAAAATCCCCCCCATGTTCCGAATCGACTAAGGTAAATGTTTTAGGGCTGATCTGCCGCTGCAACACGATATCCACCATGGTGGTTTGGTCAGCTTGCAGTAACACTTGCACCTGTTCCCCACCGGAATGAAACTCGCCACTACGGTAATAACAGACGCCGTTATTTGGCCTAGGATCGACACGAAGACCTATCTTTCCCTCACTCACCTTGGCTAACTTATTCGCATCGAAATAGAAGGTAACCACGTGGTTATTGCTATGGTTGCGCTGCTTATCCAGCATAAAACCTTTAGCAAACTGACCGGGAACGAACTCGGCGCCCGAGAGCAAGATGATATCGAAATCCTCTACTGCCAGCCCAGTATCATCGATGACTCGCACCACCAGCATACAGGTACGCTGCTTGCGCTTAACTGAATGACTCTCTGCCATCTGCTGGCACAGCCTTTGATATTGCAGTGGCTCAGTGACCTTTAAGCATTGAAGGATGCGCTGCACGACTGGTTTCTTCGCGGCGTTTTTGCTTGTCACCGAGCCCATAATGCCCTTCCTGTTTCCACTATGGCTGGCATTATTGATCACTTCGAAGGCGGTTTGCTGTCTAGGGGTGGAGTGGTTAGTTAACTGCAGTGCTGAGATCCTGCGGCCATCGAAGCTGGTGCGGGAGTGCGCCGTTTGCTCTAACAGCAGATGACTAAAGTTCAGGTTCGCCGAGGCTACCCTCACCACACCGTCAGACCCTTTCTCTGCAGTATAGCTATTGAGGTAATCATAAAATTGGCTGTCTATCGCCTCTCCCGTTAAAACAAACGGCAAGGGTCCTTCGAGGGTAAACTCTTTAAGCCAGTGCAGGTTTAGCTGATGCTGCCCATCGCTACCAAGCTCTAACCAATCCAAGATCCGCTGACCCGGCTCAACACCTGAGAAAAAGCTGTTAATGCGCCCCACTCTCGACTTACCTAGTTGAGCCAGCGCTGAGCCATGGTTTGCCGGGGCAAGCATAATTAAGTGCGTTAGTGGACAGTCGCTAATCTTGTCTGCGCCGAAAAACATCTGCAGCCACTGACGCATCACAGGTGCGCCAGTGGAGTGGGTGATCACTGCAAATGGCTTATCCCCAAGCAGATCGACTCGCGCATCATTAAAGGCTTTGGCGATATCACTCAAGCGAACTTCATCATCGAAGCTAATATAGCGCCCTAGATGAATATGGCGAATAGAGAGGGCTACCTCGGGATCCATCAGCTTAACGATCGCTTGGGGCAGCTGAGCATAAGTGTCTGTATTGGTAACACTCCATCCATGAACAAAGACCAATTCCATCATCACCTCGACAGCGAGCAACTTACCATTTGATGACAAATCGCTTCGACTTATTTATATAGTACAAATCACCTAATCAATAACTTTCAACAGCTTAGCAAATAGTGTTTAGTATCTATATAGCAAAATACTCAACATCAGCGATCGTTAATATCATTCAGTTATTATTCAGCTAGTCCCCCCTATGATGTCTCCAACGAAACGCAAGACCTAAACAATTTTACTAGTGTGGGAGCACAGCATGAAAACTAAATCACTTATCTTAGCATCTGTAATGGCAACGGCAATCTCGGCACCAACTATGGCTGCAGACTGGTTCATTGGTGGCGGTGTTGGCGCACAGCAAAACACTTATAAAGGGTCTTACGAGCCTGAACTACAAAACCCAATTGAGGGCGGCTCTCAGACTCAGCATCTAAAAGAGACCGAAAATAACGTTATCTATGAAGTGAGAGCTGGTGTTTATCTAAATGATGCTAACCGTGTTTACGGTACGTACTCTTACAACTCAGATGACTTTAGCCGTCAGCAAAGCTTCTTAATGTCTTATGACTACCTAGTGGGTCTAGGCGACAGCAACAAACTTAACTGGTTTATTGGTGCGACTGCGGGTATGAACCACATCAGCCCAGAAGCCAGCACACTAGACTCAAAAAACCGCTTCGTCTGGGGTGGTCAAACGGGTCTAATGTATAAGATTAACGACAAGGTGAGCACCGAAATTGGCTACCGCTACCTTAAGCAAGATTATGATGTAAGTGCACCAGGCCCAACACCATACAGCGGCGCTGTTGTTGGCTCAGAAAGCGCATCACTAAACGATAGCCAGCAGCTTTACCTATCTGTTGACTACCGCTTCTAAGCGAATCGCTTTTAAGAGAAACGGTTAAAACAATAAAGCCGCCAACTCATTGAGTTGGCGGCTTTATTGCTTCTATCGCTGCAGCGATTGCTCGGCTAACCGTGTGTGCGAGTATAACGCTTATGGTAAGCAGCCAACATGGTGACTGCTGCTGCAATAACCACTAACCATGCCAAGAGTGTGGCAACACCTAAGTTAATCAACTGGAAACCGATGAGTGAACTCAAGGCGGCGATAATAGCAAAGGGCAACTGGGTGATGACGTGATCATGGGGCGCGCAGCCAGAGCTAGTGGCGCTGATCACACTGGTGTCGGATATGGGGGAGCAATGATCGCCAAATACGGAGCCGGCCATTACCGCACTCAACGCGGGTAATAACAGTTGAGGCTCGACCGTTAAGGCGACTTCTGCGCCAATCGGGATCATAATGGCGAATGTGCCCCAACTCGATCCCGTAGTGAAAGCCATAATGGCGCACAGTAAAAATGTGCCTGAGACCAGCATCTGTTTTGATAAAAACAGCTCGGCCCAACCAGCCAATAACTTGGCAACCCCGAGATCGCTAATCACCGCGCCTATCATCCAAGTAAATAGCAAAATCGCGATGGCGAAGCCGATACTACGCACCCCAGAAGCCAGATCGCCCAACAACAAGCGCACACTACGACCACCGAACTTGAGCATAAAAATGGCCAACAAGGTTGCCAGCAAGCAGGCATTACGCATTGCCGTACCGATATCGGCCGCAGCAATCCAATCACTTAAGCTATCACCCTGTGCATTGCTGGCTCCAGAGTACAAGGTCAAACCGATAGAGGCTATAAGTAGCGTCGCCATAGGCAAGCCTAATAGCCAAGGGTTGCCAGCATCGACATCCTCACTGTTTTGCTCGAAAGCGAAATCAGAATGAAAGCCGATACCAAACCAAGCGATTAACAAAGAAAGCAGCACCACAGTTATCGCATAAAAGTTTATCTTGGCCATTTCGACAAACGACTCTAGTGGCGTGAGAGGTAATAGACTGATGCCCGCCAGAATGGCCATCACATAGGGTCCCCAGCTAGAGAAAGGCAACAACGCACATAGCGGAGAAGCATTCGAGTCGACTAGATAGGCAATCTGTTCCCGAGGCACCTTGTATCTCTGGCTAAGAGGCTGGCAAACATGACCGACTGCCAAACAGCTAAAGATGCCATCGATAAATACTACCCACCCCAGTAGCACGATACCTATCCGAGCCTGACGGCCGCTCTTTATTCTGTGATATAACCAATCGGCAAACTGCTTTACCGCACCTCCCCGCGCTAACAGCTGGGTCATCATCCCCAGCAGCATCATGGCCGCCAATACATTCAAGTGCCAAGCTTGCCATTGACCATCACGGTAGAATTGTAGCCAAGCACGATCGGCCATATATGAGGCTGATTGAACCAAACTAAAATCCGATAAGATCAGTGCACCAGAGACAATTCCAATGCCCAAGGCCACTAAGGTCTTGCGGAGTAAAAGGGCCAAAGTCAGTGTTAGCAGCAGCGGAACGAGGACGAGGAAATTGCTGGTCATGGCCACGATTCAATAAGAAATAATTAGAAGAATACTAACGACTTAGCAACAAGTGCAAAAAAAAACTATTTTTAACAAATTTATCGGCTATTTTTTCTTCATTTAGCATAATTAACTATTCACCAATACCGCGTCGCTGCTAGAATCGGAGCTATCATCTCGCTATCAAAGGGACTCGCCATGAGCCTAGAACTATTATCGAAATTGGAAACAAAAATCCAAGCCGCACTGGAAACTATCGAGCTACTAAAAATGGAGCTTGAGGAAGAGAAGCAGACTAGCAGCAGTCTGTCTGAGCAGAACCAACAGCTACAGCAGGAACTTAACTCTTGGAATGAGAAAGTGACTGGTCTAGTTGGTCTACTCAACGAAGAAGTAAACTAATAAATTATCAAACGCTATGCAGTTTGCATCTCGTTATTCTGAGACTCAATTAACTCATTGAGCTCTAAAATAGCCTGCTTAACTTTAGGCAGGCTTTTTCTTGGCAGTAAAAACCTCCCCTTATCAAACTCTAGTCGACCTAGATCTTTAACCCAGATCACCCCAGACAAAAAAATTCGCGCGTGTTTAACAATCAGTTTGGGTGCATAGACAGGAAAAACTCTCATAATACCTCCCGATAGCGGCTTCGCTTGTTGTTATTTATTTTTGTTGGACATGTTTTGTACCACGAGAGTTGCATTTTTTTTAGCAAATAAATGTAAAAGTTTTAATCAAATTGCACATAAAAGAAGAATCCCTATGGCAATCAAATGCATAACTAAAATGGACAATCGCTATTTTTTTCAAACCTGAACTTTCAAGAAAACAGCGCATAACTCTCTATGACAAGATGCCAGACACAACTCCCTTCCTACGCAATCCCTGCGTTCAGGGATAAGTACTTCCGTGTACAAATACCAAGGCTACCCGTCCATGGGCCTTGGCATAAGTGTTCCAGACACAAAAAAGGAGCCTATAGGCTCCTTTTTTAGCTATCGCTATAGATTACTTCTGCGTTGCTAGGTAATAAGCGATATCCAGTAGTTCTTGGTAAGACTTGATAGCCCCCGTCTCAACGCGGTACTTACCATTAACCACCAATGCTGGTACGCCTGCAATCTTGGCATTTTCAGTATCACGCTTCATCTTAGACATCTGTGCGTTAACCATAAATGACTTAGCTGCCGCGTCGAATGCCTTAGGATCTACACCGTTAACAACGAAAAGCGCCTTGATATCGTCAAGACTGGTGAAGTGCTGTTTCTTATCTTGAATAGCAGAGAACAGCGCATGCTCCATCTTCTCTTCAATCTTTAACTGGTGTGCGATAGCAAACGCGCGAGACATCTCTACGCCCATCTCACGACCGATAAACTCAACGTGGTTTTGCTTAAACGTTACCCCATCAGGAAGTGTCGCTTTGATCTTAGGCACCTGCTCTTTAGCAAAGGTGTAGCAGTGTGGGCAGTAGAAAGAGAAGAACTCAGCAATCTCTGGCTTAGCCGTACCTGGGCCTTCGTTAATAACGGTGTAATGTACGCCTTCTTCGTATTGAGCCGCCATTGCAGCCATAGGCGCCATCAATAGTGCAAATGCAACTAATAAAGCTTTTTTCATCTAACTTCCCCTCGATGCAAATCGTGCATCACGCTAATAATTTGGATATAACATAATGTGCTTTGGAGTTGACCTCAAGCGCAAAAGTTCATTTTACTGTTACAAAATAAGTGCCTTCAGTGATTTTAATACTGAGGAATTAAGCTTAATGGGGGCTCATCCAACGCCGCTAATTGCTCTTTAAAGGCTAAAATTTGCTGCTCCCAATATTTATCCTCAGCAAACCAAGGGAAGCTCATCGGAAACGCCGGATCGCCCCAGCGGCGACTGAGCCAAGCGTTGTAATGCAGCATTCGCATCGCTCTAAGTGGCTCTATTAGTTTCAGCTCACGACTATCGAACTCACAGAACTCCTCGTAGCCTTCGAGTAAGACTTCTAGTTGCAGCAGCTGCTGCGGCCTGTCTCCAGCCAGCATCATCCAGATATCTTGCACCGCAGGTCCCATCTTGGCGTCATCAAGATCGACAAAGCCTGGGCCCTCTGGCGTCCACAAAATATTACTTGGGTGCAGATCCCCATGGAGCCTGATTGAGCGGTGACTCTCCGGTAGCCACAGCGACGATGCTTTTTCTAAGATCTGCTCTACCACGGTAAAGTACGGCAGCTCAAGACTCGCTGGAATGTGTCCCGATGACTTAAGCCAGCTTAATGACTCCTCGCCCAGCAATTTAGGTGACATCACGTCACGATATTTAAAGTCGGCCTGCCCAGAGTATTGATGGATGCGACCGATAAAACGCCCCACCTGCTCAAGCTGATCAAGATTATCAACCTCAAAAGCACGCCCGCCTATGGAAGGAAAAAGTGCAAACCTAAAGCCTTGGTATTCATGTAACGACTTACCATCGATAATCACAGGTGTCGCAATGGGTACCTCCTGCTCCGCAAGCGCAGCTGAGAAGTCATGCTCCTCCTGAATTTGTGCATTCGTCCAGCGCTCTGGCCGATAAAACTTCACCACATAACGTTGGCCCCGATCGCAGCGGAACTGATAAACACGGTTCTCATAGCTATTAAGTGCTAACAGGCCCGTTTCAGGATAGATCCCTAACGTTTCAATGGCGGTTAAAATGAGATCAGGCGTCAAGGCTTGATAGTGAAAAGCCGAGCTTGCGTCTTGCTCCATTGCCGCTTTAGGTGGATCGATATTCATTTCATTATGCTCAATTGCGAAGGCCACCGAAGAGAGGGCCAAGGTTCAAACTCAAAAATTGATTCTGCTTATCCGCGCTGGTTATTACAGGTAAGGCTTCATCAGCTCAGCAAGATAAACTAGGACGTCATATTCATCTTCTCTGTCGGTGGATAACCAACAGATATCGCCATAAAACTCATAGTGTAGCTGTAGGTGAGTGCCTTCAAACTCCAGCAACCACTGATGACGATCGGCCCCCCATTGCTTCTCTACTACCCGACAATCGAGCGCTTTGGCAAAGGGCTCGGCAAACAGTTCAAACTGCTCAAAATCGATATCAGCCTGTACCGCTAAGCTTAAGGTTTCTCGGTCTAATTTTATCGAAGTTAATTGCATTCTTTTACTCTTATTATTCTTTGCTATCGACAAACACTCATCTGCCAGTTAACTACTACAAGACATGATTAAGCCTTGTCCCCAATCCGGTGGACGCTTGGCCAAATCGTCAAAGTTAGGCTGCTCATCGAAGGGGTTTTGTAGTACTCGTTGCAGTTGCTGCAGCGGTGCTAAGTTGCCTTCCTCTACGCCAATTATCGCCTCTTGGGCTAAATAATTGCGCAAAATATATTTCGGATTGACGCGATTACGCGCCGCTTGCCATTGCTCGACGTCCTTAACATTTCCCAGTCTAGCTTGATAAAGCTGATACCAAGTATCGAAAGCGCTAGGATCGACAAAGTCATCCCGTAAAGCACTGTGGCTTGAGTTAGGATCTAACTGGCCGAACCTGCGCCAAGTATTGGTATGGTCTAACTGATTGCGCTCCATCAAACTAGTGAAGCCGCCAATGAGCGCCAAGTCATGATCATCCTGTTCGGTTCCAGCTTCACAAGCCATTAAGCCTAACTTAGCGCGCATCAGCACTAGATAATGTTTAACCAACTCTACTTGATACTGATTTAACGCCTCAATCAAATCGTCGGACGCGATAATGGGCGATAACGCCTGCGCCAGTCGTTGTAAATTCCACAAACCGATACCCGGCTGTTGTCCGAAAGCATAGCGCCCCTCAGGATCGGAATGGTTACAGATGAAGTCTTCTTTAAAGGTATCTAAAAAAGCGAATGGGCCAAAATCAAAGGTATCACCGAGAATCGACATATTATCGGTATTCATCACTCCATGAGCAAAGCCTATCGCCTGCCAGTGAGCAATCATTTTAGCCGTATCGGCCACCACTCGCGCAAACCATGCTTTATAACCCGCAGCATCACAACTTAAGTCTGGGTAATGCTGAGCCAGAGTGAAATCCAGTAATTGCTTAAGTTTTACAGGCGTCCCACGCTCGCTATGACAAAAGAACTCAAAATGACCAAAGCGAATGTGGCTCTTAGCGAGTCGAACTGTAATTGCAGCCGTCTCTTGAGTCTCACGCCATACAGGAAGATCTGAACCGATAACCGCTAATGCCCGAGTGGTAGGAATATGCAGATGATGCAGGGCTTCTGAGATTAGAAACTCACGCACGGCGGAGCGCATCACCGCACGGCCATCACCGTGGCGTGAATAGGGCGTGGGGCCAGCACCTTTTAATGCGACATCCCAAGCACCTTGTGGCCCTAGCGCCTCACCTAGAATGATTGAGCGACCATCGCCAAGTTGCGGTGAATAACCACCAAACTGATGGCCACTGTAGACCTGGGCATAGTAGCTTGCGCCATCAATATGAGCGTTACCCGACAACCCCAGCAGCAACTCATCTGTGGGTTGGGTCAAACCGACTACCCCTGCCGCATCGTCACTCCAGGCGAGCCAATGTGGATTGCTAATCCCCACAGGGAACACTTGGGAATAATAACCAACCAGCTGCTCGAAGAAGTCTTGCTTAAATCGCATGCTATTTTGAGGAGATGACATTTTGGCAGCTGAGTGACTGACCATCGGCCTCACACTGATAACCACAGACATAGTGACCACCGACATCGCCACCTAGACGGATAAGCCCTAGTCCTTTTGAGTGGCACTGCTCGATCGTTGCATAGTAGCCGCTAATAAAGCTGGCAGACTGCTCAACACTTGGCTGGGTTTGACTATCGGGATAATACAATAGCGTCCACTCGGGAGATTGAGTACAAGCAACCAAGCCGATTGATGCCACCCCGAACAAACATAACGAACGAAAACTCATATAACACTTCCTACTAAATAAAAAAGGCGAAGCCCAAAATTCAACTCTGGGTTTCGCCTCTTCGATAACCACTATACTTATTCTACACAGCTTAGTGATCGATTGCCTTTAACTGTTAACGCTATTTATTGGCTTTTGCCTTCGCTTTGTCGATACGGGTAATTCGCCCTTCGAAGCCAGTCACTGTGCCATCGGTCAGGCCATACTCAATAGCTGTCTTACAAATTGATATAGCGCCGTCGAACTCGCCATTATCATTAAGCAGGGTCGACAAGTGCATCATTGCGGTTCCCTTCACTTCGGCGTCTGGGTTTTCGGCCTTAAGACCCTTAACATAGGCCGCAAACACCTCTAGATAGCTTTGAGAAAGCGTTGCACCATATTGTACATATTCAGTTTGCTTACGCTGCTTATAGCACTCGGCAATTGCCGCTGAAATCGCTAGGTGTTGCGCAGGGGCATCGCTAGCTTGATCAAATTCGTTAACGGCCTTAGCTAGCTTGGGGCTGGCCCATGATAGATCGACAGCTTCAGTCTTAGCTTCTTGCTTAGGCTCAGGTTCGGCCTCTGGTTCTCGCTCAGCTAAAGGCTTAGGCTGAACTTCTGTCTGAGGCTCTTCTATAGGCTGAGGCTCAACAACGGGCTCGGCTTTAGCGGCAGCCTCAGGTTTCACTTCTGGCTCTGGCTCTGGCTCTGGCTCTGGCTCTGGCTCTGGCTCTGGCTTCGCAACAACTTCAGCAACGACTTTTTCTTGATCAACCTTAGGCTCAAAACTCACACCTTCGACCGTAGGGGTAGAGACCTCCTCGGTTGCTTCTGGGGTGATATCTTTGATCTGCGTCTCAGGCACATCTTGTACCTCTTCTGACTGCTTAGCTGCTTGTTCTTTCTCTGCTTGTGCCGCCTTTTGAGTGCGTCTATAGAGATAAACACCTATTACAATCAGCAGTATAATGGCTATTTCTTTCATTGTTTCCACCATAGGTTGGCCACGAACACATCCGTCATACGCTTATATAGCGACACGAATGAGTAAAAATCAAACATTATTAGTAATGCATTCTCTCTCTTAAAATCAAGTATTTATATCTCTTTTTTAATCGGGTATCAAAAATATTCGTATTTTTTGAGTGTTTAAAAGCATTCATAATGCTAAGCGATTAAACTTTTAACAGCATTAGAAGCTGATAACTCTTCAAGAGGTAAAGGCTTTGCTAGGTAATAGCCTTGGACCAAATCAACGCCACAACTTTCTATAAATTCATACTCTTGTTGTGTTTCCACGCCTTCAGCAACGACTTTACAATTTGCGACATCTCCCAATTTAGCCACCAGTTTATAGATCTCTTTTCCCTTATTTGTGGTCGCATCTAACAACAAAGACCTGTCTATTTTTACTTTATTGAACGGATACTTAAGCAAGTGAGGAAATGACGCATATCCGGAGCCAAAATCATCCATTGTGATAGCAATATTTTTTTCCTGAAGCTCCGTCATGACCCGAGTTAAGAACACTTTGTCGCTTAATATCGCCTCCTCTGTGATCTCTATTTCTATCTTTGATGGGCAAATAGAGTAATGAGCTAACCGTGCTAACAGATGCTCGACAAAGTCTGCTTGTTCGATGGAAGCAACCGATACGTTAATAGCGACACGCCCACCAACAGGCAGATCCATTTTCTGCATATCAGTTAATACTAGTTCAATGACCAGCTTATCCAGTAATGGCATCGCCTCGAGTAACTGGAAATCTAAGATAAACTCTGGAGAGCATAGTGCTCCTTTGTCATCAACATAGCGAATTAGTGCTTCATAGTTGTACTGTTCTTTACTCTGAATTGACTGAACTTTTTGATAAAACATGACAAGCTTGCCCTGCCTTAAAATCTTCGCCATACGTTTCTGCGCCAATGACTTTGTAATGCTGTCATGGGTTGAGTTTCTCACGCTTCGCAGCACGTGCTTAAAAATCGAACCTTCCGCAGCGGCATAACGAGTATTTGGATCGACCGATATTAGGTGTTTACCAACATAAGCAAGATAAAAAGGTCGATAGATAAAAATACCGATAACGATGACAACGATTTGCAAGATCGCCCCATCTAACTGCTCTCCCATTGCAAAATAGCCGCTAAAAATGGGGGGGGTCATCCAGTTAACAATAGTGACTACAGGAGATACCACTCCTAATGCGATACTGGCGTATACGATAACGAAACTGACGAGCGGCACTAAAATAAACGGAATGATCAGTATTGGGTTAAATAATACCGGCAGACCAAATAACAAAACCTCATTAATATTAAACATCACCATAGGTATGGCGACTATAGCCAGCATTTTGTGATTGTATCTTCGACTAAAAATAAGCACACAGAGTAACAAGCTTATGCAGTTTCCTGAGCCGCCCATAGACAAAAATGCATCGTAGAACCCCTGACTAATAACATTTATCGAGGCCTCTCCAGCACGCCAAGCCTCAATATTAGCTAAGGTATCGGCATAGATCTGCTGCTTAATCGCAAACAGCATATTGTGTCCATTGATCCCCACCGCGCCCAAAAAACCAAGAAACGTTTGATATATCAAGCCGCCAGTGAAAGTAAGCGGGTCTAGTCCCGTCGATGCGACTATGGCCTCAAGATAACTACCTGTATGTGCCACAAGTTGTGACAGCACTAAGGCTAAAATTGAGAAACAAAAGATATGAACTATGTATTTCATTAATCTTGAAGCAAACTCAAACGAGTTGGGATCTAAAAGACGAATAGGGAAATACAGGTAATATAGATAAGTTATAACCGCACTCAGCAACGCCAATAAGGGGTTATTTGGCAATGTATAGCTGGTTGAGAGATCTAAATGCCCTATCGAAAGAATATAAAAAAGCACTAAGGCATAGATAATAAAAATCGCACTCGATGCATTAGTTTTTTGTGAAAGATAATAACTCGCAACAACACAGAAGGCTGTTGGGTAGAGATTAATTAAGATGTTGGAGATATAAAACAGTAGCTCTGAAGCATAATTTATCTCCATCACTCTGAATGCATGCCCTAAAAGCATGGCTAGCGAATTAGCAAGAGTTATCGGCAATAGCAATAAAGCAATTGCAGCAAGATCTGATAAATAAAGTTTAGATCGCTGGCTCCAATTTGAAACTCTGGCAGAGACATAGCGTAGCATCATGAGTAAAAGCCTTGGGCTCCAAAAAAAAGTTGCGTAAGATATTTCATTTGAAATGTATTGTCACGTTTAAATCTGCTGATACCGCAAAGTGAACAAACCACCTAAATAGCCGTTGTTTGTTTACCCATTAAAACCGAACTCCAACGCCTAATTTATAACGGGCTTCACCTTCGGCACTAAATACTGGGTAATCGCCTTTCAGCTCAGGCTTAACCTCAGCCGAGTCCGGTGCAACACCAAGTTGAACGCTGTCTGCTTCAAATAAATTGATGATCTCGAAAGTTATGGCGAGATGCTCAGTTATGCTGTAAGTGCTGCTAAAATCGACTGTGCCATAGGCTTGATGCTGACGATTACCATAATATCCAGGAAGCTCGCGGATCATATACTCACTGCGCCAGTTATAAGCTAAGCGCGCAGAGAACTCATCCATTTCATAGTAACCAACTAAGTTAACCGTATGTCTAGATGAATCGGAAAACACGCTGACTTGATCTGGATAATAATCAGCAGGAGCACTCGAGTCGGCATAGGTATAGTTTGCGGCATAACCTAAGCCATTTTCGAAACCGTTTTGTAGCTGTAATTCAACACCTTGTATCAGTCCCCCCGAACCATTTTTCTTAGTGGATACAGTCCAACTATCCTCACCCGAGTCAGGATCTATAATGCCGATGCTTTGATCTAGCAGTTGCTCGGAGGTAATGAACGAACTGATATCCTTAATAAAGTATGTTGCAGAAAGTAGCCCCTCTGGAGCGAAGTACCATTCAATGCCAAGATCCGCTTGCGCAGCCTTAAAGGGGTTTAGGCCGATATTGCCTCTATCAACCACCTCGTTACCTGGAACGCCATCGGCGTAACCTGATAGTGCAGAGGCCGCAAACATATCGTCATAGTTAGGGCGAGAAATTACCTTAGATGCTGAAGCGCGAATAATCACATCCTCAGATACGTCATAGGCGATATTGAAACTGGGTAATAAATCACTATAACTTGAACTAGATCTACTCAAATCATCGGCGTAAGTCCCATCTGAGTTGAGCTGGTAATAGTCAGAATCGACATCGGTGGAAATATAACGCAGCCCGACATTCCCCCTAATGCGGTCCACCGAGAAGCTAGCCATCAAATACAGAGCCAAGTTTTCTTCATTAATCGTACCGTAACCTGACTTGTACACCTGCCCGTCACTACTGAAGTGCGTTACCGCCGCTTTAGCATCATTTAGCATGGCGTCTAAAATGGGTTTTGGCAGGGTAAATCCCCCTCCAGATGAAACCGTACCTGAGTAATAGTGCGAGGCATTTTTAGCAACAACCTCTGGATTAACAATCCCCTCGAAAGACTCCTGCTTTACATCATGGTTTGCCCAGCTGATCCCAGTTTTTATCGCGGTGATAGCACCTATATCAACAGGCACTGTGATATCAAATTTAACGTAGGTTTCTTCATCGGAATTAGGCTGTTTTCGCAGCGACCAAGCTTCTGGTGCGAGCGCACCGTTAAAGTCCTCCGCCCCAAATACCTTATTAGCGATATCGATGCTTATCACCTCACCCGTGGCATCGTAAGTCCCTGCAAAGTCGCTCGGCTGCCCAAGCCAGAATCCATAGTTAGCCGTAGTATTGGTTCCGCCGTCAGATTTTGTATTACCCACTAGGCCTTCTAAGGTGTAGTTGTCGGTTTCATATTTAAAATCTAAATCTAGGGTATTTGAATCCATGCTGGCTTCGCGTATCCAAGTTTGTCCCCAACCAGGGCTTGAATCGCTAGCATCACGACGATAGAAAATACAGGTTCCAGCATCATTCCACTGTTCACAGGCAGCCTCTTTATCGTCTGGAAACATAAGAAATAGCGAAGTATTCGCGTTGTTTGCCTGCATATCGAGACGCATGATGTTTAAGCCAAGCTCTAAGCTATCAGTTGGGCGATACTGCAGGGCTGCATTAACCGCCGAGCGTTCACGTTGCTGCTCGAACGTTGTCGGAACAATCTCACCCCAGCCTATGTTGGATTCGATGGCATTACGCTGATATCGAGTACTCGCATCGGCAAAAGCAAGCAATACGCCAATACTTTCTTGAGTATTTTTCCAGCTGTATAGCCCTGAAAACTCAGGATCGATCTCTTCAGAAATAGTACCGTAGTCTTGCTTGTGGCTAAAAAACAGTGAGTTGGCATCCAGATCGAAAGGTTTGCGGGTATTAATAATGACGGTTCCGCCGACCCCGCCTTCCGCGATATCGGCTTGTGAGGATTTATAAACCTCAATATCCCCCACCATCTCAGGCGGAAGTAACGAATAGTTAAAGCTACGATCGGTTGTTTGCTGATCGAACCAACCCGTCGATGCCACTGTGTGCCCATTTAGTAAGGTGCTTGTCAGCTGATTTGATGCACCTCGAATAGCAACCTGCTGGCCTTGACCAAATTGACGGTTAACGGCAATCCCCGAAATGCGACCGAGAGATTCCCCCACATCGCTATCAGGAAATTTACCAATATCCTCAGCCGTAACGGCATCCACGACCGCATCTGAAAATCTTTTTGTATTGATAGAAGCCGTCATTGAAGCCCGAATACCACGAACTTCAATTCTTTCCATCGATTGCTCGGTGATAAGGTTATTTTGCTCCGAGGTTATCTCTGCAGAAGCAGGCACTGCGAAACTCAATAACAAAGCAAGTTTGCTCGCTAGAAAACAGGTTTTAAAATCAGGCAGTCTTATTCCACTTATCTTCAATATGGAACTTGTCTTAATATCTATCATCTACTTGTGATGCCACATATGGTTTAGCTTTGGCGCTCAGTTTTGCGCCCCCCTGGAGAGACGACCAAGTTGGCTGCGAAATTAAACGAGTCATTGTGTTTGTTGCTGGCTTACAAGCTACTTTTGAAAAGTGGCATTGGAAGTTAGTTTTGTGTCTATCTTTAGCGTTAGGTACCACAGATATGAAGAGAAGAGGGAGTCCCCAATAGCTCGTTGAATGGGTAAAGTTTCACCGTTGCACGCTGCGGCGGATTTTAAGTCAGCACCAATCAATCTGACAAGCGTAATTTGTTATGCTGAAGACTAATTTCACCTGAAGTATTAAAATTTGAACCTATTCAGTAACAATTAAAGCGACTGAGTCGATAAGCACTATTTTGTGCACACCTTCAAACTTTCGCCCTTATATTTTGTCACTAAAAGATAACCCACTTATTATGGAAATAACCCAGTAAGTTACTAAGGTATCTCATGGCATTTGAACAACTGCTCAGCGGCAAACTTCTCAGAGAGTTTCAGACAATTTCAGCGATGGTGAAGATCTACTGTAAGGCTCACCATAAAGAGTCTGACTCTCACCCTTGCGAAGAGTGTAAAAGCTTTATCGAATATGCTCATACTCGACTAGACAGATGCCCCTACGGTCAGGAAAAGCCAACCTGTAATAAATGCCCTGTGCATTGCTACAAACCCCATATGAAAGCCAAGGCTCGAGAAATAATGATCTTTGCTGGCCCAAGAATGCTATTACCTCACCCAATAATGGCTATTCGTCATCTACTATCTGAACGTCATCCCGCTCCTGGTAAGCCACCCGAGGCAAGTTCTAATCGCCACCAGCGCATGAAAGCTTCCATAAAGAATTAATCTGTCTCGTCCAAGCTCAAAGTCGGCCTTGGACGGGATAAATATCCCGCTAGATAAAAATCAGCTTCTATAACGCTGATCAGTTCAACTCCAGATCTGTAACTTGCTTGTGTATTTGAAATTCACTACTAGACTTTTGAAAAGTAAAAGGACTTATTCAAAGCTGGACGTCTAATTTCGCTAAGTAACGAATACGGCATGGAGGCTGAAAATTTGATCAAAGAAATCCTACTCGTCGAAGACAATAAGGTCATGCAGCTGCTGATGACTAAAATGCTATCTTCACGGGGCTACCGAGTCATTACTGCCTTTAATGGTATCGATGCTCTTGCTCAACTCGATAAGCACCCCTCTATCCAGCTAGTTCTCAGTGATTGGATGATGCCCGGCTTAAACGGTATCGAGCTTTGTTATCGCTTAAAATCTCCCGAATATGGTCGCTATATATTTTTCGTTTTACTCTCAGGCCGTGATGACAAAGAATCTATAGTCGAAGGGATTAATGCCGGAGCCGATGACTTTGTCGCCAAAGATACCAATATTAACGAACTCGATGCTCGCCTAAAGGCGGGGCTCAGAAATCTAGAACTACACAACCAGCTTATAACCAAAAATACTGAACTCGACCGCGCCTATGCCACCATTAAGGAAGATCTAGAGTCAGCCAACTTATTGATCCACCGTATGCTCCCTAGCCAAACGTCTTTCCATGGCGTTGAGCTACACTACACTCATATTCCTAGCGCCCAGATAGGGGGCGATATGCTAGGTTGTATGCAGCTAGATGAAGATCATATCGCCATCTACCTGTTTGATGTGTCAGGGCACGGGGTCACATCGGCATTAATGTCTTTCGCCATCCAACAAAGTATCAGCTCCAACTCCGCCAGCAACTCCAATGTAAAGCGTAGAAAAGACACCGATCCCTTTTATAGCCTCAGGGATCCAAGTGAAGTATTAGCTAGACTCAACCGGAGTTATATCAACCAAGATAGTAATGACCTCTATTTCACTATGGTTTATGCAGTGCTTAATACTAAAAGCGGGCTATTAAACTATGCCTTCGCGGGGCACCCGCCGATGATCTGGCTACAAAAACAGCTACGACAATGTCACTTCATTCAACAGGAGAGCTATGTGGCAGGCATGTTCGACTTCGCCGATTACCAAACTGAACAGGTACAACTCAATAGTGGCGACCGCATATATCTCTACTCTGACGGCATCACTGAAGCCGAATCCAGCGACAGCCAGCAATATTCTGAACAAGGTTTAAAGCGACTGGTTCAAGAGTTAACCGAGCAGCCTGTAAACAAACAAACCGATACCATAGTGGAAGTACTCAAGAGCTGGTCTGGCACGACACAATTTGATGATGACATCAGCTTATTAGTATTTGAATGGAATGGAACTTAACCGAGGAAGCAGTATGCAATTCGACATTATAGAGAAAGGCCAATACACAGTGATCCAAGTAAAAGAGGCGAGGTTTGACGCTAAGCTAGCTCCCTCTTTTCGTGAAGAACTCGAAAAAATACAAGGTAATATCCGCGAACATTTGGTTCTGGATTTCGGTGACGTTCGCTTTATGGATAGCAGTGGGCTAGGAGCCGTGATGGGCGCCTACAAGATGCTGCCCAACACCAAGATTAGTATCGTGAATCCACAAAAGCCCATCTTAGACCTACTCAAGCTGACTCGAATAGATAAGCTGATATTAAGTCACCCTACGATAGAAGATGCTCTAGCTCCCACCACTTAAAAGGACTATGTGATGAAAGGAATGATACTCGCCACAGGGAAAGGCACGCCCATTAAACCTATCTCCTATGCAATACCAAAACCTATGGTAGCCATTTTAGGCAAAACCATGATGGGCCACTATGGCTATACCCAGCTTATAGCGGACTGCCAGTACGTGCATATTCTAAAAAATCGTAATGTATCGCGCCCCCTAAGCAGCATTGCTAGTATGGATAAGATCTATATGTCGACACCTATCCCCCACGATACTTTGACACCATTAGAGCAAGCAAAATAGGGAGAAGTGACGTGAATACGAGGAAGTTTCATAAACAATACTCTAGCTGTTTGCAGGCATCTCGCACTGTGGCCTCCGATATTCTTCCTTTTTGGCAATCGCTAGGCTTAGATGTTACGGTTATCGGACAGATGGAGCTATGCCTAGTCGAAATCGTCAACAACGTCTTTGAGCATGCCTACTCAAACCTTGAAGGCGCCAAGTTTGAGATCACCTCTTATCTAAATAACACAAGAGAATTGATTATTGAGGTCTCAGACTACGGCGATTCGATGCCGCTCAGTATCCTTAAAGATCTCCCTAAGATGGACTTTATTGAACCATTGTCGACCGAGCCCAATACTTGGTTACAAAGCCGCAGAGGACTGAAAATCATTCAGCAGCTTTCTGACAAGATAGAGTACAACTCAAACGAGAATCGAAACACCTTCAAACTGCAGCGACAAACAAGGTAAAGTGACACTTGCCCCACGAACAGAAAAAGACACCCTAGGCAGCAAGCGAGTGCTCACTTTAAATGGCTAGATTAATAATCAAAGGAGAGCTTAATGATTAAAATAGATGAATTAACGGCGCTCTGTGACGGCGACGATTCAGTGCTAAATATGCTACTCAACCTCTATATCGAGGAGTATGGCCAGAGTGACAGCATTATTAAGCAAAGATATAACACAGAGGATATCGATGGCTTATTTCAGATCACTCATGAGTTGAAAGGTATGTTCAGTAATCTCTGTGCTCAAGACGCGGTAAGCTTGGCACAAATTGTCGAGTCTAGTTCGCAAACAGGCTGCATTCCCGATGAGACAGCAATTAATAATCTTTGTGATGAAATCCGCAATATTAACCAACAGATCCAAGCGCTATTACAATAATCGCCTTGCTAACCCGTTATTCCCCCCATGTGATCAAAATACAAAGTTTACGGCAAGGGTAACTAAATCTACGTCAGGGCTTTCAGCGTAAACCTGCGGTGATGTGACAAACTGAGCCCGGTTACCCTCCTCTTGAGAGAAGATCATCTGGTACTCTAGATTGAATGAAATGCTCGAAGTCGCATCATATCTAACCCCTGCCGTCACGGCCTTAGATTTGCGTAGCTGATGACTTTCGCCGTAGGTTAAATAAGGAGATAAGTCATCAAAGGCATAGATCGCCGAGGCATACCAGTTGGTTTGTAATCTGTCGAACTCCACCTCCGCCATCCATAGCCAAGACTCATAACTGTACTCGGCCCCCAGAGTATAAATATCCAGTTTTTCCTGCTCAATCGAAGGTTGCTGCCTATATTTGGCCTGCATAAAGCCGCTATGGATTCGATAGTTAAACCCGACTAAGTCTACATAGATCCCCACCATATATTCGGTATCAAATGTCAGTAAACTCTCTCCCAACTCCACCTTATTCACCCTATCAAAACCGTAATAGGGCGACACGGTTAACAGGAGTTCATCGGAAATATCATAATCCCAAGAAACAGACAGACCATCATAAAATGTAAAACCTAAAATGCTGTCATACACCTCCTGAGGAGGTCGGCTCCAAGGATAGGCTTGGCCAACATAATAGTATTCGGAGACGAGAAACAAGGGCAAACGCAAGCGACCCGCTCTCACCTCAAAATCATCAAACTCATATGAAAGATAGGCCCACTCAAGCTCAGGATCGCTCCACTCATCTTGGGTACGCTTAACCACCTGCCCTGACGCACTTAAGCTATCAAGTAGATCTACATCCAGCTGCAAACCAAATATAGTGTCACAGTCATAACAGGTATCATCGGTGATCTCCCGACTAATAAACAGCGGAGTACGATTATCTGTCTTACTGATAGCGGTCGAACCAAATCCACTGAGAGAAATGTTATCAGTAAGCTCAATACTCGCCTGTGCGATAGGTAGAAATATAATTAAAGATAATGCGATAAAGCATGTTCGGCGACATAACATGACTACTCTCCCTGAGGCACGGTTATCAAGATATTGACTTCTTCAGGCACTGATTCGATAGGCGCATAAGCGATGCCGTTAGGGTTATCATTAAGCCATTTTAAAATCTGTTTAATGTCATCACTGTCAAGCTCATCAGGCGGGGAGCCTCTTCCCGAAAATGCAAGCCCCGCCCAATAGCCGTTCATCTGCGAAACAGATTTGCCGAGTAGCATCTTATAAAATTCTTCTCTATGAATGGATGTTTCAGGAAGGTCTACTAGGACAATTTTCAAGCTGCCCGATATTTTCTTACTCTTACCACGATAAAGCATTCTCGCCTTGCTCTTACTCAAAGGGGGTAAGTCATCATTAAGGCTAAAAATAGCAAACTCAACATCGTCGTTTTCATCATCGATGACTTCTACAGCTTGGAGGGATAAAGAGATACAGCAAAGCAGTAACGCTATTAAGAGCTGAAAATAGATAGGCCTAACTCGCACGTTTAATCCCTTAAACATTAAAACCCTCAATCCTAGATAGTTTTATACTATGCTGAATATAGTCAAGGCTAAGTTAAACTACAAGAACGGCGATAACTTGTTCAATTCATGGAGTAGAAATGAGCATATTCAATCATGCTTCAATAAAAATACGGATGTTAGCCTTGGTGCTATTACCGCTCATTTTTGCCTCTTTTTTATCGGCATTAGAGGTTAAAAAACAAAGAGAGAATGTTCAGGCTTTAAATACCCTAAACAGTAAAGTCAGCTTTCTCGAGTCTCTATCCCAACTAAACAAGCTTACCAATCAAGCAAGGGAGCAGTTATTCAAACACAACACTAAGGTGACGCTCGCTCCCTTAGCCTCTTCGCTCAGCAGAATATCGCAGCAACTACCTCAAACATTCACCGCCAACAACAGAATAGAGATGGAGTCTTGGGTAACTAACACCAATAACGCCTTAAAAGAATTGGCAGAAGTGAATGCTGATGAGCTCGCAGACTGGTCGACTTGGTTTAATGAGCTACAGGTTCAAGCAATAAACAGCCTAGAGAAAGACAGCTCTGGATTCAACTATGATATAAATCAACAGCTTGAAATATTATACCAACTGCAATGGCTGTCTTTATGGTCGACAGAAGAGAAATGGTTAATCAATCTATTACTGCAAGACCGCGATGATAGTGAACTGCTGAGCCAGTTAAACTCCATCACAGAGCGCCAACAACTTTACGTGGAGCGCTTTATAGATATTAACGCCAAACCTGAACAGGTCTCGCTCTTACTCAGTACTTTTTCAGATAAAGCATTCGAGCAGAGTTATCAATTAAGAAGTCATATTTTAAATAAGCAAACTTTAGCCAACACTCCCAATATCAGTTTGGCAGCCTTCAACCAGCGACTCGATTTAATCCAATATGTTGTGAGTAGTTTTTCCACTAAACTCAGCAGCAACATTCATGGCGAGATCGCCCAGTCAAAAAATCTAATTTGGCTATTTTGCGTAGCCCTGGTTGTCTCTCTAGTCATCATCGCCATCATAGGTGCCAACCTATACCGACGCATAATCAACTACCTAAGCCATGTGATTAGCACCATGTCACACATCGAAGAGACTCACGACTATTCCTACAAAGTTAGCGAAGAGGGTAACGATGAGTTAAGCCTATTTTCTAAAACGCTCAACAAGCTCATCAATGAGCGTAGTCAGAATGAACTCAAAATATTACAAGCGAAACAGGAAGCTGAAAAAGCCAATCAGGCGAAGAGTTCCTTTTTGGCTAATATGTCTCATGAGATCCGCACCCCGCTTAACGGCATTATTGGCATGTCCGATATTATGACGGGCACAAAGCTAACGCCAACTCAGAGTGAGTACCTGCAAACCATCGAGACCTCTTCCCAAACGTTACTCATTCTGATCAATGACATACTCGATCTATCTAAGATTGAGTCAGGTAACCTCTCTATCGCTAATACCGACGCCGACATTACCGAGTTAGTTTACGATACCTTAACCATAGTAGTGGCAAAGATCGCCGAGAAAAACCTGACATTAGAAGTCGAGATAGATAACGATACCCCATACCTTATCTCTCTCGATGAACACCGTATGAAGCAGGTACTGGTCAACTTACTCTCTAACGCGGTGAAATTTACCCATAAAGGAGGGGTTAAGGTGGTCATATCCTGTTGCAATGCTGCAGGCTATTGCGACCTACTCATTAGTGTGCACGATAGCGGTATCGGTATTGTAAAAGAGAAACAGCAACATATATTCTCTCCATTCACTCAAGAAGATAACACAACAACTAGAGAGTTTGGCGGCACAGGGCTTGGCCTTGCGATTTGTAAGCAACTCATCACATTAATGGGTGGAGAGATCAGCTTAATCTCAGACAAAGGAAAAGGTTCCTGCTTCTCCATTAAACTCAGAACTGCAATTATCACTCAGGAAAAACCTGTATCAAGCCAGTTCGAAGGTTTAACTGCTGCGCTTATTTCTAGTAACTCAGAGCTCAGTGAGCGACTTGATAGAGAATGTCAGCAACAAGGCTTTAATCTCAACTTTCACTATCGTTCCTGCTTCGATCTGTTACAGGAAAATCAAACATTTGATCTGCTGTTTATTGACAGTTTGTCTTCGACCAGAGACAGCATTGTGGCCTTGCCAGGGCTGCTAAGGCAGAGGGATATTTCTACAATTGCCCTCAATACGCCAACTGAGAAGCGAGATTTAGATAATATCGATGCGACAGTAACCCTCCCCTTACTAGGCAACCGCTTTAAAAATGCAGTCCACAATGGGCTAGAGAATCGAAAATTACGACAGAAACAAGACTCAAACAGTGTCAACAATCATCACAAGCTCACAGAAGAGCCTGAAACAATGAAGGTTGTGGTACTGATAGTCGAAGACAACTTAGTAAACCAAAAAGTGGCATCATTACTTGTTAAACAGGCGGGTTTCGATTGTATTATCGCCAATAACGGCCAAGAGGCGTTAGATTTCATCAGTTCAGGGGAGGCTTTTCACGCCATTTTAATGGACTGCATGATGCCCGTTATGGACGGCTTTACTGCAACGGAAAAAATTCGAGAATGGGAGAGGCTACATTCCCAGCCTAGACTGCCTATCATAGCGCTAACCGCCAGCGTGCTCGATCAAGATATTGAAAGGTGCTATCAATCAGGCATGGATGACTACCTTGCAAAACCGTTCAAAAAAGAAGCCTTGCTGCACAAACTTAGATCCGTCTCCAAGCTTGCCAGTTAAGCTTGTCGCCATCGATGTCGATGTCGATGTCACCGCCTCCGCCAGCAAGCCCTTCGCTACTGCTGACGTTAAACAATTATTCTTTTTCACTTATAACCTGAGTGTCAGAAGGTATGACGATTAGTTGGCATGTTCAAAAATTCAACACTTGCATCCAAAGCAACATTAGGTTGAAATGAGTTTGGCATGAATGAATTTAGTGAGTTTTTCTCTCAAGGCTATTGGTGGTTCTCATTGCTTGGCGGTATTCACTGTCTAGGCCTAGGCTTGTATATCCGTTATATCTACCATGAAAAAAATGGCACTAATAAGCTTCTTGGAGACATCTTCAGCCTTATGGCGCTGTATTTTTTTACCGGTCTACTGACCAGTGACAATGCACCCGCCCCCATATACCTGCTATTTATATTAATCATCCCAGTCTACTTCCTGGTAATGCCGCTGCTCTATCTTTATTGCGATCGCAGCTTGCATGAGAGCGAACGGCCAATCGGCTTTTCACGTCACTTTTATCCAGCACTTACCATAGCAATTCTTGTGATTCTAACCACAGGGTACCGAGTACTATTCGCCAACCATTGGCCTGATATCGGTTGGCCACAAGCCGCAGGGATCACTAATCTCAGCTTGTTAGCCATGCTGTTACCAGCCCTGCTCTTTATCCAAACAGGGATCTATTTTTACTACATCATCAAGATGCTTAGCCGCTACCCCAGCAGAACATCACGACTGCACCAAGACAGTCTTAAAGACATCAAATTCCGCTGGCTACTGGTGTTAACGCTAGCCCTAATGAGCAATTGGCTTATCAGGGCTGTGCTCATCATTCTGCCCTTTTACTTGGGTGATCAGGCCATAATTATCAATCAGGCGGCCACTAAACTGACCTTGCTACTAACCGTTTATCTACTCGCTATCTACGGACTCAAACAGATCACCCGAGCCGCCTTTCTGCGCGGAAAACTCGCCCAGCAATTACCACAAAGAAAGCCGATGCAAGCCAGTCAGCAGTTATTGAGCTCTGAAGAACTCGCCTACCTGCAGCAGTTGATGAAAGAAGATGAACGAGAAAATAGCCAGAAAGAGTAAACGCCGCAATCCTTACTAATGGTACGGCGCAATAAAGCCACATAGCTTATGCCTTACAGCCCTGTAAAAAGATTTTGATCGCTTGCGACGAATACTGCTTAATCTCTTCTTCAGAGGGTACCCCCAACCCTAAGACCACATCTTGATAATAATCACCACGTAAGAGGCCTATCAATTGGCTGCTTGCTTGAGCGGGGTTTTCAATATTCAACTTTCCCTGAGTGGCCTGAACTTGTAGGTAATCACTCAAGAGTTGATAAAAACGATGGGGACCACGCGATAAGAAAAAGTCCACCAGCTCTTTGTCCCGACGAGACTCAGTCACAATAATCCGATAAATGTCGATAATTTGCTTAGAACATAAAGCTTTTAAGTACTCGTAACCAAACTGATTAAGTTGCTCGGTCAAATCCGCTTCGGCATAAAACTGAAAGACACTCCCCACCTGTTCGGTACAGCGAGTCACTACTTGGATCAAAATCCCACGCTTACAGCCAAAATAACTATAAAGGGTCTGTTTCGAGCCGCCGCACACCTCGATGATTTGATCTAAACTGGTTTCGGCATAACCCTGCTCAAAAAAAAGCTGAGTCGCGACATCGATAATTTTTTGTTGTTTCTTTAGCGTAGATGGACGCATTCAAGTACCTCTCCTGTATGGGCCTAATTAGAACAGGTCTGTATTATTCATGCAATTTAAGCCAAGGAAGCAATCATCATCCTTAGCGCTTATTTGCGATCCCAAAGGATCTTTTTCTAGCCTTGATTAAAATTTAACTTGATCTAGTTATAGCAAATAACTTATCGTACCGTCCAGTACAGTACGATAAGTTGTAAAGATATCATGAACTCCAAAATCAAAGCCGCCATTATCACCCTTGCATTGATTGCCACTGTTGGCATGACAGCTAATACTTTTATCAGTAATGGTGATACCGAAAAAACCAATAATGCCTATGTTCATGGCGAGATCACCCAGATCAGCGCCGAAGCATCGGGTCGCATCACTAAGATCTTCGTTACCGATAACCAGATGGTTGAAGCGGGAGAGCTGCTAGCTGTCATCGATCCTCGAGACTATACCGCCCGCCGAGATCAGGCTAAAGCCACATTAGCCATGACCACAGCCTCACTCGATAGCAATAAAAGTCGCACCGCTTTGCAACACGTCAATATTGATGAAACAGCAGCCCATTTAGAGGTCGCCAAGGCGACTCATGACTTCGAGCAGAAGGAACTCGTTCGATATGCCAAATTAGTCAAAACCGATGCGGTCAGCAAAACCCAGCATGATGCGCAAGCAAACAAAACCCGTATTGCCAGTGCCAACCTTGAAGCGGCTAAGTTTAAGCTATCGGCAGCCAAGCAACAGCTTATTAACCTAGAGAGTGAACGCACCCAAATACTTGCCCAACAACAGCAAGCACAAGCCAGCTTATCGTTAGCCGAGCTCGCGCTACAAGACACCCAGATCTTAGCCCCAATCTCTGGTCGTGTTGGCAACCGTGCGCTACAACTTGGTAAGTTCGTCAACGCTGGCTCTGGCGTATTGGCCATAGTGCCAACCGATGAGTTATGGATAGAAGCCAACTTTAAAGAAACCCAGCTAACAAACATTCAGCCAGGGCAAGCCGTTGACGTCGTGCTGGATATGTTCCCAGACTCACCACTTAAAGGTACTGTAAGTAGCACCTCACCATCAACAGGTGCACAGTTCAGCCTACTGCCGCCAGACAATGCTACCGGTAACTTCGTTAAGGTGGTGCAACGGGTACCAGTAAAGATCAAATTAACTATCCCACAAGCACTAAAAGGTCGAGTGGTTCCGGGCTTGTCTGCAGAAGTTAGCGTCAACACCGATAGCATAAAAAGTTAATAGTCACTCACCATTAGTGCCTGCATTAAACCATTCATTTACCCAGAGCAGATGTTATGAACCACCGCCTAGAGCTCATCCTTCTCGTCACACTAGCCATGATCCCGTTTGGCATCACCTCGGCTATCTACAATGCTGCCGCTAGCGAAATTGCTGGCGGACTAAGCTTGTCCGCCGATGACGCCTCTTGGCTCAATATTGCCTATATATTGGCGCAATTACTGACCCTTCCTTTGGCCTCATGGTTAAGTTACCGCATTGGCGCCAAATCACTTCTCACCTTAGGTGCAGGACTTGGCTTTATCGCAAGCTTATTGCTGGGCTTTAGCGCTAGTGTCGCTGGGCATTTTGTGGCTTGGGCGGTTACAGGTATTGCAGCAAGCAGTATGTTAGTAGCGGTACAGGTTCTGGTACTACGCAACCTGTCGCTAAAAGATATCACCATTGCTGAAGGCGCCATGATGCTGATGACCACCCTGTTACCTATGGGGGTCTATCCTTGGCTTATTGCCGAGCTGGCCGAAAATGGCTTGTGGCAGCTTATCTTCGCGGCGCAAGCGAGCCTGTACCTGCTCATTTTAGCTTGGTTATGGTTACGCCCTCTCGACTATACCGACACTAGACAGCAGCTAAGATTTAATCTATTGCAAGCGATAATCATGAGCGCAGCCATTACTGGCATCACCCTAGTTTTAATGCGCGGCCAATACTATAACTGGTTTGATAATTCAGGTTTTACCCAGTTTACTCTGGCCGCTGCAGCATTAATGCTGTTATGCGTATCTGTTACTGCCAAGCAACTGGGCAAGGGTGAATATATTCGTAGCGATGTACTTAGCCCCTTAAAAAATAAGGTTTCGATGTATAATGCGGCCCTTGCAGGCTTTGCCGTACTTGGCACTTCTATGCTCATCAGCGTCTATCTTGGCAGCGTGTTGCATTACAGCCATAGCGAGCAAGCTTGGTTACAGCTACCCGCGTTTGCCAGCATGTTCGTTGGCTTATTGATCAGTATTTGGATCTGTAATCACCCAAGGCTCAAGCCCGATGCCGTGGTCCCCATTGGTGTGCTGATGATCTTACTATCGAGCGTTTCACTATCAACCAGCAGCGTAAGCAGTGGTGCAAGCGATATGTTGCCAGCGATAATCCTGCGCGGACTAGGCGTTGGCCTGCTGAATGTCACTGTATCTATCTCGATTTTATCTAGCTTTAAAAAAGAACATATTCCTCAAGGTGTAAGTTACTTCTACCTGTTTAGAACCTTAGGAGGCCTAATGGGCATGGCACTATTTTCGCGAATGATGAGCGTTGAGTCCAGTAGCACAATGAGTATATTAGGTGAGAACTTCAATCAAATGAGCAGCAGCTTTATCCATTACCAAACCGCCATGACACAAGTGCTAAACCAAGGCATGTTACAGGCCACACCCGAGCGAGTGGCGAGTTTACTTTCAAGCCAACTACAACTACAAACGGCAGCCGTTGCTGGGGGCAATAATTTCCAATGGTTTATCCTCTCGCTGTTTGTGCTTGCTCCTGTGCTGATTATAGGAAAAAAGCTAGCTGCAAAGTCAGCTGAAGATCCAGCCCAAAACTAATAAATGTCTGCTTTTGACTGACCGCAAACAAACATAATTGATTGAATATTTTTCATAGCCAACTGCATAAAAGTTGCGCTAGTGTATTAGCCCTTATTTCAAGAAAACATCAAACAATAACAATAAATAACTTATTGAAGGTTAGGGATTAATACATGAAACAAGCACACAAGCTATCTTTACTTGCTGCCGCGCTGTTCGGCAGCAGCTTCTCCGCCATGGCTGCAGATAGAACTCACGACATCACCATAGATGACTTCTTCGATATCGGTAACATGGGCGCGGTAACACTCAGCCCTAATGGCAAACACGCTGTCTGGCTTGAATCTCGCTGGGATAAGGAGCTGGATAAGAGCCAGCGTGACCTGTGGCTAATCGAAATAAAATCTCAGCAGTCAAAACGCATGACCTTCACCAACGAGAGTGAGTCTAGCCCACAGTGGAGCCCCGATGGTGAGTACGTCTATTACCTTGGTAAAGTCAAACAGGAAGGGGCAAAAGCCCCTTTCAACGGCAAGACTCAGGTCTTTCGCCTATCGGTTAATAACGGCGATAGCCAGCCAATGACCAAGGAAGCCGAAGGCGTGGCAGGATTTGAGCTTAGCCACGATGGTAAGAGCCTGTACTTTTTAGCCACCAAAACCACAACCGATGAAGATCAATGGGCATCGATGCGAGCCAGCCACAGCGCGCCTAAATATGGTCATGGAGAGCAAAAAACCAATCCGCTATATCAACTCGATCTCGAACATTTTAAGCAAAAGCTACTCCTCGATGATGACAAAGTGGTTTGGGAGTTTAAAGTCAGCCAAGATGGCAGCAAGATCGCCCGCATCACCACAACAGACAATGAGCTGGTATTCTTAGAAGGTTGGTCAGACGTTGAGGTCTTCGATACCAAAACCCAACAAAATAGTGTACTCGCGGATACCCAGTGGCGTGATCATGCTCCCTCGCCTTATGGCTGGCTGCTCGGACTGGCGTGGCAAGAAAATAACACTGAGTTAGCCTTTAGAATCGACTATGACGGCCATCCTGGCCAGCTGTTTATCGCCGATGTAAATGCCTCAGATAAGCCTTCATTAGAGGTGACTCGTCCCGGCGATGTCACCCTCACATCAAGCGATCTGACTTGGCGGCCAAACAGTGATGAGATCTGTTATCGCGGCGCCGATCATGGCCGCGTCAAACTCTTCTGTACTGAGATCGATGGTGGTGAGCAGGGTGATACCCGCATCGTGATCCCAGGCGACATGGTTATCGGCAGCTATAGCTTTAGCCAGAACGGCCAGTCCGTTGCTTTTAGCCACAACGGTTTAGATCACTTCTCCGATATGTTTACCGCCGATGCCAACAGTAGCCTTGCCAAGGCTAAGCGACTAACCAATATCAACCCACAAGTCGATAGCTGGAAGTTACCACAAGTCTCCATCGTCAAGTGGACAGCACCAGATGGCTCAGTGGTCGAGGGCATACTGGATCTACCGGCGGGCTATAAAAAGGAAGACGGGCCACTCCCCTTAATCGTGCAAATTCATGGCGGCCCGACTGCAGCAACGCCTTACGCGCTGCAACACAGATCATACGGCCGCTCAACCTTTACCGCCAACGGTTGGGCGCTGCTCTCGCCTAACTATCGCGGCTCTACAGGCTATGGCGATAAGTTCTTAACTGACTTGGTTGGCCGAGAGCATGATATCGAAGTCAAAGATATCATGGCCGGTGTCGATCAGCTGATAGCGGACGGCATCATCGATGGCGACAAGATGGCTGTTATGGGTTGGAGTAATGGTGGCTACCTGACCAATGCGCTCATTAGCACCAATAATCGTTTCAAAGCAGCAAGCTCTGGCGCAGGCGTGTTCGATCAACGCCTGCAGTGGATCCTCGAAGATACCCCAGGCCATGTGGTTAACTTTATGGAAGGCCTGCCTTGGGAAAAGCCTGAAGCCTATAACCACGGTTCTTCGCTGACTTATGCAGATAAGATCAAGACCCCGACCTTGATCCATATCGGTGAAGGCGACCAACGTGTACCACTTGGTCATGCTCAGGGTTTATATCGTGCGCTGCACCACTACCTCAATGTTCCTGTGGAGTTGGTGGTCTATCCTGGTGAAGGCCACGGTCTGAGCAAATACCAACATCGTAAAGCTAAGATGGAGTGGGATCAGAAATGGTTCAATCACTATGTATTAGGCCAAGAAGTTAAATAAGCCATCTGTTTAGAGTCGCAGCAAACCTATAAAAGCGCCTATCGGCGCTTTTATTTTACCTTTTACATAGATAACCCCGGTTACAATTCTGGCATTCACTTTCTGTTCAGTAAGGGTATGCTAAGGTTTAGCTAGTTTTTTACAGGGGAAGAATCGAATGACAGGTTTTATCAAACGAATCAGTGCCACTTTCTGCATACTCACCAGCATGATGTTTGCACCACAAGCGTTAGCCGAGGACGGTTACGCTCAGGCCAAGAGCACTTTCCAGCAAGCGAGCGAAACGCAAAAATTCTTCAATAACGCATACGGCTATGCGCTTTTCCCAACCGTGGGTAAAGGTGGTATCGGTATAGGTGCAGCCTACGGTAAGGGGCGAGTCTATCGTGGTGGTAACTATACTGGTGACACCAGCTTAACCCAGGTCTCCTTTGGGTTTCAGCTCGGTGGCCAAGCCTATAGCGAGATAATCTTCTTCAAAGATGAGGCTGCATACAGAGACTTTACCAGTGGCAGCTTCGAGTTCGGCGCTCAAGCCTCCGCAGTCGCCATCAATATTGGCGCTAATGCCCAAGCTGGTACAACGGGGAACTCTGCAGGTGCGGGTAAAGGCGCAGCTAAAGCAGCTTATATCAATGGTATGGCGGTATTTACCGTAGCCAAGGGCGGCTTGATGTTTGAAGCGGCACTTGCAGGGCAATCGTTTACTTTTGAAGAGAAGTAAGGAACAAGAAGGTTCTAGGCTTGGGTATTAGAGGTTCTAGGCTATAGGTTCTAGGCTTGAGTATTAGAGGTTCTAGGTTCTAGGTTCTAGGTTCTAGGTTCTAGGTTCTAGGTTCTAGGTTCTAGCAATTAAAAACTAGAACCTAGACACATCAAAGCTGAGCCCGCTATTTATGACCCCAAGGTACAGGTGGCAAATCGACAGGCTTAGTCAGATCGAAATCCACTCTAAAATCGCGGTTTTCTCGGGTTAAGCGATAGGTAAACTCCTGTGGTTTAACATACATATGCCACACATTCGTCACCGACACATCTAAGCCATTTTCTCTAAAATTATTAATCGAGTAAGCATCCACTGGGAAGGATTGCTCAGTCGCGCTGCCCATATCCGCAGTCATGCCGCCGTACATGGTCACCTTATCTTCACTACCGTCTTTATGACGATGATCGTGAGCAAGGTGCAAACCATAAGGGGTCTTAGTGATCACCCAAGTGCGGGAGTGGTCATCCCCCACATGAAAGGGAACTTTCAGCTCGGTATCACTACATTCACGTACATGCATGACGAGCTTCTTACCGCTAAAGGCTGAATCGGCACTATTACCTGCAGTCACTGTACCTTCAAATGCCTTACCACAATGGGCTGCTAGATTATCAAAAAATGCACTCTGCTCAGAGGTGACAGCCATAGCCGGTAGTGCAAAGCTTGTCACTGCTAACAGTGCGATTTGTGAGTATTTTATTGTTTTCATTATTATCTCCAATGATGGGGAATTTACCCTACCATAAACAGATAAATTTTAGCTGAAGTGATTTGAGATTTAACCGAGTAGAAAAGTCCCCTCAGCGAAAACAATGCCGAGGGGAAAGATTGCAGGATGATACGAATTGAGTGTGATCAAGGCGATGATCCTGCAAACGCCACACAGGAGCTACCGCCAGCGCTGACAAACACAGAAAAATCTACTGAGCTTGCCAGAGACACCTAACGGTAATACCTCAACAGCCCCACTATCGCCTCTCAATGTGGCTGCTGTAAGTTTTGGATATATCTTCGCCTCCTTCATAGCGCGTCTCTATAAAAGGAGGCATTGTAAATACGGATTACGCCTCTCTACACGGATAGGGATCCTATAACGGCAGTTAGCGTTTCTCTGCTAATAGCCAGTCATCATTCAGCATACTCACGGTTTGCTTACGCTTTCTCCACGCGGATAGGGATCCCGTGACGGCAGTTAGCGTTTCTCTGCCAATAGCCAGTCATCATTCAGCATATTCGCGGTTTGCTTACGCTTTCTCCACGCGGATAGGGATCCCATGACGGCAGTTAGCGTTTCTCTGCCAATAGCCAGTCATCATTCAGCATACTCGCGGTTTGCTTACTCTTTTTTCACGCGGATAGGGATCCCGTGACGGCAGTTAGCGTTTCTCTGCCAATAGCCAGTCATCATTCAGCATACTCGCGGTTTGCTTACGCTTTTTCTACACGAATTGGGATCCCGTGACGACAATTTGCCCCCGTCCAGTAATCGTTTAACATGCTCGCAGTTTGCTTACGGGTAGGATCTGAAGGGATCATTTGATTGATCGCCACTCCCCCCGCTCGCTCTTTGAGAGCCGCTAACTTCTCGCCATTGATGATCCTGTCGTCACCGCCAAAGCCTTGTGAGTGACCAAATCCGTGGGATACACATACTGCGCCCGGTGCAACACCAAAGTCTGTTTGCAATAGACCAGTAGCGGGTTTTCCATTCGCTGTGATGAGTTTGACCCTATCACCATCTGTTAACCCCTGCTGTTTGGCTGTATCTTCATGCATGTAAACAAAGTTAGTTGGACTGATCTCAGCAATACGTTTATAGGCCACCGCATAATTTGAGCGCACCGTTGCCTTATAGCTAGAAAATAGCAATGGGTACTCGGACGCAGGCCAATGACTCTCCCAACTATCGCCATTCCAGAATCTATGTTCGTGATAGGTAATGTTTCCCGGATAGTGTTCACCTGAATACGCATGACGCAACTGCGCTACCGCCTCATGATATAGCTGCAGACACTTAGGCGCTGCGCCTTTAACAAAGTCTCCTTCATAACGCTCATCGGCAACATAGTAGCCACCACGGGATAATAGTGCTTCAACCTCGCGAGCTTCCGTCGCAGTCAATCTTGGCGTAAGCGGCTTCATGGCATAATCCAATCCAGCCCACTGTCTGTCTTCTGCTGTCACTATCGGCAGGTTTTCACACTGAGATGCCACGTTTGCTAGGTATTTTGCGTGCCAATCTTCGAAGCAAAGCAGATCCGCTTTGCTACCATCAGCATGGGCAATCGCGCCCTTACCAAATCCAGGGAGCTGCATATCCAGCGCAATATCAACGAGTAACTGCTCCATACAAACATGCTGACCCGCGGCATTCTTCACGGTTCTTGGAGTAACAAGTGGGGCAGCAGCCACCACCCCTAGCATATGTGAGCCCCACATACGATCGGCAGCATACTCTTCAAGCATTGAGCGATCAGGAATGAAATAGTCGGCGTAGCGGTTTGTCTCATTCATATGACAATCGATACCGATAATCAAAGGCAAACGCTTAGGATCGGCAATACTAGCAACCACCTCTTGGCTAATCGATGCAGCGCTGTAAAGGAAGTTATTGCGCCAATTGAACAGCACCTTAGCTTGGTAGGGATCGTTATTAGCGTGACTCGTCCATTGCTCTGCCGCATTCATTGCCGGTAACACCTCATGCCAAGGTGTACTCGCCGGGTAGGGGTTTTCGCCTTTAGCGACCTTCTGCTTATATTCCGTTGATGACTCATAGGCGCCATCTCGGCAGGCATTCACCACACCATCTAGGCTGACACCATTATCGATATTCGCCAGATCGTAACGGCCTTCCATGCCGCCAATTGGGCCATTACCGTAAATAGCGCCACCTTTAGCATCGTGACTGCCCACCAAGGTATTCAGGGTTGCCCAGATCCAGCCCATCACAAAACCATCCGATGAGTTAGTACCACCATTGCCTGCCACACAGGCTTTACGACCATATTGACCTAAATCTTTAGCCACTTGACGCATCGCATCAACACTAATCCCCGACTTAGCCGCGTACTCTTGCATGCTGGTGCGCTGCGCTTCTTCTCGTAATAGATAAAGCGACGACGCTAACTTCACCCTACGACCCGACTTATCTTTTATGGTCTTACTGATAAATAACTCAGCCTTGTCGCCAGACTCTGCCGCCACCAAGGTATCACTTCCAGCTTTAACAATAATGGCTTCATCACCACCTAAGCCAAAGTCTTTCGCCTTAGCGAAACGGCGGTAATCAGGGTGTTTAGGATCGACAACCACCAAGTGGCCAGCATTGGTATAATTAAGCTCGCCCGCAGCTTTGGCCGCTTTCTCACTCGCGCCTTCAAGATGAACCTTGTTAAACCAGCCCTCCTCCAGCATGGTGCGGATAACCCCAAAGGCGAATGCCGCATCTTGCCCAGGTTTTACCGCTAACCAAGTCGCATTGGTATCGGCAGCCACTGTCGTGCGAAGTAACGGATCGACACATACATATTTAAACTCTCTATCAACCCGACTATCGGCCAATCCACGGCCAACACGGTTAAGGCTGACACCTGAAGAACCCGGGCTCGTTCCCATAAATAGGCCATATTCGACATTTTCCCAGTCAACATCGTTGAGCCACTCTTCAAAGCCTGCTGCCATGCCTAAGCTATAGCCTGTCGCCTGCGCCGCACCGCAATAGGCATGCTTAGTACCTAAGTTGCTTGTCCCCCATGATTGCTGCATAAAGCGCGCATAGAAACTGCCGCGCAGGGTATCTTCGGCGCAATAGGTTGCAAACAGGTGGTTAGCGGCGCTACCAAATTCAGGAAAGCCAGGCTTAACTAGCTTATCGAGCTGGCGCAGACTACGCAGCCCTTCAACATGGCCTTCACCAAACAGATCACCGCCTTGTAAAATCTCTTGCAGTGCCTGTTCATAACTAATCGTTACCCAGCGGCCTTCGCCACGCTTGCCGTCACGTTTAAGTACCTGAGTGACTCGGCGCTCATCATCGACTGAATCGGCGCAACTGGCACCTTTGGCGCAAGTCGTTGCACGATTTTTAAGGCCGTTCTCACCCGCTAATGCGATATAACTCTGCTTCACACAGGTGTCGATTGGCAGTGGTGAACCAGAGTTATTTTCACAATATGGATTGCCGCCCACTTTTAATACTTTGTCATTCTTCTCATCCACCCTTACTCGCAAGCCACAGATGTTGTAGCAACTAAAACAGCGTGAATAAGCGGTGCGCACACCCGGTGTTAGCTGCCAATCACCATTAGCATCTTGCTGGCATTCCGCTGGGATCGGGTGGCCAAAGCAGCTTACATCTTGGCTGCGTGCAGGGTGTATTGGCTGCGTTTTTTCACCACAGCCCACTGTGGCAGCCGCAACTGAGACAACGCCCGCTTGGGTTAAAAATTTACGTCTATCCATTATTAGCTCCTAGCGTTGCCATTCGAGGAAATTAAGTGACAAGATCTGTTTATCTTTCGGCTGTTCCGGTAAGCCGATATAGAAGATATTTGGCTTAGTGCCAGCGTCGGCCAACATGGCGTACACCTTATTGTCGCGTACCAATTGAGAAACCTTGCTAGCAGGATCATTAAGATCACCAAAGTTGCGGGCTTCACCAATGCAAGTCTCAACACAAGCGGGCAATAAGCCTGCTGATACGCGGTGAATACAGAAGTTACATTTCTCTGGTGGTGAATTAAGGGTTTCATCTTTACGTCTGGCTCCGTAAGGACAGGCATCGACACAAAGCTGACAATGAATACACTCATCATGATTAATCACCACAATGCCATCTTCCTTACGCTTATAGGTCGCCTCAACGGGACAAACATACACACAAGCAGGGTTATCACACTGGTTACACTGGTTTGGTACTGCCAATGTGGCTAAGCCCGTTTCGGTTTCAATCGCAGCCTGATTGACTCGGGTACGACAACGCCCCGCATCAGTTTGGTTTTCCATCGCACAGGAAACGGTACAAGATAGACAGCCTGTGCAACGGCGAACATCAAACACCATCGCCAACCGTTTACCTGGAGTTTTAGCTTGAAGTTGAGCACTGGGGATCAATGTTAACATTGCACCACCAGCAGCCATTTTTAAAATGGATCGTCTATCCAACATAATTATTCCTTATTATGAATACAGCAAATATTACTGGCATCACGTACAAAAACCTTATATTTAAAATACACTCAAAAATATAAAGTTATAAACAAAGGCGTAATTTAAAAAACGAATATCAACGAAAGATCACAAT
>NZ_JAKEVD010000015.1 GCF_022398325.1 Shewanella sp. Isolate13
TTTATAAGCACTCTACCAGAGTGTTGCTGGATAAACGCGCACAACAATGAGCAAAGTGAGCATTGATATTGAGGTTGAATCGAAAGTGACCAATGACTGCTATTTATTGATTAGTAAAAGTAGGTCAATAGGCTCACACGCATTCAATTTTGCATATCGACTGTAACCAATAAAGGGGCATTTCCGCGTTATACATCAAACAACACCAACCTAAATGTGTACACCAATTATTCGGTGTAGATACGGCTGCGGGCTTCGGTTTCAGGGATGAAACCGCAGAGCGTATAGGGATATATTTACAGCGTCTCGCAGCAGTGTCTGCACATACGCCCGCTGCAGGCGATTGATAACTCTAAAGTGTCAATTGAGAATTAGCAGGTGAGCTGTCACAGATCAGAAAATGTAACCCGCCTTCATTCGAAGGCTAACTCACTTTGGGGCAAAAGTGTGTTTCAAGTTGGCCTAATTAATGCCCGGAAGTGGCACCGAATTACCACGTTTAGTAACTAAATCTCTACTACGTTCAGCCGCTGATAGTGATAGAATCTCCGCATCAGAATTACCGAGAAACACTATGCATATCCATCATGTTAACGGCATCGACTGGCTGGTGATTACAGCTTTTGAAGAACTGAAAACTTTATTTATTGAAGAAGCTGGTGCGATCCCACTTTGCTTCTCTACCGCCAGTGAATTGAGCCTGATTGATCAAGCCAAGCGCAGTTATGAATATTTGCCTACACTCAGCGGCGTAATCACCGATACAGGCACTTTTCAAAGTCAGGATAACGAAGAAGATTTGAACCCACAGCTTGCCTGTCTAGTTGAGGAGCGTGGCCGGGTATTTATCTATCACGGCGGCTTTGTGGCTTTTGTGGATGATGAGCAAACCTTTATTACCCAAATGGGTTGAAAATTATTCAGTGCATAAAAGCATCGAAGTGACTTAGAGACAGATAATTAGCTAGCCTTACAGCCATTACTCCTAATCATCAGAAGAGTGCTTGTCTAACCTAGTGCAGATACGGCTGCGGGCTTCGATGACATGGTGAGAGGTAACAAAGTTATCAAGATTTCGAATGAGAAGCAGGATGCTGAACTGGCCTTTAAACATGGATGTTGTTTGTCATCGCAGAGCTTACAGGGATCCTTCCTTTATAAAGCAGTGCAGCGTCTTGCAGCAGTGTCTGCACATAAGGTCGTTCTTTCACATCTGACCCATAGGGATATGGGAAATGTCATTATGATGTAGGGAACATCATTGACCATGTGATCACGACATTCGGACATCCTGTCCAGCACCCGCTGCAAGCGATTGATAGCGACTAAGTACCAAATCCAAACTCGCTACTCGGTAGCACCAACCCCAAAGAACAATGTAATCAGCCGTCATTCGAAGGTTAGCTACTTCATTGTGACCTTACCACCAATCATCTTAAACGCTGGAGCACCGCGAATAAGTGTGTCGCGGGCGAAGATTTGCTCGCAGTTTGGGCATTGGCAAGGCGTTTGAGTATAGTCATCGACAATACGTTCCTTAAAACACTTAACCAGTGCGCCTTTGCCACCTTTTCGATACTTAAACAGCTGGCTTTTACATTTAGCGCAGGAGATCTCGACCGTTTGTGTTGGCCCTTTCTTATTGGGTTTAGCCATATTACTCCCTAATTCATAGGCCTATCTTGCCATAATAAAATAGCTCGAAAACAGTAGCTATTTTTTACTGAACAGCAGAAAAGTGCTGTTCACTGTCGTTGAGGCAATATCTAGCAGGATGAGCTGTATTTGATAGATATGAGAATAAAACTCGAATGACAGTTTAACATTTTTGTAACCCAGTTTATGATGCATTAGAGTTTTTAGCGCAGGGACTGCAGAAGCGATGCATAAAATAATAAAAATAGCACTGGTTGGGACTTCGTCAGTAGCCACAGCCGTTGCTGGTGGTTTGTACTTATCTTTATCTTTGAGCTTGCCAGCACTGGATCAAGACGTCACAAGTGATAGCGTTAAACAGCAAGTGAGTCTTGAGCGCGATAGGTTAGGTACAGCCATCATTCACGCCAGTGATCGTCAAGATGCCGCATATGGTTTAGGTTACGCCCATGGGCAGGATAGGTTCTTTCAGATGGATCTACTAAGACGAAATTCTGCTGGGGAATTGGCTGAGATCTTCGGCGAAAAAGCATTAGATTTAGACAAGCGTCGCCGTTTTCATCAACTGCGTAAACGTGCAGAACTGATAGTTGCAAAGCTGAATGCCGAGCATTTAGCCGTGCTAACCACCTATGCTCGCGGGGTGAATGATGCACTTGCAGCACAAACACTCTCTTCATTCGAGTATATAGTGACTGGCGCGGAGCCTAAGCCTTGGCAGCCTGCCGATAGTTTACTGGTGATCTACAGCATGTATCTCGATCTGCAAGGCAACACCATCAAGCGTGACTTAACCTTGACTCAAATTCAGACACTATTTGGCAGCGAGATGGTTAATTTTTTAATCCAGCCAAGCCAATATCAGGCGCCGCTCGATGGCAGTCAGCTTGCGTTAACGCCTTTGCCAATCCCTGCGCTGTCAAATAATTTGCTGGCACAGGCTCAACCCTTAGAGATTGCTGAGCCGTTGGATATTGGCAGTAATAACTGGGCGGTTACCGGTGAGTTGACCGAGAACGGTAATGCCATGTTATCCGATGATATGCATCTCTCTTTTGCCGTGCCAATCATCTGGTACCGGGCGCAGCTCAACTATCAAAAAGATGGGGCTGAACGTCAAGTGACCGGGGTGTCGTTACCCGGTGCACCAGCGATTGTGGTGGGCAGTAATGGCGAGGTGGCATGGGGTTTTACTAACGCTTATGTCGACACTGCAGATTGGGTGGCCATTGATGAGAAAACTCCAATCTATTTTGAAAATGAAACCATCGCCTTGCCTGACTCCGAGGTCGTTTATGCGATAGAGATGTCGCCCTATGGCCCGGTAAAGGAGGTTGGCGAACAGAGGTACGCCTTGTCTTGGGTCGCTCACACAGATTATGCAGTGGATATGCAACTGATTGAGCTCGATAGCATCGCCAGTGTTGAGCAAGGCATTGAGATTGCAGAAACCATGGGGATCCCCGTGCAGAACATGTTGCTGGTTGACAGCATGGGCAGCGCGGCATGGAAACCTGCCGGCGCTTATCCATCGAGAACCAACCCAAGCAACGTTGCGATGGCAACTCAGGATTATCAGAGTGTTAATTGGCTGCAAGATCAAGCTAAGCTACCGCAGGTTATTGATCCCGAAAGCAACCGACTGTGGACGGGTAACTCTCGTGTGGTGTCGGTTGACGCGCATAAGGCGTTAGGCGATGGCGGCTATGCGCTAGGGGCACGTAGCATGCAAATAAGAGACAGACTACTCGAGGCAGAGCGTTTCTCTGTAAAGGATTTTTATCAGCTACAGCTGGATAATGAGGCGCGTTTTTTAGTGCCTTGGCAGCAGCTGCTACTCAATCAATTGAGTGCTCAGCCTGAGCGTTTTGCTGAAGATATTGATTATATAAAGTCATGGCAAGCTTGTGCCTGTAGTGACTCTGTGGGCTACACCTTAGTGCGCCACTTTAGGACTCAAGTTATCGATACCACCTTCGCTCCTATCGAAACAGAGCTGGCTAAATACCAGCTTAGTCTCTCTTCGATAAAGCGTTATTTAGAGCCGGGGATCTGGCAGCTTATTAATACGCAAGAGCCAAGTTGGTTGCCTAGAGATGAGCAAAGTTGGTCTAGCCATCTGCTGCAGATGTACCTTAGCGCTAAAGAGGCGAGTTTAGCTAAATACAGTGACAGTAATGAGATGGCCGATCTCGCGTGGGGCAAAGTCAATCAGCTTAAGATCCAGCATCCATTTTCTAAGCAATTACCCATACTCAGTACCTTGCTGGATATGCCTGTCGTTGAGGGCTTTGGCGATAGCTTTATGCCGGCAGTACAGGGAGCGTCATTTGGCGCATCACAGCGTTTTATTGTGCAGCCTGGTGATGAGGCAAATGGAATTATGACTATTCCAGGTGGTCAGTCTGGGCATCCGTTATCAGATTTTTATCGAGCGGGCTTCGATGAGTATGTGAGTCAGCAGAGTACCCCTTTATTGCCGGGAGAGGCTATTCATCGGCTGGCAATCTTGCCTAGCCCTAAAGGTTAGGTTATCAGTAGAGGTATGTTGAGGCTAGACTGTCAGCCCTAAGTTATTAGGGGTGATTACTGGGTGACTCATACTCTAATTGCTCTATTTCATCCACTGAGATGCTTGTTTTAACGTAACGGTTTCGGCCAGCTTTTTTAGCCTGATAAAGGGCTCTATCGGCAGCGAGTGTTGCTTGGCGGCCTATGATGCTAGCAGCGCTTTTAAATTCAAAACCTTCTACAGCCAAGACTTTGCACACGCCTAAGCTGACGGTTACATGTGTCGCGGTAGCCGCACAGGGGTGGGGCAGCGCCAAGTCTTCAAATGCCTGAAGCATGGCATCGAGTTTGTGTTGCAGTGGCGCGTCCGGAATATCACGGTAGAGCATGATAAACTCCTCGCCACCAAAACGAGCACAGAGATCTTCTGCCCGGAAAAATTGCTGGTTTAGGACCTGCGCGATTTTTGTCAGTGTCTTATCACCAGCTAAGTGACCTAGGGTGTCGTTATACTCTTTGAAGTGATCCACATCGGCAATGATTAGGGTAAAACCTATCTGCTGCCGAGCGAGAAGTTGGCAATAGGTCTCAAGCCTTTGCTCAAAGGCGCGGCGATTGGGGATATTGGTCAGCTTATCGATATAAACCTGCTCATTGAGCTGTTTGGTCTGCTCTTGAATCGTGCCCATTAGTGCGTTGAAGTGGGTGGCGACATTTACCAACTCTGAAATGGGGTAGCGGTATCTGAGCTTTTTGATCTCCCGACTCTTATCCATCTCTTCGATATCGATAGCAAGCTTTCTTACTGGTTGTACTAAAAAGTACGAGTATAGGAAGTAGGCTAATAACAGTAGAATCCACATTTCAGCCAGTAGGATATAGATATCGCTACCGAGTACGGAAGGAGACTCTGAATTGGTATGATACAGGGTAAATTTTATTAATGGTCGACCATCAATATTGCGAACCAAGCGTTGAGACGTTGGTGCTAGCTTAGTTAGATCGAAGCCAGAACCTAGATAGGGGATGTGACTGACATCGTCAGAGGCTTTGACTTCGCTAAGTTCAACTCCCGCAGAAGTGAATCTTGAAAGCTCAGTCATAAACTCTTCGTCAATCAGTCGAATAAACACAATATACCCCATTATCGGTCCAGTGCGATTGGACTGTAAAATACTGCTGGAGCTGTAGAGGGCTGGGCCATATTTAGTGGCGATAACCCCTGTTTTACTCGGTACGTTGCTCGGGTTATTAAAAGACAGCTTTTGCGGCGGCAGCGTGTTTTTTTTCAGGGGAGATAGCAGTATATATTCTGGGTGTTTTAAAAAGTCCATCAGCTCAAATTGAAGTTTTTGGTTATCGCTACTATGGCGAAAGCCTTTACTAAAAACCGCATTGTTATTGTTATCGAAGATAAAGATGCCATCGACTTTTAAACTTTTAAAGGTGTCATCAGGGTACTCGTGTTGCTCATAGTAGTGCTTAGCGGCAACACTATTTGACTTCATGTAATTGTAGGTTTGATCCCAAACCGCATAGTCGTAGTTGATGGTATGCAGTGGCATACTCATCTGCTCGAAGGCAAAGTTTAAAGAGACTAGCTCCTGCTCAGAGACTTTTAAGAGTGAGCGCTCTATAGCGGGAACCTGCACCCAGATTCGGTAGGCAAACGCGGCGCTAGCGAATAGGACAAAGATAGCAATAGAAATCTTAAGTTGTAGCTGATTAAAGGTTTGAGGTTTTAATGGAATGATAGTTAGAAACCTTTTAAAACAGAGTATTATTCTAGTAAAGCCTAATAGTTGACGAGTATCCAGATTTTTACAACAGGTCTGCTTACTTTACGGTTAATCATATGGTTTATATCTTTATAGTATGCGCTGTTTGTGTGGTGGGCTTCCGTGATCTGATAACCGATCCTGTAAAGAGATAAGCAATAAAAACCCACTAATGAAGATGAGTAACTATTAGGTTGGTTTGTCTTTTTATCAAAGCCGCTCAAGGCTGACTCTCTACTTTCTACGAGCCGCTCAAGACTGACCTTAAGCCATTCTTTGAGTAGGCTTCCAGCGCAGTAGCAGTGCTGGCAGTTTAACGCCCTGAGCCTTATGTTGTGAAAGGTAGAGTTAATACGGCTTAGATATGCTGCGCCGTACATCAAGTGCTTCTGGGCTTTTCCCTGTTATGAGTTGGCTGGTGAACTTATACTAAATCAATATGGCTATCTTATTTTTCAGTCACTATGCTTTTAATGTTACTCATGGACGAGTAGTTTTGGGTTTTAGGCCGGTATTCCAAAATCCAATAATTATTAACTTATATCATTAAATAAAAAGGAATTTATAATGATTAAGATAACCGCTTTATTACTAACTTTCCCCTGCATTGTTTTTGCTCTAGATTATGCCGAGTACCCCAAGTTTGATAGTGATCAATACTATAAAAGAGGTGACATAGTCTCGTATCAAAACTACATCTGGGTATCCAGACTCCTTAGTGTTAATCAGGTACCTACTAAAAACTCATGGAGGTGGAGTCAAGTTGCTTTATCCAACATAGATGAATGGCATTTCGGCCAATTTTATCCCTTAGGTAATGCCGTAAGTTACCAAGATAAATTCTATTTCGTAAAAAAGCTTGGCTTTGGTAGGCCTGATACGAATAGAAGTAGTTATCAATGGGAAGAGTTTTCCCATCCAGCAATTGGCTATGCACTGCCAGATATTGATTACGATAATGCTAATTTAACCGTAGATGGAATTGACTCAAATTTTAACGGTATCAGGGATGATTATGAAATTTTTGTTGTAATGGAGCACACAGATCCCATGTTACGCCATTTAGGCCTGCAAGCTGCACAACTGTATCGAAAACTATTTGATATTGCGCAGATTGATATCAGTGAAATATCTATTCAGGAGGTGGCACTGCTTACTGACCAGCTTGTTTCTTTACGTGTTTGCAACCGCCAGAACATTAGAAGTTGGCAGGGATTTAATGGATATCAGCATAAATATGTAAATACACAGGAGCGTTTTCAAGAGTTTTTAATGGCTCAAAAGTTGTTATATGAGGTACTTGGCGATAACTATGAGCCCCAAGTACCGAGAGAACCTTGCAAGTTTATTGCAAACATTGGAGGTGAGTGAAATACATCCTGTCTTGATAATAAAAGGGAGTTATCTAAGTTTCAGGAAAATATCACAATAAAAAGCCACTAATGGAGATTAGTGGCTATTTAGGTTGGTTTGCCTTTTTATCAAAGCCGCTCAAGGCTGACTCTCTACTTTCTACGAGCCGCTCAAGGCTGAGCTTAAGCCATTCTTTGAGTAGGCTTCCAGCGCAGCAGCTGTGCTGGCAGTTTAACGCCTTGAGCTGTCAGTGAGTTAATACGGCTTAGATATGCTGCGCCGTACATCAGGTGCTTGGCCACATCGACCGCATTACGGTCTTGGTAGTTATCCAAGTAACTGCCCTTGGCCCACTGGTTAAAGGCGCCTAGTGCCGGACCCGCCCAAATTTGATAATCCATCTCGCGGCCTACTTCACCAGAATTAGACCAGCGGCTAGAAAGGCCCAGATACCAGCGGAAAATCAGTGCCATCTTACGCTTAGGGTTACCTTCGGCGCGCTCAATCTGCTTTGGATCGCGCTCATTAAAGTGGGCGACCGTGCCCGCCCAAATGTCCTCAAGGCTTGAGCGAAATACTTGCTTCTCTAACTTTTCACGCTCATCCGCCGGGATCGCTTCGATTGAATCGTAACGGGTATAGATCTCATATAGCTTGTTAGCACGCATAGGGAAGAGTGTACCGCGCTTAACTACCTGTAACTTAACCCCCATCTCGAACATGTCCGCCGCAGGTGCCATGGTCACATCGGCCATCTCGGTCGTGGCGAGCAGTTTACGGGTATGGTCACTGGCACCAGCTTCGACACAAGCTTGGTTAACCGAGCCGGTTACGATATACGCCGCGCCCATGTTAAAGGTGGCAAGGGCCGCATCCGGCGTACCGACACCACCGCCACAACCCACACGGATAGGCGTCTCATACTGGTACTTGGCCTGGATCTCTTCTTTTAGTGCCAAAATAGTCGGCAGTAGTGTCACCAATGGACGGTTATCTGTGTGCCCCCCTGAGTCAGCCTCTGCGGTAATGTCATCGGCCATAGGTACAAGTAGAGCAAGCTCCATCTGCTCCGGCGTGATAGAGCCGTCATCGACCAGTTTTTGCAGCATCTTGGCGGGTGCTGGCATCATAAACTTCTCGGCGACTTCTGTGCGGCTGACCTTGGCAATAACCTTGTTACCGACAACAACCTTGCCGTTAGCATCGCGGCTTAAGCCCGCTGCGCGGTAGTAGACGATTTGTGGGGTTAGGCCTAAGAATGCCGATGCTTCAACGGTGCGCACTTTATGTTTTAAAAATAGCTCAACGCTACCACGCTCTAAGGCAGGCTCACTTGGGCTATGGATAAGGTTAAACATGTAAGGGCCATTTGGCAGCGCCGCTTGAATGCGGTTGATCGCCTGTTCGACACGGCTCGGAATAAGACCCGCTGCGCCAAACGAGCACAGAACTCCGGCTTTACCTAGGGCGATAACCAGCTCTTCAGATGAAATGCCGTTAGCCATTGCGCCTGCGTAGTAGGCATACTTGACGCCATGTACACGGCGGAAGTTACTGTCGCCTAAGCTTTCGGTGCCAAGTGCTGGTGCGAAGGCACTGACTGGTAAGCCAGTATTGTTGGCCGCCTGCTCTGAAACGATTTCTGCCGATTGAGCGATACCAAATCCTTGCTCGCTGTGATTTACCACGTAACAGCCACGGCTAAAATCTTTTAACTGCTGCTCCATCACTTGCACATCAAAGCTAATGTTTGACTCAGTCACAGCCCATGGCCACGGTGAAAGCATTTCGTTGGTTGTAGTAGGATTCATTATTTGTAGACCCTTAATTATTGAGCTATCAGCTCTTATCTATTTTTTAACTGTTTTTTCTATCTAATTCGTATCATTTCTTTAATGGTTTAGAGCGCAGCTAGTTCGTCTCGAGTCAAGTTGAAGGCGCGCAGCCTATGCTAATAGGTGAGCACCTTCAATGCTGAAGCGTGGCGACAATAGCCAGCTAATCAACCATTAAACAGATTTAAAGAGATTCTTCGATGCAAATGGCGATATCGAAAACCTCGTAAATGCGCAGACCATCTTTACTCAGGCTGGCATTACCGGTGATCACTTTCTTACCGTTCTCATCTTTGACCGAAGTAATGCTGACATCCATCGACATCTGCTTGTTCAGTGGGTTGATCTGACCGCGATACTTCCACTTGATGTTCGATAAAATCTGGCCGAACTTCGGGTTCTTAAATCCTGCGCCTAAGTCTTTGCTGATGGCGTAAGTCTGCATGGTTTCGATAATCGCTTCAACACCTAAGGAGCCCGGCATCACTGGGTCTTGGTGGAAGTGGAACTGGAAGAACCAGTCACTTGGATCGATAGTGCGCTCGGCATACAAATAACCTAAACCTTCGGTGCCGCCATTATCAACAATCTCAACGCTGTCGATAAAGTTCAGCTGACCACCGGCTAAGCGGTAGTGTGGCTTACCCGCTGGCGCATTAAAGTGACGGCAGCTCTTATCGAGTAGGTTCACCTTAGTGGTCGCTGCAACGCCATTAGCCACATGCCAAGGCTGAGTCACCTTACCGTTATCTAGTCCGAGTTGATCTTTAAGTGCTTCGCCCTTGAAGTAACCAAATACTGCGGTGCCACGATAGAAAGGCTCACCATCCGTGCTCAGCTCGAAGCTAAAGCTTTGGATGATGTTGGTACCCGCCATTACAGTCGATAGTAGACGCGAGTCGTTACGAATCGTCTTGCCACGAAGATCCACATCACGCAGCAGTTCACCGCTACCGTCTAAGTTACGGAAGAACAGCTCAAGGCCTGGGAAGCCAAGCGTGGTGCCCATGTAACCCGAGATAAAGCCGTTAGGCTGCAATGAGATCTCCATCAGAATCGAGTAAGGCATTACGGCTTGATGACTGTTTTTGTCGAAATACCAAGCATCAACAGGCACTTCATACTCGGCGATACAGGATGATGGCTTCTTAAAGTCGCCACGTTGACCGTTTACTTCGATAACACGGGTCGTCACCTGCAAGTCACCACAGGGAGTGCGTGGTGGGATCATGCCGCGATAGATTGCGAACTCTGGGCCGAAACATTTTTCGATATCGCCGGTAGCAAACTCAAACATGTGATACGGCGTAAACGGCACGGTATCAGGCACGCGGTTTGGATAATCTGGCGTGATAGGCGCTTCAACGTGTGAGATTGGAATCACCCCCTTGTTTGGTGCTTTCGTCAGATCTGGAATTTGCGCCATTAACGGTGCATTGACCGATGCGGGTTGGTACTGTTTATTACGAGACGCCGCAGGCGCTTTATTAAGTGCTGCTGACGGCTCTTTATTCAGAGACGCTGCAGGCGCTTGAACGTTGGCTATAGAATTGACGTTAGCAAGACTTGGGTAGCGAGTACACTCATCTTCCTCTTTGATCATCACCCCAAGGTTTTGGAAATCCACCACGGCTTTACCGTTAAGTAAGATATCGATATTCGCCTTAGCGTATGGGCGAGGGCTGAAACCAATCTCAGTCACTTCCATGCGGTAGGTTAAGGTGCCTGACTGTGGCAACACCTGGCCGCGACAACGTACCTTCTGTGAGGCATGTTCAAGTGGCTGGAAACGGCCATTCTTGGTTTGGGTATGCATACCAAGATGTAACATAAAGAACTGCAGTAGCTGACCACAGCCTTCCGCCATCAAGGAGCCCGCCATTACTTGGTCGCCCTTAAAGTGACAAGGGAAGTACCAGTGGTTCGGCTCAAGCTGTTTATGGCCTTCGATAAGGCCTAAGCCCCAGGCGCCGCCATTGCGCTCAACTTTACTCACCTGTTCGATCATCAGGAATTTCTCCGACGCGAAACAAAGCGATGGTTGCGCAGGGCCGCTGTGACTCGGGCCAAAGCAGCCTTCAATATCGGCGCTGAGTAGCTTATGGATCTCGCCATAGTTGAAGCTGGTTTTCGGGCAGTCTAGCAGTGGGTTGAAGGTCTTCTTCACTGCTAAGTTACGCGCCTTGATCTCATCTTCGGTGCGGATAACGCCTTTACCATCGGCAAGCTCTTCATCGGTGAAGAAGCCAGCACAGCCACCATCCATCTTAAGGATCATGGTGTCGCCAACGAAGCACTCGTATGAGAAGAAGAACAACAAGGTGTCGCCGTTACGGGCATAGTTGTTGATCTTAATGTCATAGCGCAGAGTATCGCCGCCACGTGGCAGATCGCCCAAGAAGGTGAGGGTACAATCGAGTAGGCGATAGACACGCTCACCCTTGTTCTCAAAGTCGATACCTAAGTAGCTGATCAGCATCAAGTCGCACTGACCAGATTCTACCGCAACAGCCCAAGGGATCTGACCATCGACAAGGTAAGGTGCATCAACGGGAATGTCATACTCAGTGGTCATCGAGCATGGCTTAAACTCATTCATGGTGGCATCGAGCTTAGTGACGCGTGACACCAATAGGTAGTCTGTGGTTGGAAGACGTACGCGGCGAGAGTAGCTGTCGATAACGGCGTAATCGCTGCCAAATACCTTGGCGATATCGCCTTCTGCATACTCGACTAGGTCGGCATAGTTCCAGATACATGGCTTAAGCGCTGGTGTCGGCGCAGTGTAGGGCGGCACGTTAGCGTGATCTGGCTTGAGTACGGTATTGACTGCTGGCGAGGCCATTGCAGGAGCATGAACCGGATTAACAGTCTGGGCTGCTGCGCTTTGGTTTAGGGCAACGGTTTGGCCTTTTGCTTGGGCGATCTCCTGAGCGAGTTGCTGCTTTAATAGGGCATCGGCGACCTTTATACCGGCTGAGCGGCTCTCTAAGAATGCTTGGTGAGCCGCTTGAGTCAGTTGTTGGTTCTGTTGAAATGCGCTCAAGTTGCGTGCAGAAACATCGATAGCAGCGGTTTTAGTCGGCGGCGCTTCAGTTGTAATAGTTTTAGCTTGATTGGTCATAGGGTTACCTAATACTGGTGTAGGGCTAACAGGTGCAGCAGTGCGGGTAATAAGTGGCTTATCTAGCTTGATAACAGAGGACGCCGCGCCTTGAGCGAGCTTGCTCTGAATTGAGGTTAAGCTGGCTAGTGGTGCATCGACGATATGCTGATAGATATCGCGACCGCCTAAGGTGACCTGCTTTAATAGTTGATGCTTAGCATCAGACTTAAGCTCACTGCTTAAGCGTGATGTTAGCGCACGCTGTTGGCTTGCACTTTGGCTAATTAATAGCTGAGAGACTTGGTTTTCACTGCTGTTGACGATCAATGCGCTTTGTGGCGCTGTTCCCTGTTGTTTCTGCAAAGAAAGGTTGAGTAGACCGTGTAGCAGACTCGCCATTCCTGCAGCGGCAAAGCTATGGCCCACACGTTCTTCAGCGCAACTGCTGCTGGCTTGAGGGAACAGATTGCTTAGCGGTGACTTTACAGCGCTTCCTGGTGCAACACTGGTTTCAACAAGTTTGATACAGTTAAAATCTGCGCCAGCTTGAGTCAATAGGTTATCAGTGACGCGCTTCGCCTCTGTCGCCTTACCAAAAGCAAGGGCGCAGACCTGCCCATAAGAGCCTTGGCCATCAGCACCGCTGGAATTGGCATGACTCGGTACCAGAACGATAGCGCCTGCACCTTCACCCACATTCCAACCATTGCCGTTTTGTGTGGCTGTGGCATCGATTGATACCGGCTCGACACTGTTTTTCAATATGATCTGCTCGAAACTACCCGAGAGATCCACGGCAGCGATAACCACAGCGTCCAGCGCTTCGCTCGCCATCATATTCTGGGCAACATCGATACAGCGGCTCACCGATTGCTCGGCGGCAGAGATGGTGAATGCTGGGCCGTTAAAGTCCCATAGCGAGGCGATGCGCGAGGCCATGATATTGCCAATAAAACTGGTGTACTGATTCAGCTTAGCTGCATCGAGTACACTGTCCATGGTGATCGCTTCTAGGGCTTGATACTCATCATCGCTTAAGGTTACGCCCATAGCTGATAGGCTCTCTTGCAGCTGAGTATGCAGGTTCACGCGGCCACGGAACTGATGTAGCTCAAGTTCGGTTTCCATTGCGACTAACACGGCGACTTTCTGCCCGGGGTTTAGCTTGGCATCACGAATAGCCTCATCGGTGACCTTCATCAACATTAGCTGTTGTGAGATCAGGCGATCATCTTCATTTGGCGGCAGCTTAAAGCGCAGGAAATCGAGCTCGAAGCTATCGACATAGGCGCCTTTTGGCGCAGCATTTAGGCCAAACTTCGCCAGCAGTTCGTTATGCTTCTCTAGACCCTTCCAGCGCTGTTTAGGTAGCGGAATGAAACCGTTACTCTTGCTCGATATGGCGTCATTAAGCTGATTGATGCTGCTTAGCGGACCAAAGTGCGAGGCAAGACCTGTGATCTTCATCGACTCAGGTGTAGTTGTTTGCATAGCTTGCTTACTTACAGATTGTAAGCCAGCGCCTGCGGCCTGATCAGCTGAGTAGGACTCCAGTAACAGGTGTGCATTACAGCCACCAAAACCAAATACCGACACGCCAGCATGACGATGTTTTATGCCATCGACATTGTTAGAGCTTTTATCCGGCCAGCCTTGAACCATATTTGGCAGGGTCGGCTTACCAAAAAGCTTTTTGGGTGAAGATATCGCATCGCTGATATTGATACTCGGTGGCAAGAAGCCCTCTTTCATGGCGAAGATCATCTTCATGATCCCCGGCATGCCAGCCGCTGTCAGTAGGTGACCTAGGTTAGACTTTGCCGAGCCAATTAGCGGGGCATCACTGCCGCCAAGCTTATCCTCAAAGAAGGTTTCCATCGAGGTTAGCTCAATCTTGTCGCCCAGCGGAGTACCCGTCGCGTGACATTCAATCACTTCGATATCTTTAGGCTCGATATCACTGGCAGCGTAGGCGCGCTCGAAGGCTTTTACCTGACCTTTAGGGTTCGGGCTAAGGACAAATTGCCCCTTACCATCGTTAGATAGGCCAACACCACTGACGACTGCATAGATTTTATCGCCGTCACGTTCGGCATCTTCAAGACGCTTTAACACTAAAACGCCTGCGCCTTCTCCGGCGAACAGGCCTTTACTGTTGGCATCGAAGGGGACCGATACACCGTGATCTGGGTAGGCGTGAAAGATTGAGAAGCCCATGTTGATAAAGAATGGGTCTGCACCAGAAACCGCGCCCGCTAGCATCACATCGCTTTTGCCTGCGCTTAGGTAATCACAGGCAAGTTTGAGTGAGTAAACCGAGCTTGCACAGGCGGCATCTAGACTTAGCTGCGCGCCGCCTAGGCCTAATGCATCCGCCACAACTTTAGAGGCGTTATGGGCTATCGCACCGTTGGCCGTATCGAGTGTGTTCTCACTTCGGGCTCTTTCACTGCTTGCATTGGTTGGGCTTAGCTTAAATCCTTGATTGCCTAATTTATCTTGCAGCGCTTTCTCAACGGCGCTGTGATAGATAGGCAGAAACAGATCGTTTGAGCGAGTCGTTGGGAACGACAGTGCACCCATGACGATGCCTGTTCGAGATAATGCATCACTGGTTAATGGGATCCCTGCATCATCGAGAGCTTTACGGCTAGTGTCTAGCGCCCATAGAAAGCTGTCATCGAGTCCGGTTAGGCTGTCAGCCGGTAGCTGATAGCCGCTTGGGTCGAAACTGAAGTTCTCAATATAGCCGCCTTTATCGCAATAAAAGCGGTCTGACTGGCCTTGAACGCCTTGATAATCGCTGCTGTTTGCCCCCAATTTTTCATTAGTGAGGGTTGTGCGCGAGTCGCGTTTATCGAGTAAATTCTGCCAAAACTCCTGTGGCGATTTCGCATCAGGATAGAGGGTGGCAAGACCGACAATGGCGATCTTGCGCTGTTTAGCAGCGGGTAATTTTTTATCTGAAGAAGACATTAGGCTTCTCCTTGTAATGTTAGGGTTGTCATCTGCTTAACTTTGACCTGCTTAGTGGTCTCGGCTTGCAGCTGGGTCAGTGCTATCTCACGATTTAATCCATCGATAAGTGGCTTGGCTGTGAGTGGCACTCGATGACTAATGAGTTGGCCTAATGCCTTGAGTAGGGTAGTGATATCATCACCGCCTTTAGCATTGACGGGGACAGTGCAAGCGCCTGCGGCGTCTTTTAGTGGTAAAGAGCTGCTTGTCGCTTTTGCTTGAGACTCCTCAGCCTTCTTAGAAGTTAAGGAGTCATCAGCTGCATCACTATTGGTATTTCTATCTAGTTTCACTATCTTGTCGATAAGGGTGCAGTTTTGTCTGTCAGCCCCTAACTCGACAAATAGCTTAGCACCTTGCTTTTGTGCGCTATGGATAAGCGCGGTAAAGTCTAAGGTGTTGCAGAAAGTATCGGCAATGGAGTTTGCGATAACTTGACTATCGAGACCGCCATGGCTGTTTACAACCTGATTATCACCCGAGGCAGCACTGATAAATTTAATCTCAGTGGGTAATGATTCTTCTAGCGGCTGCTGATAAAACAGGGCGACGTTGCTATGCTCTTCCATCGCTGGAGCTGTGTGCATCGCTGTCACGCGGTTCGCAGCAATGCCTCGCTTGCCTAACTGAGTAAGTAGCTCACGGCATTGAGTCTCACAGCCTGCTATTACGCAGGTATCACCCTGAACAATCGCAAGATAGGTGTGGGGGAACTCAGGTAATAACGCCTTAATCGGCGCTGCGGCTGAACGAACCACAAAGCTGTTCCATACGATATCCGCATCGGCTTCATCCAGCTGCCATGCTTTGCGAACAGCGGTCAGCTTGCCTGAAATTGCGCGAGTAAATAGCGGATCAGTCTTGGTTTTTTCAATCAAGGCGTGTGGGTCTTTCCATACGCCTAGACTTGCCCACATCGAGGCTTCCCCCATGGAGTAACCTAGGGCAAAGTTAGGCGTGATGCCAAAGTTTTTAACCAGTAACTGAGTCAATAGGTAGCTGCTACCCACACCGGCAATCGCCAGTTCGCCAAGTGGCATGGCTGGCGTCACTTTAGGATCTAAATGATAGATAGCCTCGGCTTGGAACATGGATTTTAAGTCGCCTTCACGCTCTAACTGGGAGTAGAGCGATGGGAAGTATCCATGCAGTTCACTGAACATATCGCTATAGACTGTGCCCACGCCAGGATAGACAAAGGCAAGGCCGCCTTGCTCTGTCGTGCCCAGAGGCTGAGCTGTGAAATAACTTCCAGCGGGAGTGCGATACTGACCATTTTCACTCATCACCTTAGGCAGGGCTAGGGTGATTGCATCAAGCTCTTGCAGCATGGCTTCAATCGAGCTAGCTTGCAGTGTGATGGCGTATTGACGCTTAATACTGGCTTCGAAGGCTTGTAAGTTATCACGCATCAAGGTCAGCAGAGAGTCGCTCTGGCTAGGCTCTGATGTCAGCGCATTCAGTTTGACTTGCAGCGCCCCTAGCTCGGCGACAAGCTCCGCTTGGTTATCAGCACAAACAACAAACTGTAATCGCTGCTCATTGATAATCGACTTTGCAGCGATAAAGCCTGTGCCTTGGGAGACGACGAAGCTAATACAGCTAGCTGTTGAGCTACCTTGTGAAGCATTGGTCAGATTGATCGTCAGCACCCGTGATTGATGATGCTCGGTAAACCAGTAGTGACTCGTCGCTTGCTTAGGGCTAATCGATGCCGCATCTCTGTGGTGGGTACGAGAGGCAAGGTCTTTTATCTGCTCACACACAGCATCAAACTGCTCTGTGCTACTAAGCTCTGGCAGGTCGATGCGTTTGCTAACATTCTCTTGTTTACGCTTTGCTTGGTTTAATGCTCTCTCCATACAAGAATCTGCCATACAAGAGCCAGCTACACAAGAATCAGCTATATATGTGTCTGTATGCTCGGAGGCAACTGAACCTGCTTGGATCTGCATTGCGGCAAGCACCCCATGGGGGTGAATGCGATTTTGCGCCGCAGTCAGGGCTGGCATCATCAACAGAGAGCTTGTCTTGGTTGAGATTTGCACTATCTTGCCTTGCTCTATCGACTCGATAGTGGCTGTTAAGTTGGCCTCAAAATCATCGACCTTGATAGAGACCAGCTCAATGGTCTCAAGTAATTTTGAGCGATAGAGTTCGGGCAACAAGTGAGGCAGTGCTTTAGCGGTTGCAGCGCTATTAAGGCTTAGGTCAAGTGGCGTAGGTAGCACCAAGAGTGCGATGCGCAGTGGCATCTCACTCTTGATAACTTGATCACTGACGCTATTGCTAGCTGTCGAGTTAATCATTATGACTTTTCTCCCGAGGCGCTCATGGCTGTTTCATTCAAAAAAGCACTGTTGAGGTTCTTGCTGATTGTGACTTTCGCCCCTTTCATCATCGCGCTAAGCTCACCATTTTCATGATAAAGCGCAACATTAGCCTCAAGTGAACGAGCACTTGTCTTAACGACCTCTAGCTCCAGCATTCCTTTGTCACCAAATGCCAGCGGCTTGTGTGAGATAAACTCGCCAATAGCAGAGGGCAGACTCGCCGCCCCGTACTTAAGCCTTGCCCATACCAGCATCGCCTGTAACAGCAGATCTTCAGCAAACGGCTGACTGCCGCCGATATGCGTTGTTGCCACAAACTGGCCGCAATCACTGTCACTCACCTGTGGTAGTTGACAACTGGCTAGCAGACCTTTGTCATCAAAGTTAAATACTTGCTTTATGCCTTGCAAACGTGGCCCGTGGAATAGGGTACCGTTGCTGTAAAGTTCATTAGCCGATGTGACGGCATCCCCAAGCGCTGCGAACGATTTAGATGCAGCATCAAGGTTGCCCTCAGCACTGACTAGGCTCGCCTTATATTGCGGGCGTCCTTGCTGAGAGATCAGAGCCTGCAACTTTGGAGCGTCACCCGCAGTAGACTCACCATTTACAACTGCCGCTGAGGGCTCGTTCTCTATAGGTGTCAACTCTAGCGTTATCTCTTGAATATCATTGCTATCGAAGATGATCCCTTTAAGTAGCTTGTAATCGAGCACTTTAACTTGGTCGCCTAGCATCTCACTCGCTGCCTCGCGCATCCACTGAATTGCGCATACAGTGGGGAGCACAGGGTTACCGCTAATGCGGTGGTCTTGGATAAAGCCCATCGCATTAGGGTTTAAGGCTCTTGTTAACGTCGTAGAAGTTAACAAGACAGGCGCTAGCGGGCGCGATGCGTTTCGCACCTCACCCGCATTAAGCTTTTTTACAGAAGAGCCTTCAGCTTTGTTTGAGCCTTCAGCGTTATTTGTATCAGCACCGCCTTGCATCGAAGTACCGATCAGCAGCTGCACGCCAGTTTCACTGAGCAGTTGGGTTGCAAATAGCTCAGCCCCAGCCTGTAGTGGGATAACGTATACGCCACGCTCGGTAAACATCTTCTTAAGCGCATCGGTCACCATGCCGCCATCCCAAGGTCCCCAGTTAAAGCTCATCACTTTAGCCTGTGGATTGCGAGCAGTGAACTGCAGTGCTGCCTTGTTAAGGATGTCGTTTGACATGGCGTAATCGCTCTGACCTGTGTTGCCGTAGAAGCCGGCTGCAGATGAGAACATCGCGAGTAGTTTCAATTTGCTTGAGTCGAGTGCTGCAAGTAGAGCCTTAAGGCCGTTAACCTTAGTGCCGTAGACGCGAGCTAACTCTTCTATCGTCTTATCCTGAATATGCTTGTCAGCCAATACGCCAGCACCGTGGATAAGACCTGTTATCTCATTTGAGCGACCATTTAGGGCTGCTGTGATAGCACTCGTGTCGGTCACATCCATGCTGACATATTCAGCACTTGCGCCAACTTGGGCAAAAGCTTCAAGGGCAGTGTTGATCTCGATTGAGCTCTTTACCGTCCAGACTAAGCCTTCAACCTGTTTAGGGGTCGGCTTATTGCCTGTTGAGATGATGTGGGCAATGGCAGCGGGCTTTAGCTCGCTAATTTGCTTGTTTTCAGCCCATGCGGGTATAGCAAGTAGTTCGCTACGGCCTGCTAGGATAAAGTGAGACTGAGTACGCTTGGCTAATGCAAGGGCACATTCGAAAGTCACACCTTTTGCGCCACCGGTCACCAGTATTTTATCTGAACTATTAAGTGACGCTGCAGCATGTTTGTTGCTCGCATCACCTGCAATCAGGGTTGCACGTGCAACATGACCGTTAGTATCGAGTGAGAGACCCACTTCTGGCAGCTGAACATGACTGTCGAACAGTTCGCTTGTGATCGCATCGCTAAGATGGGTTGCATCTAAGTTTGCAGCTGCATCGATTGCACGGCAGAAGACCTGCGGCCACTCATGGCTTAGGGTTTTGGTTAAACCTGCAAGCGCTGCCTGGTTTAGCTCGGCATCTTTAAGCGCATCGGTATTTAGGTAACCAAAGCCACCATCGATACGGCTCACAGTAACAAAGCAGCGGCGAGCATCACTTGCTGCAACCTGCTGTGCTTGTACTAGCTTTGGTTGTAACAGTTTTGCCCATAAAAACGCATGGCTAACATGGGTAAAGCTTTGCGCATTTAGGTTTACAGCTGCCTGCTCAGTGACGCTGACTTCAGGTTGTAGGTGGATGAAGCCGCCAATAGTGCCAACTTGTGTTTCAATTTGAGCGATAACCGCTGTAATACTGGCTTCAAGCTCTGACTCTTTGCTTGATGCAAGCTCAAAGCTGGCAACATCACTTGAAAGTGGCGATTGTGGCTGACCTTCAGCTAGACGCACAACGGCAACTTTTAGACCCTGTTTAATCAGTTTCTCTGCAAGAACGCCAGCGTTATGACCATCGTCATTGATCACAAGCGTGCTATCTGCGGCGAAACAGTTTTCTAGTTTGTCCGCCGCATTAAGCTTTTTTAGCGCTACCTCGCTGTGAGGAGGAAGTGCTAGAGAAGAGGTGATCGTCTCGGCTACTGACTTAACTGCACCTGATACAGCTGTGCTAACATTAAGAGCCGCAGCGCCTGTGGAGAGGTTAGAGCCATCAGCCAGCTTAGAGTTCATATAGCTAACGATCTCACCAAGGGTGCGACACTCAGCAAGATCTTCAGGATTAAGCTCAGGTAGACCCGGTAGCTCATCTTGTACCGTGCCAAGGATTTCTACACGCTTGATAGAGTCGATACCCAAGTCGGCTTCCATATCCATGCTCAGTTCAAGCATTTCAGTTGGGTAACCCGTCTTCTCGGCAACCACTGACATCATAGTCGCTTGGACTTTTTCTGCGCTCAGGGCTGTTTGCGAGCTCAAGGCTGTTTCAGCTGGAGCAGATGAAACAGCAGAGCCTTCAGCGGCACTTGTAGAGAGTTTGCTGTTCATGTACGCCACGATTTCGCCAAGGGTACGGCACTCGGCTAAATCTTCAGGATTAAGCTCAGGTAGACCCGGTAGCTCATCTTGTACCGTGCCAAGAATTTCTACACGCTTGATAGAGTCGATACCCAAGTCGGCTTCCATATCCATGCTTAACTCAAGCATCTCAGTCGGGTAGCCGGTTTTGTCGGCAACCACAGACATCATAGTAGCCTGTACCTTGTCCGCAGAGAGACCATTCTCTGCAGGAGTCACAGCAGCGGTACTTGTAGAGAGTTTGCTGTTCATGTACGCCACGATTTCGCCAAGAGTACGACACTCGGCTAAATCTTCAGGATTAAGCTCAGGTAGGCCCGGAAGCTCATCTTGTACCGTGCCAAGAATTTCTACACGCTTGATAGAATCGATACCTAAATCGGCTTCCATATCCATGCTCAGTTCAAGCATCTCTGTTGGGTACCCCGTCTTTTCGGCAACCACTGACATCATTGTTGCTTGTACTTTTTCTGCGCTCAAGGCTGTTTGCGAGCTCATGGCTGTTTCAGCTGGAGCAGATGAAACAGCAGAGCCTTCAGCGGCACTTGTAGAGAGTTTGCTGTTCATGTACGCCACGATTTCGCCAAGGGTACGACACTCGGCTAAATCTTCAGGATTAAGCTCAGGTAGGCCCGGTAGCTCATCTTGTACCGTGCCAAGAATCTCTACACGCTTGATAGAGTCGATACCTAAGTCGGCTTCCATATCCATCTCAAGCTCAAGCATCTCTGTTGGGTAACCCGTCTTCTCGGCAACCACTGACATCATAGTAGCCTGTACCTTGTCAGCTGAGAGACCATTCGCTACAGGAGTCGTAGTTGCTTGAGGTGCCGCAGCGGCACTTGTATGAGACTGCTTAGAGCCATCAGCTGCTCTTGTATTAGCAGAGCCATCAGCCAGCTTAGAGTTCATGTACGCCACGATTTCGCCAAGGGTACGACACTCGGCTAAATCTTCAGGGCTTAGCTCAGGCAGACCAGGAAGTTCATCTTGTACCGTGCCAAGAATTTCTAAGCGCTTGATGGAATCGATACCCAAGTCGGCTTCCATATCCATCTCAAGCTCAAGCATTTCAGTCGGGTAGCCCGTCTTCTCGGCAACCACAGACATCATAGTAGCCTGTACCTTGTCCGCAGAGAGGCCATTCGCTACAGGAGTCGTAGCGGCTTGAGGCGCCTCGGCGGCAGTTGTAGATAGTTTAGAGTTCATGTAGCTAACGATTTCGCCAAGGGTGCGGCACTCGGCTAGATCTTCTGGGCTTAGCTCTGGCAGACCCGGTAGCTCATCTTGTACTGTGCCAAGAATTTCTACGCGCTTGATAGAGTCGATACCTAGATCGGCTTCCATATCCATCTCAAGCTCAAGCATCTCAGTCGGGTAGCCCGTCTTCTCGGCAACCACTTCTAACATGGTGGCTTGCACCTTTGTCGCGCTCAAGGCTGTTTGCGCGCTCAAGGCTGTCTCTGCTGATAAGCCGCTATTGCTTGTCACGGTTGTAGTTACTGGGGCCACCACTTGGGCTGAAACAGTCGCTTCAACTTTTACAGGTGCAACAGCTGTTTGTGCTGGCGCAGTTTGATGGCTCACTTGAGGCGCTGCTGCTACAGGTGTTGGTTGTACTGGCGCTGCAATAGTTGCAGGCTGTTCAACGGTATCCTTTTGATTCACTTCAGTTTGAATGACTTTATTCTCAATCACAGGCGCATAAGTCGCTTGGCTACCATTGAGTAGGTTTAGCGCTGCTATGTTGCTACCGGCTTGCATCTCAAGGAATTGAGTGTGGCTTTGTAGTGTTTGAGCTTGTAGCTGGTGGAACTGCTCCATTGAGCGTTGTAGGCTCTCTGGGATCGCAATCCCCGAACCTGCCAGCTTAGTTTGCTCTGTCATCAAGGTGGTGAAGGTCTCGCCATATTGCTGCGGGATCTCTAGGAACTGCTGATGAAGCTGGGCAGCTTGCTGTTGAGCGGCAAAGAAGTTGCTCAGTGCATCACTACCAATATTAAGCGCCGCAGATGGCTTGCTGTCTTTAGACACGATTTGACTCTCTATACCTGACTCTATAACTGAATTGGCTTGAACTGAATCAGATTGGACTGGGGTTGCTACCTCAACAATCTTCTCAACTTCAACGACTTTTTCGATAATTTTTTCGACTTCAACAACTTTTTCCACCTCAATGACTTTCTCTTCAACCACTCGCTCAATTTGCGAGGTGATGATGCCTGTCTCTAAGGATTTGGCCATCTTAGCGCGTGTCGCCTTGCTGATATGGTTGACAGCATTAAGCGAGATGCTCATTGGTGACTTTTTCTCAGGTGCAGCGATATCGGCTTGATACGGATCGATATTGTCAAGCTGGATCCCGGCAACGGCTAACTGAACTGCGGCTTGCTTAAGCTGTAGATCGCTATCGCCTTTAGGGCTTGGGTTGATTGAAATAGTGCAAACTTCATTTGTTTTGTCTGCCAGTGTGCCCTGTACCAACTTCTGTAAGATGTTCTTTGGACCGAACTCAACAAAGACTCGCGCCCCCGCGTCATACATAGCTTCAAGCTGCGCCGTAAAGCGTACCGATTGAAGCATATGTTTCTTAAATGAGGCTTTAATCTTCGCGGCAGTGCTTTCATAAAGTGTGCCGGTTGCGTTTGAGTAAAGTGCGCGGCTGGCTTTAGTAAACTTGGCGGCATCGATGGCTTTAGCAAATGGTGCCTGAGCATGACCCACAAGCTCAGTATGGAAGGCGCCTGATACAGGTAGGTTAATTGCCTTGTAACCAAGCTCGCTAAGGGCTTTAGCCGCATCAGCTGTCGTAGCCGTTGGGCCTGCAATGACAGATTGAGTCGGCGCGTTATAGTTAGCCACTTTAACGCCATCAAACTTGGCGATAGTCGCTTCAAGCGCTTCAAGATCGTCTGCTGTTTTAGTAATGATGGCGTACATCGCGCCAGCATCGGCCTCAACACCATCTTTAGCTTCTGCTTTAGTCGCCATGGCATCACCACGGGCGAAGGCGAGCTTGTAGTAATCTTCTGCTGAGATAACGCCTGCTGCGCACAATGCACTCAACTCACCAAAGCTATGTCCCGCTACCATGTCGGCATTAAAACCGGCCGCAGTAAATAGCGCATATTGACCCATAGAGATCGCGCCGATGGCACTCTGGGCGTTGGCGGTATTGGTCAGAATCGCTTCTTGCGCTTTAAGATCGTCTTTATTAAATACCGGCTTTGGGTAAAGCGTCTGTGAAAGCGGCGTCTTATCATTTGCGGCAAAGACCTTGTCTGCCGTTACAAATTGCTGACGCATCTCTGGGTAGTAACAGGCAAGCTCTCGACCCATGTTGAGGTATTGCGAACCTTGACCAGCAAACAGCGCGGCGACTTTGCCCTCAATGGCTGACGCGCGGTAGCTAGTGCCACCCGGTAACTGCCAGTTGGTATCACTCGATTCAAGCTTAGTGATGGCTTGCTTGATTTGGTTGACGAGCTCTTCACTGTTATTTGCTACTAAGCCGATACGTGGCGCATTTGCTTCAAGTTCACGTAGTGGGTAGTTAGTAGCCGCATCTTTTAAGATAAAGTCAGCTTGCGTTGCTGTTGCAGCGAGTGTGTTTAGCTCATTTATTAGCGCAGCTTTATCGCTGGCGCTCACTAAGAAGCTTTGTGCAACTTGACGCTGGCGATACTTAGTTTTTTCACTATCGGTGCGGCTATGTTCGCTGTTGTACTCTTCCAATACGAAATGGAAGTTAGTGCCACCAAAACCAAATGAGCTAATACCTGCACGGCGCGGCGTACCATCGACACGAGGCAGCCATGGGCGTGTTTCAGTATTTAGGTAAAATGGTGAGTTCTCGATATCAAGCTTAGGGCTTGGCTGGCTGACGTTAATGGTCGGCGGCAATACCTTGTGATGCAACGCCAGTGCCGCCTTGATCAAGCCTGCAGTACCCGCAGTCGACTTAGTGTGACCAATTTGCGATTTTACTGAGCCAAGGGCAATGTGTTGCTTAGTGTCGTTCTCGTCACGAAATACTGAGCAAAGGCCGGCAAATTCGGCGGCATCGCCAGCCGCGGTACCTGTACCGTGTGCTTCAATAAGCCCTAGTGTATGCGGTGCAAAACCTGCATCATCATAGGCACGGTTTAGCGCTTTGGCTTGACCTTCTGGTCGTGGCGCATAGATAGACTTGAACTTACCATCTGACGATGCGCCAATGCCTTTAATGACCGAGTAGATACGATCGCCATCACGCTCAGCATCTTCAAGGCGTTTTAGCGCCACCATGCCGATACCTTCACCGATCATCATGCCTTTTGAGTCGATATCAAATGGTTGAATGGTTTCGTTAGTGGTAAAGGCGGGAGTCTTAGAGAAACTCATGTACATAGATGGTGAGTTATCGGTACAGACACCACCTGTGATCATCATCTCAGAGCGGCCTTCGGTCAGTTCGGTCAGTGCCATGCGCATAGCGGCGAGTGAGCCTGCACAGGCGGCATCGACCACACAGTTCATGCCACCGAAATCGAAACGGTTGGCGATACGTCCGGCAATGACGTTACCTAAGGAGCCAGGAAACGAGTTTTCTTCCCAGTGTACGTATTGATCTTGGAACTTCTTGATCAACATTTCACTGTCTTCATCACTAATGCCGCTGTTGGCGAAGACTTTCTTCAGTACAGGGTACTGCAGACGGGCCGTTAGGCTGTGGCTGATTTTTTGACCACCGCCTACACCTAGGGTAATACCAATCTTATCTCTGTCGTAACCTTCAGGCAGGTTAGCATCGGCAAGCACTTCTTTAGCGACAATCAGTGACAGTAGCTGTGATGAGTCGGTTAACTCTAAGATATTTGGCGGCAGACCAAATTCCATTGGGTTGAAGTCAACGTCAGGTAAGAAGCCACCGCGCTTACAGTAACTCTTGTCTGGGGTGCTCTTATCGGCATCGTAATACTCTTCTGGTTGCCAGTGAGTCGATGGCAATTCGGTGATGGCATCGATTTTCTCGCTGATAAGATCCCAAAATTTATTTAAGTAACGAGAGTTAGCAAAGATACTTGCCATGCCAACGATGGCGATGGGCATATCTTTAAGGCGTTTATTTAAGCGTGAATCAGCTTGTGAGTCTTGTGCTTGCTCAGTCGTTTTAGCTGACTTTGTAGGTTTAGAGGTCTGGCTCATTATGAGTCTCCGCTGGGTGCCTGAGTGTCAGGCGTCTTGTTGTTTGTTTTAGGCACTTCTTTTGAGGTGTGGCGATTTGGCGTCGCACCAGGAAAGCGCTGTAAGAAAGTGTGATAGTTACGCACGAGTAACTTTCGTAGATGGAACGGCCCATGTTTAAGCACATAGGCCATGTAACGATTGGTCGCTTGGGTGTTACCGTCTTGATAGATGTCGAGATAGATCCAATCACTATGGGGATCGATTCCGAGCAAAATTGAACTGGGTGTTTCTTCGGTCAGTTTTGGGGGAATGGTGAGTGAAACCACCTGAACCACATTGTCGCCGTCATTGTTAGGCAGGGCTAAAGTTTTAGCCAGTGTCTCATAGTGCAAGGTGTAGGTTTGTACATCGCTGCCTTGGGTGACGGGGATCTGATTAAAATAGCGCATCGGTACATGGGGGCTTTCAATATCGCTAATCCTTGAAACCCCGTAACGCTTCAAACACCTTGCGAGTCCAGAGCGGGACACATTCGGATTAATAAATTGTTGTGTGGCTTTTAACAGCTTATCTAAAGGCATCTTTAGCTGATAACGCAGTCCAACCACCACGTACTCTTGCAGGGGGGTCAACGTGGTATTGAGGTGGTGGGGCGTATTGGGGCAGTTTTCGACAGAGTCGCGTTTGCGCCATTTGCGAACGGTAGCTTCACTGATATTCAGTATCTTTGATAATTGACTGACACTGAGCTCCGACTCTTGGATGAATCGGCGCATCTCTGGGGTCGTAGTGGCATTGCTATGCCTAGCTTCCGTCTCAGTTTGCGTACACTCATTCGGGTTGTTGTTTGCTTCCCCTAAGTGTCGACTGCTTGTTTTTACCATCAGTTTAGCGGCTACCCGTTAATAATCTGTTGGGACTCATTGGCGACGGCGCTTGTGCTCACTGCACCTTAGGTCTCTGCCTATCTCAATAAAGTCGCTGTTTTTTGGCTAGTGGCTGAGCAGACTACCTGAGCCTGTGTGGCAATACAATCACCTGGGACTTATTAATTACTGATATGACCAGATTGGGTGAACACTTGTAAGCTAAGATGTTGTTTTGAGGCTTACTTTTAGCTGTTAATTAAAAGAGTGATCTAGCTCAAATATTACCAGTTTACAGAGGTCTATACTGATTAGAATTCGCTCAATGAAGATTGCAAATTGAAAATGGATTGACTAAATAATGTAAAAAAAAGGAGGCCAAGATGGCTGAATTTACTACTGAGCAAATCCGAAACTTGGCTGTGCTCGGACACACTGGATCTGGAAAATCCTCTCTGTTAGAGGCGCTTCTTTTTCGTGCAGAGGCGATAACACTAAAAGGCAGGGTCGATAAAGGCACAAATCACGCTGACTTTACCGCCCAAGAAAAAYCCCACCGCCATAGTTTAGAACCTTCATTCCTCAATCTCGATTACGCCAACCACCATATCAATATAATAGACACTCCCGGATTACCGGATTTTTTTGGTCGAGCCTTGTTACCGCTGCCTGGTGTCGAGTCCGTTGTACTAGTGATCCACGCAGGTGTTGGCATAGAGGCGATAACCAAAAGAGCCTTTGAGGCCGCCCGCAGTCAAGGTAAAGCAGTGCTCATCGTTATTAATCATATTGATGGCAATGAGTCGGCGTTAGCGCCTTTGCTACAAGAGATTCAAGCACAGTTTGGGCAGCGATGTTTACCGGTTAACCTGCCAAATGTTGCGGGTGATGGTGTGGTAGATTGCTATTTACATTGTGACCCCCAAGCTCAAACTGCTTTTATTGGCGCTGAAGCTGCGCGAGATCAGTTAGTCGATACCGTGCTTGAAGAAGATGAGCAACTAATGGAGCTCTATCTTGAGCAGGGTGAATCGTTAACCCCAGAGCAGCTTCATGCCCCGCTCGAAACGGCTTTGCGTTTAGGCCACTTAGTCCCAGTTTGCTTTACCAGCGCCGAAAAAGAGATCGGGATCAGTTCACTGTTAGAGATCCTTGTTAAGTTAATGCCCAACCCTCTAGAGGCGAACCCACCGAAATTTGTAAAAGGTTTTGGCGACAGCGCTAAAGCTGTCACAGTCAATCAGAGTCCTAACGAGCATGTACTCGCCCACGTATTTAGGGTCGCAGTGGACCCATTTTTTGGACGAATGGGCGTATTTCGCTTATATCAAGGCACGATTGATGTGGGAATGAAGCTGTATATCGGCCAAGGACGTAAACCATTTAAAGTGGCTCATTTGATTAAATTGCAAGGTGAGAAGCAGATTGATGTGGCTCAAGCGATACCGGGAGATATCTATGCAATTGCGAAAGTCGATGAATTAGAGATAGGCGCTGTGCTGCACGATAGCCATGATGAAGATGATTTTCATATGCCAGAGAACGCGCTACCTCAGCCTATTTTTGGCCTAGCGGTTTCACCTAAACGCCGTGGAGACGAACAAAAGCTATCTGAGGTATTAAATAAGCTGGTGGCTGAAGATCCCAGTTTACACGTGACTCGAGGCGAAGTGCAGGGACAAACGCTGCTTCAAGGACAGGGAGATCTACATCTGCAAATTGCGCTAGAAAAGGCCCAAACTGTGTTTAATGTGGATATGGAAACCGAAATTCCTGCCGTGCCATATCGAGAAACGATTATGGCTGAGGCGAAGTCCCGTTATCGTCATAAGAAGCAATCTGGAGGCTCTGGGCAATTTGGTGAAGTCGAATTGATGGTTGAGCCGTTGGCTCGTGGCCAAGGTTTTGAGTTTGTCAGTAAAGTAGTTGGCGGTTCTGTGCCAAGCCAGTATATCCCAGCGGTAGAGAAAGGCGTGCGTGAGGCCATGTTAGCAGGTGGCTTGGGTGGCTTCCCAATGCAGGATATTAAAGTCACGGTATTAGACGGTAAGCACCATAGTGTCGACTCGAAGGAGATAGCATTTGTCATGGCGGGCAAGCGAGCCTTTATGGAGGCTGTTACTTCGGCACAACCTGTGATCCTTGAGCCTGTTGTCGATATGCAAATATGCGTAGAGCAGGGCTATGTAGGGGAGATCACTGGTGATATCAGTGCGTCTAGAGGCATGGTGTGTGGTACTCAGGCGCAAACCAACGGCATGGTTGAGGTAACTGTAGAAGCGCCGCTTGCGAATGTTGCTGACTACTCGACTCGGCTAAAATCGATGACGGGAGGAGAGGGCCAGTTCTCGATGAGCTTTAGTCGTTATGACGTGGTTCCCGATAGAGTACAGGCTACATTGATGAGTTAATAGAAAGGTTTTGTTATTGAGCTATTGTGGTGCCATTTGAGTTTGTGGCTGTTGTTTTTAATTAAAACAGGCCACAATAGCTCCTATACCTAAATGCATATTTGAGCTTGTCTTGTCTGAATTTACTGCAATAAAACTCTATTTTTGCCCGTTAAACATTGCTGATCTTGATAGTGAGTCTGCAGCCTTAATCCGCACTTGGCTTCCTCAGGGTGAAATCGATAAAGTTAACCGCTACATCAAGCCAGAAGCTAAAGAGCAAGCCTTGATGGTGAGAGGTTACTTGCGAGCACTCTTGTCTTTGCATGGCGCTATTCATCCAAGTGAGTGGTGCTTCGAGTATGGTGACAAAGGTAAGCCTAGATTAAGCGAAGCGCAATTTTTGCAAACCGGGATCCACTTTAATATAAGCCATAGCGGTGGTTGGCTGGTTGTTGGGATCTGCAAACAGCGTTCTAGTCATGGCAATATCGATTTCTGCGTTGACGCAAACGAGTTAGAGCTTGGTGTCGACGTTGAGCGTTGCCGTGAGAGTACCAATATTCACTCGATTCTTAGCCATTACTTCTCTGAGCCAGAGAAAGCGGCGTTACTGGCATTGCCAACTGAGTTGCAGCGAGAACGTTTCTTCGATCTATGGGCGTTAAAAGAGTCCTACATTAAAGCTAAGGGGTTGGGCTTAGCGCTATCGCTTAAATCTTTTGCCTTTGACTTCTCTTCTTTAATTGAGACTTCGCTCGAGCTTGATGTTATTCAAAGTGTTACTCCCTCAGCTGATTCCATCACGAGTGAGCTAGGTACCTCTCCTATACGCCTTAAGCAAAACATTGGCCTCTTTACACTGCAAGAGAATAGGGAGCAAGTTGCGGGCGAACAGCTCTTGGCGCAGATGAAAGGTGCTGTAAATTGGCACTGCTGGCTCGGGCACTTGGATGATAATTACCGGTTTGCGATCAGTGTAGGCCAGTGCCAGCAAGCAAGGATCAAGGCGATGAAGGTCGACTTGAAAATACTATTAGAAAGGATTTAATAACCGTTAATGCTTAATCGCGAATAATAAAACGGGGCGCATTAAGCGCCCCGTTTTGTTTGTGAAGAGAATTAGAGTGCTATTTCACCGGCGTTGGCACTATCTCAAAGGCAGGGTTGAACTCCACCATGCTATCGGCAATTTTGCCAAAGGCTTCTTTATCTCCAGTTAGCTTAGCATCGCCGCTTGCTAATAAGGCTTTAAGCGTAGTTTGCCCAAGCAAAATACGATTCACATCGGCCTTGTTGACGATGAGGTTGGCATCCGCTTTCTGCTCCTTATTGACCACTGCATTACTTAAGTTGCCGTTACTTAGCTCAATATAGAGAATATCTTTGGTGTCAGGAGTGATGATATTCATCTTAACGAATCCTTGTTTGGCGGCGACTTGGCTGTCGATTTTTACCGCAAGGAAATCGAACAGTGTTGGCATATCCATTTCACTAATCACATCTGCCGATGCGGTTTTAGGCGCGCCAGCTTGAATTCCGACCCTTAACTCTTGAGCGCCAGTAAGATAGATGTTTCTCCAACCCGCGCCTTCAGATTGATACCCGAGTTGCTCGTAAGTGTCGGCCAGCAGTTGGCGCGCCTCATCATTTTCAGGCTCGGCCATTACCACCTTGTTCAATGCCGTTGCCACGAAGCGATATTCACCTTGAGCGTAGTCATCTTTAGCGCGTTTTACCGCCGCATCTGCGCCGCCCATATATTCGACAAACTTTACGGATTCTTGCTTGGTTGGCAGCGGGTTTAGGTTGGCTGGATTCATGTCGAAGTAACCTAGGTACTTGTTATACACCGCCTTAGCGTTATGGCTATAGGTACCGTGATAACCATTAGTGTGCCAGGTCTTATAGATAGACTCTGGAATCGTGTCTTGAATCGCATCGCCGATATCCTGAATACCGACACCATCGTTAGCCAGTCTTAGTGTTTGGTTGTGAACTAAACCGTAGTTATCACGCTGTAAGCGCAGGAACTCATTGATATCTTGATTGCCCCAGACAGGCGCCGAGTGGGATGCAAACAGTACTTCAACATCGTCACCAAAGGCATTAATCATCTCGTTAATGTCTTTCGACCACTTAAGTGCATCACGCACTTTTGCACCGCGCAGAGTGTAGATGTTATGCATACCCTGATAGGTGAGCTCTCCAGTCCAAAGCGCTTTTTTCGATGGAATATAGGTGATCATCTCAGACTCAGCTTCGGTGCCTGATGCATCCATAAACACCATCTCTAGGCCATCTATGGTGAGGGTTTCCCACTTGCCTTCACCGTTTAAGGTGTAGTCCGGCGCCACATAGGTGATCTCACCTTTCGATAAGCCCTTACCTAATGCGGCATCGACAATACCGTGATCATGTTTGCCCAAAGTTGCACCATATTGGTAGGCAGCGCGGCGACTCATGGCGTTACCGGCGAGCACGTTTTCATCGACAATCTCTTTGGTGATGTTATCTGAGCCGTAGACTTTGACGTTAGGGAACATCTCTTGTACGCCGCGAGCGCCACCAAAGTGGTCGGCGTGGCTATGGGAGTAGATCATGGCAACCACAGGTAAGTCGCCATCTTTAGGCAGATTCTTTAGGGCAAACTGTAGCGATGCTTTGGCCGCCTCTTTAGTGAGCAGCACATCATAGGCAATCCAGCCGTTATCACTGCGAATAAGGGTTAAGTTAGACAAGTCTGTACCGCGAACCTGATAGATCCCATCGCTGACCTTATATAGGCCATTAGGCACCATATTAAGCTGAGCCTGACGATAGAGTGATGGGTTCACAGAGTCAGGTGTCTTGTCGCTGATAAAGGCAAACTCGGCTCTTAGAATATCCGCTGTTGCCTTATCAAACTTAGCGATAAGGTTCTTGGAGGATTGCTCGAAAGCTCGCGTATCGGCAAAGTTAAGGGTAGCCGCTACGGCTTGGTTATGGGCAATGGTGTGCTCGGTGGCATCTTTACCTTGGTAATGCACAGTGATGTGATCATGTTCATGCTGGGCTGCAGCGGCATTAAACGAGAAAATTGACACGATTGAGATGGCAAGTAGAGTCTGCTTCATGAGTTTTCCTTAGTAAATTAAGTCGGTTCAAAGCATTACGTCTCAGAATTCGCCGATAAATTAATGCTAATAGGCGTCTTTTTCTGAATGCTGCTCGATTGAATGTGGCCAGTATAGCGAGGGGAACTCGATTAATAATTAGCGTAGACTTTACTTTTAATATTTATAATATGAATATTATAGTGGCCATTATTAGCAGTAAGCGGAATTATTTATGTCACAGCAAAAGTCATTCGATCTTAATCTGTTCCGCATTTTTACTGCGGTATATCGTACCTCGTCATTTAGCCGCGCGGCCGAGGAATTAGACCTGACTCAGTCATCGGTGAGCAACGCTATTGCACGCCTTAAGCTATCGGTGGGAGAGGAGCTGTTTATTCGTGTTGGCAGAGGCGTTAAGCCAACGGCGAGTGCGATGAACTTGTATCAGCAGTTAGCGAGTCCGGTATCTGAAATCGAACAGGTTGCTTCGAGCTTTGAGGTATTTGAAGCCAGCACCAGTGAACGTACCTTCTATGTGTATGCCAGTGAATCGGCGATTCTCTTATTACAGGGAGTCGTTGAGCACTTACTCGAGACGTTGTCGATTAGTATCGTGTTTCGCGAGCCACCATTAATTGAAGAGGAGTTGCAGATGGATCTGCAACTTGAAAAAGTCGACTTAGCACTGGATATTTGGTTGCCTGAATCGAGCTCTTTTAAGAGTGAAAAGGTGATGAAAGATAAACTGGTGTGTGTGGCCAGAAAAAACCATCCGCGTATAAAAGGCGCTATCACACAAGAGCAGTACTTTAATGAGAAACACATCATTTTTAAGATGCGCCGGGGTAATTTAAGCGTCGCCGACCTATTAACCAAGCAGGTATTACCGGCGCGTAAGATGCATAGCGAGCAATCGTCAATTTTAAGTATGATGGCCTTGGCCTCTAAAAGTGATGCCTTGGCTATTGCGTCTAAGTCTTATTCCGATGAGTATGCACAGATGTTTGGCTTACAGGTATTTGAGCTGCCTTTTGCAGTCGAGCCTATCGAATATCATATGGTATGGAGTCATAAGCTACAGCAGAATCCAGCTAATCTTTGGCTAAGGAAGTTGCTCAATCAAGCGATAGCACTGCGGAGTAACCCAAGGTTTTAGTCTTGAATGCGAGCTAAAAAAATACCTGTAATGCAGAGCGCTACAGGTATTTTTGCGGCTTGGTTACTGCCTAGCGAGACGTTGATTCTCGGCTGGGTGTTCAAAGTCGCTACGATATGGGTTGATATCTAAACCGCCGCGGCGGGTATAACGGGCATAAACTGTAAGTTTGGCACATTGGCAGAAACGTTTAAGGTCAACGAAAATCCGCTCAACACACTGCTCGTGGAACTCGTTATGCTGTCTAAATGAGATGAGATATCTGAGTAACTTTTCACGATCAATCTTAGGACCCTGATAGCGGATCATTACCGTGCCCCAATCGGGCTGTGAGGTGATCAAGCAGTTTGACTTTAGCAAGTTAGATGTCAGCGTCTCAGCGACAATCGCTTTATTATCGACGCTATCTACTAAGTAGTCCGGATTGAAACTATAGTCATCAATCTCAATATCCAGATCATCGATGCAAGTCCCTGGGAGCTCAACAATTCGCTGGTGGTGGAACTGCTTTGGCTCGATGACTTTTACGGTTACTTCACCATCGGCGCAGGCACTTAAGTCTTGGGTCAGTCTTTCTTGTACCGCTTGCGCACTATCGAATCGAGTCTGATTGTAGCTGTTTAAATACAGCTTGAATGACTTAGACTCAATCAGGTTTTTACTATCAAAACTTAGGCTGAACTCGGCAATAGCCACCATAGGTTTGCCTTTGGCATTGAGCCAAGAGAGCTCGTATCCAGTCCAGATATCACAGCCATGAAACGGCAACTCGTGAGTCAGGCCTATTGCATCACGGTTTAATTTACGCGGTACGCCTTGAAGTAAAGATGCATCATACTGCTCTTGATAACCAGTCGACTTTCCTAATGTTAATTCAGAAAGTTCGGGGGCGTTACTATAGGGATCATGATGTTGTGTCATCAATACGGTTTCCATGTCAAAATAGACCCCTATTATAACTGATTTGGAACTGTCTTCAGTGTCTTCTTTACCCGCTTTAGATCTTTTTTTATCTAAATATCAACAAGCCTACGTGGATAAACTTGGCGAGCAGCCACGATATTATGCCCAAGAGCAAGAGTCTGACTGTGTTGTAGGCAAAATGGATAGTGATGGAGCCGTGTTTTGGCAAGCGGTCGTTCGTCAAACACCGGGTCAGTTTGATAACGTCGAAACGGCGCTTGAATTGACCCTTTCACCTGAGATCAATGTTTTTTATGGTCGTCACTTTTCTGCACCACTATTCTTTGACTCAGAGTGGGGGAGCGGTGAACTTATCCAAGTGTGGAACCAAACCGATTTTGAGTACCTGCAGCAAAATATCATCGGCCATTTGATGATGAAGAAAAAGCTTAAGCAGGAGCCAACCTGGTTTATCGGTGTTTTAGATGATGAAGATAAGATGCTAACCGTGAATAATGCCGATGGCAGTGTTTGGGTTGAGATCCCAGGCGAGGTTCAAAGCACTAAGCTTGCTGAATCGCTAGATGAATTTATTGGTTTACTCACGCCAAGAGTCACGCCGCCAGTTAAACCGATAGAGGAGTCTATGCCTGAGCTAGATCACCCAGGTATTTGGCAGCGAATGAAGTTGATGTGGCGCAATTTGCGTGGCAAATAATTGATGCGTTAGATGTAATAAAAAAATGGCTCAATATTGATTGAGCCATTTTTTATGAGGACGTTATTGTGTGGGAAGGCGTTATATAAGGAAACTATAGAGTCTTATAGATGATCCCATGAGATATTCGACACTATGCGGCAAGTCTCGCAGCGAAAGTGAAACATATCTAATAAGGGCTCGTCCAGAAGCCACTCTTTGCTGCCGCATTTAGGGCAGGGACGCTGCTTTTCCGCCGCAAGGCTCTCACCACCAACACGGTATAGGTAATAGTAGGTCGGGATCTTCGTTAAATACTCGACTCTTCCGCGCAGATCCCAGCCGCGTCTGAATAGATCACTCTGGTGACTGGTTAGCTCCTCTAGCGCGGCAAACTCTGCTTTTGTGGCGGCAGCCATCTGTAGTTCATCACAGGCCTGCCATTCTGTTTGCCAGCGGATTAAACGCTTATGATCGCCATTGGCGGTCGGCGGAATGTGATACAGAGGTATGGGCTGCAAAGTATCGCCGTTTCGCAGAGGCGAGCACATATGGACATAACTGGTATATAGTAGCTGCCAGCTCGGGGTGTCTTGACTCGAGACCTCTGAGTTGATGTCTTGACCAATATATTTTTCGCGTGGCGCCAGTAATTTTGCATCGGTGAGCTCATTTAGCGCGGTATCAACCCAAGGGCTATTGAAACGTTTTGAGAGACTGCTCTTTTCTGGCATTAGCAACCTGACTCTAAATTCACCTTCATTGAATGCTACGGCAAACTCACGTCCTAGGACTTGGCCGTTGGCGCGATAGGCCTCAAGCAACCCATTAATGGCTTTCTCTGCGGCGCTAATGGTGGTGTTATCAAAACACTCGAATCTTAACTCAACCACATGCATTCTATTTATGTCCTTCGGTGTCGCAACACTGTTTTTCCAATTTGTTTAGCTGCTTTTTCAGCAAGTTGAATTCAGCTTTTAATTCGGCAAGCTCCTGTTCGAGCCTAGTAATTTTATCTGCCTGATTCGCGGCGATAGATTGTTCGGCTGCATCCTCTGCAGGTTGAACGGAACAATCTGCCGATAGTGTTTTAATATCATCGACACTCATGGATTTAAACTGTTGTAATCCTTGGATCAGTATCGGCATGGGGATGTTACTGCCAAGTTTGCTCTTAACGAGTGCGAGGGTCGGTGTTCTACCTTCATCACTGATCTTCTTAGCTGCGCTGAGTACTTGTTCTAATGGACTCATGGTTAGTCAAATTCCTCACTCGTTAGTCTTTTTGTTAATCACAGTATAATACCCAAGGTCTACTCTAAAATAAATTCAAACAAAAACAGTAGCTTGATGCTTGGCATGTTAATTGCTTTTTAAGTAAAACTAAAAACAATGTTAATACAGGAAGTTAAAGTGAAAACAAAATTATTAGGTTTAGCGTTTTTTGGGATTGCAAGCTTAGGGCTAACGGGCTGCGTGGTCAATGTTGGAGATGGGGAATCTGGATGGGACAGTAATGCCGCATGGGAAAAGACCCAAGAGAAGAACCGTAATAACCTAGCAAAAATATCCTTAGGCATGTCTAAAGATCAAGTGACCACCTTAATGGGGACTGCCGACTTCAATGAAGCTTATATCCAACAAGATAAAGAAGTTTATGTATTGTTCTATCGCACCCAGCGTACCCATGGGGACGGTAAAACCACTAAAGATGAATGTACGCCTGTGGTGATCCGTAACAATGCGGTCGTTGGTTGGGGGCAAATGGCCTACAGTAAGATCTAATCACTCTCTAAGGCTTTCTTAATAGGGTGTCCAGATGGTCGATTACTTCTGACCACTGGGCATCTTGCGCTAATGATTCTACGAGAAAATGCTTTTGTGCTGTATTCCAAAACGGAGCCTCATGTAGCTGCATTTTACTCGGTAGCGAATGCTCCATTATAAAGGTTTCAATAGCGCTTTGTTCGCTTTCTAGCCCTAGCTGTAAAAACAGATGAGCCAAATCATTTGTTGTTGTGTCCACTTTGGTACCTATCGTTTCTGCGACTCTATCCTTTAATTATGGCTTATATATTCTTGCTGTCTGCAATATTTCTAATACCAGTATGGCTGATTAAGCGTTGCTATTAAGGCTTTAAATTGATTATTAATTGCACTTTTTTATAAGCTTGTTACATTGATAGAGTGTGAGCTAGATCAAGGAATGTGAAATGGAGAATCAAGCTATGGAAGAGTGCCGCGCTGTTTATCTAACAGCGGAAGACCTACGAATTGCCGCTTCTATTCTATATAACGCTTATCATGATGACCCATTCTTTTTAGAAACGCTTTTTACCGGTGACCAAGCGCAATATGAGCAAAAATTGCGCGGGGCAATCCGTGAGGAGTTGAATGAACTGTGGCAACAGGAGCAAGCGTTAATCGGTATGTTTGTTGGGGAGCGTCTAGTGGGGGTCGCTTGTATCGTCACCCAACAAGTGCCATTAGGGGAGGCGAGATACTGGCATTGGCGCTTAAAAATGTTGCTCAGCACTGGTTGGCAGTCAACTCAAGCAATTATTAATAAAGAAAACCAGATCATCGACAATTTACCCAGTAATCAGTGCGGTATTTTGCAATTCATCGCTATCGCTAACAATGAACAGGGCAAGGGCTATGGCGGACGACTGGTTAATGCAGTACTGAGTTGGTGTGATGAACAACCACATCTCGATGGTGTAGGGGTTTTTGCCAATCATCCGGCTCATATTACGCTATTTACTCATCACGGCTTCGAGAAGATTGAGCAGCTTAGCATCGGTAAGGTTAGCGGAGAACTCTTGTTCTATAGAGGCTTAGTCAATGAATAAATACTATTCCTCTTTTGCTGAGTTTTATCCATTTTACTTATCACAACATCAAGATAAGACTTGCCGAGTCTTACATTACATCGGGAGTGTTTTGGTGTTTTTCGTACTTTTCTATAGCTTGCTGACGGCCCGATGGGGGATGTTATTGGCCTTGCCAATTATCGGTTATGGTTTTGCCTGGGTTGGCCATTTCGTTTTTGAAAAAAATCGCCCTGCAACGTTTAAGTACCCTCTATACAGTTTTATGGCTGATTGGCTCATGTTGTATCAAGCCTTAACTCGAAGAAAACACTTATAAATTCATTTTGAGATAACTTTTTTGTGCGAGATCTCTCACCTTGTTGTGGGAGATAAATTGAGAAAGATACGGATATTGTTTACACATTGATTTTAAGTCGTTTAATTACAATTGGTTATAGCCTTGTGCGCGTGTTAATCATAGGTTGCGGGTTTGTGTTTTAACCTTGGGTGCAGATAAAAAGTTAGCTGTCGTTGTAAGCTTATAAGTATAAAGAGATTGAAGCTAGGATGGCGTTCACCTCTTTTGTTAGAGAGATTATTTTTTAGTTAAAACCTGCAGAGATAGCGAGTTTTAGCCGAATATAATGGTTTTGCAGGATGCAATAAGGACAACCTCAGGAAGAGGAATTTAGCTTAGGATTAGCTAATAAAGGGAGTTGGTACGTTTGGTACAGGGATAAAAAGGGATTTTCAAGGAAGATGCAGGATGCAGGTTAACCAAGGATGATGCAGGGAACGCATATATATAGCGGGAAAGCTAAAATGAAGTTGTGCTAGGGCGCGCCGAATGGTGCGCCCTTTCTTCGTTTAAGGTCATAGTTAAGATTATCGGCTTAGTTGGTGTGCGAGATCTCTTACAAATGTGTGAGAAATCAGTCCTAAATTTAGTTGTTAAAACACATTTTTCCCTTTAGGTACAAAGGCTTACTGTGAAATGGTGGGCGCTTTATTGTTAAGGGGTATGTTAAGTAAATGTTTAAGCTGATGTTTAAGCTAGCTTTTGAATTATTATTTAGGTGTACAAGGAAGTATGTTACAGGGAAGGTAAGGATAATCTGGTGTTGATGGATTGATGCCTTAAGGATATTACCAAGGAGCGGATAAACACTCTAGGATGGAAGGTTTACTACCTAGGAAGGTAGAGTGCGAAGGAAAGCCGTTGAATGGATTCTCAAGGATGACATCGGACACGCTCAGGAAAGAGCAAGCTTGGTAAATGGATAACCAAGGTTATATGGAGATGTACCTTTAGGTACAGGGATATAAAGGTTCATGGAAGATGCAGGAGCAAAGTTACGCATGGACGGTGCAGGGAGCACTCGCATAGCAGGATGAGCTTACACAACCACAGAAAAGGCACGTCCCCTCAGGGGCCGTGCCTTTACTTTTTATGGTTTCTACTCGTTGAGATCTTAGCTTATTTACAGCGTCCTGAGTTGCATCCGCCGCGAGAGCGCCCACCACAGCCGCCTCCTAGTGAGCCTTTAGCTTCTGGCGCTTCATGCCATTCAGGCTCGGGGAAGATCGGCCATTGTATTTTTTGTATTTTCTTTCCGTGCATCCATAAGCTGCCACGGTACTGATTGATGCCATCTGTGCTAAATTCAAACAGGTATTTTACTTTCCAAGTCAATCCACTGCTGCCACCTAGGCTAGGTTTAGCTGACTCCTGGGCAATAGCTAGCAGCTGAACTTTTTGTTTTTGGCACTCTTTATTAGTAAAAACTCTGCTTATTTCAGCCATTTGCCTTAATTGCCAAAAAAATGCAGCGACCATAATCACTGCGGCAATAATTAAAAAATCTGTCATCATCCTTTAGTTACCTTAAACAAACCGCCAATTGCAGTTGCAAGCTCAGTACTACGATTTGGATTACGAAGTTGAGCGAGAAGCTGAGTGCGTATTAATGGAATAGCCACAATATCAGCAAAAATCTGGTTAAAGAAGTGCTGTTGCTGTTTTGCTAAGGCTTCCAAGTAGATAGTGAGAGTTTGCTCATCTTTTAATGCCGACCAGTTTCTTGCGGCAATGGTAATGAGCATATCGGCAGATAAAGCTCCATGGTCATTGAGTTGAGCAATGGCTTGTTGACCAAGTTTTGGGTGAGATGCAAGGGCGCGTAAGAAATAGCCTTTATCTTCTGCGGTATCGAGTTTCGCGAGTATTTTTTTCGCGAGCGCGTCATCAATGCTCAAGTGCTCTAAGCACTGACATACGGCGATCTGTACCTCTAAAACCCAATTATCAAAGCCATTTGTCAGGTGAGTCTGATGGTCGAGCTCACTGGCTCTAACGCAAACATCGGCAATACCCTGTAAGCCGATACTTTGCCAGTTTTCTGCAGGATGTTGCCCCGATAGGTATTGGTAAGCAAATTCATATTGAGGTGAGGCCTTGCCACCGAGCTGCTTACGCACTAATGCGTTAAATACCGCTAACTTCTCTTGAGTGGGCTTAAAGTTAAATGGGTGGTTGGCTAACTGATCTTGCTGTTGCTCTGTTAATGGTTGGGTTGGATCTCGACCAAGGGCCTCAATAATCATCTTGATAAATTGCATTCTCGGGGCAGGAGATAAGAGCCCACGCTCATCGAGAGGTAACTTGATAAACCAAATATAATGCTGTTGGCTCGCATCCCAAAAAACAATCGCAAATTGGGCATGACCTTGAATGGGGGCGGGATAAGGTGAGTTAAGTTCTTCAATCTGATGAAATGCCATCATATCGATATGTTGTACTCGACGGCCCATGTCATAAACTTGGAATTGAGTGTTAGCTGTTTTTAAAAATTGGCTGAGGGTCGTTATTTCTGTCATATCGTTATCGAGTGTAGGTTAATTAGCGCATATTATAGGGATAAGTCTCGCTAGATGGTATCATCGCGGGCCAAATTTCCTATGGGGTAGAACAGCCGGAGTGTGATCCTTGATTGAAATTAAAACAAGAGAAATGCTGGTTGCTTTAGAGGCAGAGTTGGCACAGCAAGGGTTATTGAGTCTGCAGCCACCGAGTGCTGAAGCATTGGCGAGTACAGCGCCTTTTGCATGTGATTTGATGCCATTCGAGCAGTGGCTACAATTTTTTTTTTACCCAAGTTGCATTATCTGCTTGATGAACAGCTGCCGCTACCTAGCAAGATAGCCGTTGCTCCCATGGCGCAGCATGTTTGGGGAGAAGACGCTAAGCATCAGCATTTAATCCGTATTCTAATGGATTTAGATGCGCTATTGAGTCAGCCCGATTAATGCGGGTGAGAGAGAGTAAAAATGAGTGACGAGACAGTAATGACAGATAATGACTTGCTTGAAGGGCAAGAGGCCGAACAAGAGATTGCGCCGCATATTGAAGTATTATTTGAAGATGATGATGTGGTTGTGATCCATAAGCCTGCTGGTCTTTTGGTCCATCGTAGCTACTTGGCAAGGCGTGAACGCTTTTTTGCTATGCAGCTGACCCGAGATAAGGTTGGCTGTCATGTCTTTCCGGTGCACCGTTTAGACAGGCCCACATCTGGGATCTTACTGTTCGCAAAAAGCAGTGAAATGGCCAATGTCTTGTGCGAGCAGTTTGCTGCCCATACCGTCGATAAGGAGTATTTGGCTATCGTTCGTGGCAACATGAATGAGGCGGGGACGCTCGACTACGCGCTAAAAGAGGAACTTGATGAGCTAGGAGATAAGGATGTCGATCCTAATAAAGCAGCCCAAGATGCTGTAACCAGCTATAAGCCTCTGCTAAATAGTGAGATCCCTTACTCTTCGGGTCGTTATGCAACTAGTCGTTACGCTTTGGTGCAGCTTTCTCCACATACTGGACGTAAACACCAATTAAGGCGTCATATGGCGCATTTACGTCACCCGATCCTTGGAGATACTACCCATGGTGACGGTAAACAAAATAAATTTTTCCGTGCGCATTTTGGGATTAATCGATTATGGTTGATTGCTAAAAAACTCAGTTTTAATCACCCACGAACCGGTGAGCGTATCAGTGTTGAGACCGAGCTTGAGGCCGAATGGTTTAGTGTGTTTGAGGGCTTAGGTTGGGATGAACAAACGCTTAGTTTAGACGCGGAGCCTCTGAACATCGCTTGATGACTGCTACTGCCGCCGCAAACAGACTCTAGCGCAGCACTTGAGTGTCTAACTAAAAGCGAGCAGTTTAACACTCAGATTTAGTTTCATTTTTTTCTTTAGTGAGGTTGAACTGAAGGAGAGGGGTCATACTTAATTTGAAGCATTGTACAGTGTGGAAATAGCACATCCTGCGAATGTGGGCACTGCGTTGAAGATGCTTACGGTGCTTTTTTCTGCAAGAGTGCCTCATCGCGGGAGATCCTTGTTAGTCTTACTTCATTGTTGCAACAGAGCTTGCGGCAACATCTATCTGTAAAGTATGTTAAGGATATAACTAAATAGCTTTTAGGCGAAGTAAAACATGAAAAAAGTGAATCTAGTTTTTGGAACAGTTTACGGTGGTGCTCAGTACGTTGCTGAGACGCTTGATCAGGCCTTGCTCGAATTAGGCCGAGAGACCCAGCTGTATCAACCAGAGCAGCTTGTTGGTTTTGTCCCTCCTGAGGACGAGTTACTCTTGATTATCTGCTCGACAACAGGCCAAGGCGATCTTCCCGACGATATTCAACCTTGGTTTAATGAGATGAAGTCAAAGGCTCCCTACCTGCCAGAGCTTAGATTTGGCCTGATTGCGCTGGGTGACTCAAGTTATGAGACCTACTGCGGCGCAGGTGAACAGCTTTTGAGCCTATTTGAGGAACTCGGTGCGAAACAAATTGGAGAGTTTTTAAAGATTGACGCGGGTGAAACAATGGAGCCAGAAGTCGAGGCATTAGCTTGGTTACCTCATTGGAATACACTTATTGATACCGAGATTGCTGCTTAAGGCCGGACATTTAACACTTAAACCTAGAAGCTTAAACCTAGAAGAGAGTGTTGCCATCATTAGACCAAATAAAAGAGGCGAAAGCCTCTTCTATTGTTCCTGTTAATTTCGAAAGCTTATTCGTAGTTGACCACATAAAGCTCGGCATCAGACTCTGTCATGGCGATGTCTTTAATCGTTACAGTTCCCTGTCCTCGAGTATATGGGGCAATTTTCTTGGCTGTTTTATCTGCGCCTGCGCTTACCGTGAAGTCATAGAAACTCTCACCATTACAGACTAAGCGTGGAAAAACTCGTCTCTTATTAATACGGTTGTCTTTCATTGTCCTGTTGAATTGGAAAACACTGTTGCTAGCGCCAGCTTTGCAAACGGCGATTAGCGTGTCCTCTAATTGAGGTGACATAGCCGCCGAAGCGCCAAGTGACATCGCTAGCGCGGCTCCTGCTAAAACGTACGTTTTAATCATGTCCTGCTCCTTCCACATTGGGGTTCAAACTTGAGTAAAGCTTATTGATTCTTATTCACCTAAATAACTGTGGAAGAGTTGTATCAAGATGTTGAGGAGCGCACAGAGTGTGTCTACTGATTTCAAAGTGTGTCAATTGTGAAAAGATAAGAAAAATCCCGCTTGTAGCGGGATTTTGTCGTTGATTGAACGGTTAGCAATTAATGTCTAGTCGACGATACGGAGTAACTCGTTGATCCCAACTTTACCGCGAGTTTTCTCATCGACTTTCTTCACGATGATGGCGGCGTATAAGCTGTAGGTACCACATTTAGACGGCAAGTTGCCTGCAACGACTACAGAGCCAGCTGGTACGCGTCCGTAATGGATTTCGCCGGTTTCACGGTCATAAATGCGTGTGCTTTGGCCGATATACACGCCCATAGAGATCACACTACCTTCTTCAACGATAACGCCTTCAACTACCTCAGAGCGTGCGCCGATGAAGCAGTTATCTTCAATAATGGTTGGGCCAGCTTGTAGAGGTTCTAAAACCCCGCCAATACCGACGCCGCCAGACAGGTGAACGTTCTTACCAATTTGAGCACATGAGCCAACCGTTGCCCAAGTGTCTACCATAGTCCCTTCGTCTACATAGGCACCTAGGTTAACGTAAGATGGCATGAGTACTGTGTTCTTGGCGATGAACGAGCCCTTGCGAACCGCTGCAGGTGGTACCACACGGATCGCTTCTTTACGGAAACGCTCTTCGTCATAATCGGCAAACTTCATTGGTACTTTGTCGAAGTATTTGGTTTCTGCGCCATCGATAACTTGGTTATCGAAAATACGGAATGAAAGTAGTACGGCTTTTTTTAACCACTGATGAACATGCCATTGGCCGTCAATTTTCTCAGCGACTCTGGCTTCGCCAGTGTCTAGCATGGCAATCGCTTTTTCAACATCGGCACGAACACTAGGCTCAACGGTTGTTGGTGTGATCTCTGCGCGTGCTTCAAAAGCCGCCTCAATACGTTGGCGTAAAGCCTCCATTAACTTCTCCCAATATTTTGTTTAAAAAAATCTATAAAGCACTTGTGAGTGCTTCACGCAATTTTGCTTGTTGCGTGTCATCGAGTTGTTGCCCGTCGGCGGTTTGCAACAAAAAGAAATCTTCTGCTCGCTCACCGATGGTGGTGATCTTTGCTGCAAGCAGGGTTATTTCGCAGCGATATAAAATTTCGCCGACTCTTGCGAGCAACCCTGGTGAGTCAAGTGCGATGAGCTCCATCATACTTTTACCATGGCTTCGGGTCGCAGGGAAACTGACTTGGGTTGCAACTTTAAAAGGTTTCATCTTTCTTGAAAGATTTCTAAACTTCGGCAACTTAGGCGTTTCATTACTTAACGCTTTTATTAACGTTTTTTTGATCCCTTGAATACGGGAAAGCTGCGACACCGGCTCGCCATCTTGTTCCAAAATCACGAAAGAGTCCAGCGCATAGTTATCTTTGGACGTCATGATGCTGGCGTCATGAACGGTAATATTCTTATTGTCTAATATGGCCATCACAGTGGCAAACAATTTAGGCTTGTCTTTGCCGTAGACAAATAGCTCTGTACCACCACGTGTCATGTGTTTTGAGATCACCACTAAGGTCTCATCTTGTTTGTGTTTGATGATAGCCTCAGCATGCCAAGCGATTTGGTTAGGCTGGTTACGAAGAAAGTAATCGGCTTTAAAACGTTGCCATAGTGCATCTAAGTCTTTCTCTTTTATGCCGCGACGGAGTAACTCTTTCTTAGCTTTGGCTTGATGTTCGCGAACTCGGGCTCGGATATCGATGGGTTTCTCTTTACCACGGGCGAGCACCCGCTGAGTGGAGAAATAGAGATCTCGTAGCAGCGATCCTTTCCAGTTATTCCAGGTTCTCTCATTGGTGGCACAGATATCAGCAACGGTAAGGCAGTAGAGATAACTTAAGTGCACCGCATCACGCACATGCTCGGCAAAGTCGGCAACCACATCGGGGTCTGAGATATCGCGGCGCTGGGCCGTTACCGACATCACTAAATGGTTTTCGACTAGCCAACTGACCAAACGACCATCATGATCGTTCATGCCATGTAACTTGCAAAACTCTAGCGCGTCGGTAGCGCCAAGCTTACTGTGGTCGCCACCGCGCCCCTTGGCGATATCATGGAAGATTGCTGCTAATACCAATAAGCCTTTCTTTGGCAGTTGGTTAATCAGCACCGAGCCTAAAGGAAACTCCTCTTTCTGCTCCGGCTGAGCGAAGCTCTCGATGTTAAGCAGTAATCTATGGGTGTGTTCATCCACGGTATAGGCGTGGAAGAGGTCGAACTGCATCTGGCCTTCAATGGCGCGCCATGCGGGGAGATATGCGGATAGCACGCCATGTTTGTGCATCAGTGAAAGCGCAGCGATACCACGTGGGTGACGCAATATTTTCATAAACAGTTTACGGCAGGACTCATGATACATCAGTGCCTGAGGTTGGGCGCGTCGAGCGCGGCGCAAACTGCGTAACGTCACCGCATAGATAGCTTGAATATTTGAGTTTTTAGCGACCCACAAAAATAGGTTTAAGATATTTTCTGGGTTATCAAATAGCTCGCTGCTTAGGCTCTCAATGAATTTGCCACGTCGCTGGAAATTATCATCAATAGGCACGACTTCCAGTGCTTTTATATGGCCTAAAGTGGCGCGTTTGAATAGCTGAAGCAGCATCTGATTAAGCTCCATTACTCGCCTAACCGTGCGGTAATAGTTCTTCATCATCTGCTCAACGGCTAATTGTGTACTATCTTCATAGCCCATTAGCTTGGCGACTTGAGGTTGTAGATCAAACAATAGTCGGTTTTCATCGCGTCCTGAGACTAAGTGCAGTGAACAGCGCAGCCGCCATAAAAAGTCTTGTGCCTCTAATAGTTCATCGAGCTCTACTGAGTCTAAAAAGCCGTGGTAGACCAGCTCTTCAAGCTTTTCGGCATTAAAGTGGCGCATGGCTACCCAAGCGACAGTCTGAATATCCCTAAGACCACCCGGACAGCTTTTAAGGTTCGGCTCTAAATCAAAGGCGTTGGCGCGACTATGGCGGGCTGCTTGCTCATCGCGTTTGGCCACATAAAACTCACTGCTAGGCCAAAAATCATCTTGACGAATATTGCGGTAAAGTAGAGTGAATAGGGCCTGTGGACCACACAAAAGACGTGATTCGAGTAAGTTGGTGGCGACAGTAATATCGGTGCGTCCTTGCTCAAGCGTTTGCTCAATGCTGCGAACACTATGACCAACCTCTAGCCCTGCGTCCCAGATAAAAGCGATAAAAGCGCTTAATGCTTGCTCGGCATCTTGGGATAATTCACCTTCGGTGAGGAACAGTAGATCGACATCAGACTGTGGATGTAGTTCTCCTCGTCCATAGCCACCAACGGCGATTAAAGCGATAGGGAATTGTTCCAGTTTATGGGCGCTCCATTGCTGCTGAAGTAGCCTATCGACGTGTTGACAGCGAGTGCTGACGATTGAACGAATATCTGATTTTGCGTTAAAGCTATCCAGAATCGTTTGGTTTAAGTCGATTAACGCATTTTTGGCAGTTTGAGCACTATTCATCAAATCTCTTCTTCGAGAACGGATCCGTTATGCAACGATTATCTATGCAAAAATCGCTAATTTAAAGGGCTTTATCATCGACTGACGATATATCGTTAAACTTGCTTTATTTTGGTGCGAAAAATGGTGGAGTGAGGTGTTAGACGGGAAAAATAACAAAAGGCGTGTTAACACACGCCTTTTCGGTGGGGGAAGCGAAAAATCTATTAGTGATTAATCACTCTCGATAGTTCTTTTTCTTCCTCTCTTAGTGTGAGTACTTCAACACCTGTGTTCGTGACAAGAAGCGTGTGTTCCCACTGAGCTGAATTTTTGCCATCAGAGGTGGTAACCGTCCAGTTGTCTTTTTTATCTAACACGCTGGTGTGACGGCCTGCGTTGATCATAGGTTCGATAGTGAAGCACATACCTGCACGCAATACCGTTTTGTCATTATTTTTGTAATGCATTACCTGTGGCTCTTCATGGAAGCCTGCACCAATGCCGTGGCCACAGTAATCTGTGACGATGCTGTATTTTTCAAGTCCTGTTTTCTTAGACTTGATGAATTTTTCAATCAAGGTACCTATTTCACCAAGCTTCATGCCAGGTTTCACTTTCTTGATACTGACATAAAGTGCTTCTTGGGCAATGCGGCAAAGGCGCGCGTTCTTAGGGCTAACATCGCCAATAAGGAACATTTTTGAAGTATCGCCGTGATAGCCATCTTTGATCACTGTTATGTCAATATTGACGATGTCACCGTCAACGAGTGCTCGGTCGCTTGGGATCCCGTGACAGATAACTTCATTAATTGACGTACAGATCGATTTTGGAAAACCGTGATAATCGAGTGGAGCAGAAATGGCTCCTTGTTCCTCGGTATATTTAGCACAGATGTCGTTAAGCTCGTTGGTGGTGACACCAGCCTTAACATGTGGGGCGATCATTTCGAGCACTTGAGCGGCCAATTTACCCGCGGCACGCATCTTTTCAATTTCTTCTGCAGTCTTAATTACTATACTCATTCTAATGTCTCTATAAATGTCTTTCGATGTCTAAATTTGTCGTCTTTTAATATGACTACTTTGCCCAAAAAACGACGTAAATATTTGTGCTTTTTTTCAAATTATGGTATAAAGCGCGCCGTTATGTTTGACTCTTGCAGTTTCCACCTTAAGGTGGTTCGCCTGAGTTAAGATGGCGGCCATTATACATGGCTATTGATAAATACTAAATCACACACATATCGACACGTTCTTCGGGGTGCCCTTATCGGGTCGAAGATATGGGATATGTGGAGGTCTAACCCCTAATTTATTTAAGGTAAATAAAATGACTACAGTTTCAATGCGCGACATGCTACAAGCCGGTGTTCACTTCGGTCACCAGACTCGTTACTGGAACCCAAAGATGAAGCCATTCATCTTCGGCGCTCGTAACGGTGTACACATCATCAACCTAGAGCACACTGTACCAATGTTCAACGAAGCACTTGCTTTCATCAGCAACGTTGCATCTAAGAAAGGTAAGGTTCTTTTTGTTGGTACTAAGCGTGCTGCAAGCGAAGCTATCAAAGAAGCTGCTGTTTCTTGTGACCAGTACTATGTTGATCACCGTTGGTTAGGTGGTATGTTGACTAACTGGAAAACAGTTCGTCAATCAATCAAGCGTCTAAAAGACCTTGAAAGCCAGTCTGTAGACGGTACTTTCGACAAGCTGACTAAGAAAGAAGCGCTAATGCGTACTCGTGAACTTGAGAAGCTAGAGAAGTCTCTAGGTGGTATCAAGAACATGGCTGGTCTACCAGACGTGATTTTCGTAATCGGTGCTGACCACGAGCATATCGCTATTAAAGAAGCTAACAACCTAGGTATTCCTGTTGTTGCTGTTGTTGATACAAACTCTTCTCCAGACGGTATCAACTACATCATTCCTGGTAATGATGATGCTATGCGTTCTATCCGTCTTTACACTCAGTCTGTTGCTGCTGCTGCTAAAGCTGGCCGTGGTCAAGACCTAGCTGTTCAAGCTGAACAAGACGGTTTCGTAGAAGCTGAATAATAAGGTTAGATGATTTTCATCTCCCTTATTAACCAAGATGCATGATTGGTAAACAGGGGCGCTCTCATCAAAAGTGACTAGCCCCTGTTTTACTATCTATTGAATTTGAAGAATTATCTGTAGAGGATTTAGCAATGGCAATTACTGCTGCCCAAGTTAAAGAACTTCGTGACCGCACTGGCGCTGGCATGATGGACTGTAAAAAAGCACTGACTGAAACTAACGGTGACATCGAACTAGCGATTGATAACATGCGTAAGAGCGGTGCTGCTAAGGCTGCTAAGAAAGCAGGTAACATCGCTGCTGAAGGCACAATCCTAATCAAGAAAGGCGAAGGTTACGCTGCTCTTGTTGAAGTTAACTGTCAAACAGACTTCGTTGCAAAAGATTCTAACTTCCTAGCATTTGCTAACGAAGTACTAGACGTTGCTGCAGCATCAAAAGTTTCTATCGATGACTTGAAAGCACAGTTCGAAGAGACTCGTGTTGCTCTAGTTGCTAAAATCGGTGAAAACATCAACGTTCGTCGCGTTGAGTACATCGACGGTGCAAACCTAGCTGAATACCGCCACGGCGACCGTATCGGTGTTGTTGTAACTGGTGAAGCTGACGAAGAAACTCTAAAGCACGTTGCTATGCACGTTGCTGCTTCTAAGCCTGAGTTCGTTAACCCAGAAGACGTTCCAGCTGAACTTGTTGAGAAAGAAAAAGCAGTTCAAATCGAAATCGCTATGAACGAAGGCAAGCCTCAAGAAATCGCTGAGAAGATGGTTTCTGGTCGTATGAAGAAGTTCACTGGTGAAATCTCTCTTACTGGTCAAGCGTTCATCATGGAACCAAAGAAAACTGTTGGCGAAATTCTTAAAGAGAAAGGCGCTACAGTAACTAACTTCATCCGTTTAGAAGTTGGTGAAGGTATCGAAAGAAAAGAAGAAGATTTTGCTGCTGAAGTAGCTGCACAAATCGCTGCTACTAACAAAGGTTAATTTCCTTTAAGTAGTTAAACATAAGACCGTAGCAATCGCTGCGGTCTTATCGTATATACTCAAACAGATTTTATGAGACTCAGCTAACTAGCCCGTTAAATCTGTTTAAGTATAGTACCCCTCTATCGCCATAATCAGGACTAATAAATATGAGTACCAATCCTAAACCTGCATTTCGTCGTGTTCTTTTAAAATTAAGTGGTGAAGCCCTAATGGGTGAAGAAGGCTTCGGCATCGATCCTAAAGTGCTTGATCGTATGGGGCAGGAGATCAAAGAGCTTGTTGAGCTAGGTATTCAGGTGGGTGTTGTCATTGGCGGTGGTAACTTGTTCCGTGGTGAAGGTCTAGCGAACGCGGGAATGAACCGTGTCGTTGGTGACCACATGGGCATGTTAGCAACAGTGATGAACGGCTTAGCGATGCGCGACTCTCTGCACCGTGCATATGTTAATGCACGTTTGATGTCTGCGATTCCGCTAAAAGGCGTGTGTGACGATTACAACTGGGCTGAAGCAATTAGTTTGCTAAAATCTGGCCGTGTTGTTATTTTTGCTGCGGGTACCGGTAACCCATTCTGTACGACTGACTCTGCTGCGTGTCTACGCGGTATTGAGATTGAAGCAGAAGTTGTGATTAAAGGCACAAAAGTTGATGGTGTTTATTCAGATGATCCATTTAAGAATCCTGAAGCCGTCAAGTATGATGTTATGGGGTACAATGAAGTACTCGACAAAGAATTGAAAGTAATGGATTTGGCTGCATTCACTTTGGCCAGAGACCATAATATGCCATTGCTCGTATTTAACATGAATAAGCCTGGCGCATTGCGCCGCGTTATCATGGGCGAGCAAGAAGGCACACTGATTAAAGCTGGTTAATCAAACGAGAGCCGCTGCTCTTTCGAGCAGAACTTAGGTTTAAGTTTAATGTGTGTCGCAGCGTGATGAACGACTATGCTTAACGAATTGAGTGAAGAGTTCAGCTCGCTGCTAAAAGCTCATTGAAACGAACCGGAAGAGCCGCAGCACCTAGTGACTTAAAAGGACATATAAAGTGATAAACGAAATCAAAAGCGATGCACAAGCACGCATGGCCAAGTGTGTAGAGTCGACTAAAACTCAAATGGCTAAAGTTCGTACTGGCCGTGCACACCCAAGTCTTCTTGATACTATTCAAGTACCATATTACGGTTCACTTACACCGCTTAAGCAAGTGGCGAGTGTTTCTGTTGGTGACGCACGTACGTTAACGGTATCTGTTTTCGACCGTACTATGATTGCAGCTGTTGAAAAAGCAATCATGAGTTCTGACCTTGGTCTAAACCCAATGTCAGCGGGTGCGACAATTCGTATTCCATTGCCAGCACTAACCGAAGAGCGTCGTAAAGACCTAATCAAGGTTGTTCGCGCTGAAGCCGAGAACGGTCGTATCGCGATTCGTAACGTACGCCGTGACGCTAACTCAAGTGTTAAAGAGTTAGAGAAAGAAAAAGAATGTACTGAAGATGATGTTCGTCGTAGTGAAGACGATGTGCAGAAGCTTACTGATGCACATATCAAGCTAATCGATGAGATTCTGGCTGCTAAAGAAAAGGAACTGATGGAGTTCTAAATATCACTCCTCAGTAGGGGGATGGTAACTGTTTGGTTTGATTTTTAACCTGGCCACTTGAGTGAAGCTCGCTTTTTTAGTGAGAGATAACGAACTTTTCGTCTCATTCATTTGGCTTCATAGCTCACGCCTTGTAACAAAAGCGCTGAGCTTGAACAAAAATTAAACTTGAATGGCCAACATGCCCTAGAGTTCAGACGCCGTGTAGAGGTATACTACACGGCGTTTGTCTATTTTTAAGGGTTGTAATAGATGTCAATCGATTCCCAGTCTGGCACTGAAGTGACAGAGACCTTACCGAGCGAAATATCCGCCTTGGTAAAGCAGTCGATCCCCAAGCATGTTGCTATCATTATGGATGGCAATGGGCGCTGGGCACAGGCTCAGGGAAAGCCTCGAGTTGTCGGCCATAAAGCTGGTGTCAAGGCCGTTAGACGAGCTGTCAGTACGGCCCGTAGTTTAGGGGTCGAATCATTAACATTGTTTGCGTTTTCAAGTGAAAACTGGCGCAGACCTGACAAAGAAGTCAGCTTGTTAATGGAACTATTTTTTACCGTGTTGCAACGTGAGCTGAAGTTGCTGCACAACAATGGGGTTCGCCTCAATATTATCGGTGATATCAGTCGATTTTCTCCGCGTTTGCAAAAGCAAATTGCAGCGGCAGAAGAGAAAACTGCTGACAATAAAGATTTAGTGCTTAATGTGGCAGCGAACTATGGTGGACGCTGGGACATTTTGCAGGCGGCACAAAAATTGGCAGCTAAGGTTGAATCTGGTGAAATGAGCAGCACTCAGTTTACCGAAGAGGCCCTAAGTGAGCATTTGTGCATGCAAAATCAAGCCGAAGTTGATTTAATGATCCGTACCGGTGGTGATTACCGCATAAGTAACTTTGTCCTGTGGCAAGCCGCTTATGCAGAGTTAGTCTTTACTGACACCTTGTGGCCGGATTTTGATGAGGATGCGTTTAAAGATGCGATTGCTATTTTTGCTAATCGCCAGCGTCGATTCGGTTTGACAGGAACTCAAATCGATACCATCCGCTCTTTGTAATAATTAATGAGGGAAGTTTTTTGCTAAAACAACGAATAATAACAGCAATATGGTTAATCCCCTTAGTTTTTGGTGCCATTTTCGGTTTACCGACTGAGTATTTTTCTTGGGCACTAGTGGGAGTATTTTTGATCGCCGCTAAGGAATGGGGGCGAATTATCGATAGCCGTTGTGAAATGACCCAATGGAGCTTTACTGTGACCATTGGTGTTTTATTAGCTGCACTGAATATCTTGGTGCCAACCGATGAAATTTGGCTACGTGGCATGATGCATCCGATATTTTTAGGCGTCATACTCATCGGTGGTTTCTGGTGGTTTATCTCCTTTATCATGGTGTTATCTTTCCCTAAAAGTGCGCGCTTTTGGGAGAAGAGTCATATGCTCAAATCTATGTTTGGCCAGTTGACGCTGATCCCATGCTTCGTTTCGCTCGTTTCGCTTAAGGCATTGAGTACCCAAGCTTCACCTTATTATGGTGGCATCTTAGTCCTGCTCGTGATGCTCGTCGTCTGGGCGACAGATTCAGGCGCTTATTTTGTCGGTAAACGATTTGGCAAGCGTAAGTTAATGCCAAATGTGAGTCCTGCAAAAACTATCGAAGGTCTTCTCGGTGGCTTATTAACCACCATGATAGTGGTTGCTGGCGTGATGTATTTCTCACCTGAGCAAGAGCTTGGATTGGTCATAGGTGTGACACTGTTTATCGCCTTAGCCTCGGCGGTTGGTGATCTATCTGAGAGTATGTTTAAGCGCGTCGCAAAAATTAAGGATTCTGGCACTATTCTTCCAGGTCACGGCGGCGTATTAGATAGAATCGATAGCTTAACTGCGGCTCTACCAGTATTCACATTAATCTATATAGCCTTTTGGATGTAACTAAATGCAAAACCTGGTGATTTTAGGTGCGACAGGCTCCATTGGATCCAGCACTTTGAGTGTGGTGGCGTGTAATTCACAGCAATACAAGGTATTTGCATTGGTGGCAAATACTAATGTCAGCAAGATGCTAGAGATCTGTACTACGCATCAGCCTAAGATTGCCCATATGGTGGATGCTAAAGCGGCTTTTGAGCTTAAGCAGCAGTTGCCAAGTCATTTAAATATCCAAGTAACAACCGGTGAAGATGAACTCTTGTCTCTGGTGAGCAGCAGCCAAGTTGACACCGTTATGGCGGCGATTGTTGGTGCCGCAGGTTTACCTTCGACATTGGCCGCCGTTAAAGCGGGTAAGCGTGTCTTACTGGCCAATAAAGAATCTTTGGTGATGTCGGGTAAGCTGTTTATCGAAGCGATGCAAGAATCTGGTGCGCAAGTATTACCGGTTGATAGTGAACACAATGCTATTTTTCAGTGTTTGTCAGAGCGTTCACAACTTGAGATTGGTCGCTGCGACTTAGCTGGAGCCGGTGTATCTCATATTTTGCTTACTGGCTCAGGCGGACCCTTCTTAACGTCAGAGCTATCATCGCTATCGAGTATGACACCTGAGCAGGCTTGTAAACACCCTAACTGGTCAATGGGCCGCAAGATCTCCGTCGATTCTGCGACTATGATGAATAAGGGCCTCGAGTATATCGAGGCGCGTTGGTTATTTAACGCAAGCTCCGAGCAATTAAAGGTCGTTATTCACCCGCAAAGTGTGATTCACTCCATGGTACAGTATCGAGATGGCTCGGTATTAGCGCAGCTGGGGAACCCCGATATGCGTACACCAATTGCTCATTGTATGTCTTTTCCCGAGAGAATTAGCTCTGGAGTTGAACCTTTGGACTTTTTCAAAGTCGGACAGTTAAGCTTCTTAGAACCTGATTTTAATCGATTCCCCTGTTTAGCATTGGCAATTGAAGCCTGTAAACAAGGACAGGAAGCGACTACGGTATTAAATGCTGCTAACGAAATTTCAGTACAGGCATTTTTAGACGGTAAGATTCGCTTTACCGATATTGCAAGAATAAACGAACAGAGCTTAATGAATACGGCAACGCATCCATTAAACAATATTGATGATATCTTGGCGTTAGATACGCAGAGCCGTCGATATACATTAGAAGCCATTAGCAAGCTCAATTAGTTCAGAGGAAAGGGATGATAGACTTTTTATGGAACTTAGGTTCCTTTATTGTTGCTTTAGGGATTTTAATTGCTGCCCATGAATATGGACACTTTTGGGTGGCTCGCCGCTGTGGGGTAAAGGTCGAGCGATTCTCTATCGGCTTTGGTAAAGCCATTTGGCGTAAAATTGGGCAAGACGGCACCGAATACGTGGTTGCCGCTATTCCACTGGGTGGTTACGTTAAGATGCTCGATGAGCGTGTTGATGAGGTCCCTGAAGAGTTAAAAGAGCAAGCCTTCAACCGCAAGTCGGTTTGGCAGCGGATTGCGATTGTTAGCGCAGGTCCCATTGCAAACTTCCTGTTTGCGATTGTTGCACTCTACGCCATGTATCTTATTGGTGTTCCAGCCATAAAACCTGTTATTGATTCAACTCTCGCTGGCACGCCTGCTGCGCAAATCGTTGTTAAAGAGCCGATGCAAGTGATGGCTGTAGGCAGCCAAAAGGTTAGAGACTGGGAAGAAGTTAACCTTGCCTTAGCAGGTCACATCGGAGATAGCAAGGTCGATATTACGCTTGCGCCACTGTCTCGCCTAGAAGGCTCATCGGGTGATGAGCAGACCTACTCGCTAAATACCCAAGATTGGAAATTTGATCCTGAGAAGCAGTTGCCGATCACTGCAATTGGTCTTGGTATGTATCGTCCAGCTATTCTGCCTACGCTAGCCTTAGTCAGTGACGATGGCGCTGCTGGACTCGCTGGTATTAAGGTGGGTGATACCTTAGTCGCCATTGATGGCGAAACTTATAAAGATTGGCCACGCTTTGTGGAGATCATCCAGGGTTCAGCCAATAAGACGGTTACCATTACTGTGCGTCGTGATGGTGAGCAGTTAGCGATTAAGGTCACGCCAAAGTCTCGTGAGAATACCGAAGGTAAACTTGAGGGGGTTATTGGTGTCGCGCCAACCTCAGAGCCTTGGCCTGAGAATATGAAAGTGCAATTGGAATATGGATTCTTAGAGTCTTTTCCTGTTGCAGTAGATAAAACATGGCAACTTGTCTCTGTCAGCATTAAGATGATTGGCAAGTTACTTACCGGTGACGTTTCAGTTAAAAACTTGAGTGGTCCTATTTCTATCGCACAAGGTGCGGGAAATAGCGCTGACGTTGGGCTGGTATATTTTTTAGGTTTTCTTGCATTGATAAGCGTGAACTTAGGCATTATTAACTTATTGCCTTTGCCAGTGTTAGATGGGGGACACCTTTTGTATTACTTCGTTGAGGTAATTACAGGCAGGCCTGTACCGGAGAAGGTACAGGAAATTGGATTCAGAATTGGGGCAGCATTGCTGCTGATGTTGATGAGTGTCGCGCTTTTCAATGACTTTTCCCGACTCTGAGCAAGGACAGACAAATAATTAGAAGTGCTCTATGAGATTGAATAAACTTTTTGCCTCGATGTTATTAGTCGGAGCGTCTTTTTCAGGGAACGGTTGGGCAGAGACATTCCAACCTTTTGAAGTAGCTGATATCCAAGTTGAAGGTTTACAGCGGGTTGCACTCGGTGCGGCTTTGCTTAACTTACCTGTGAAGGTAGGGGATACTGTTGATCAATTAAAATTGCAGCAAGCGATTAAGAGCTTGTACGCATCAACTAACTTCGAAAAAATTGAAGTGCTGCGAGACGGTAATGTGCTCGTGGTTAAAGTTACCGAGCGTCCAACCATTAGCTCAGTGACCTTCGAAGGTAACAAAGACATTAAAGATGAGCAGTTGCAGGAAAGTCTTGATGGCTCCGGCGTTAAAGTCGGTGAGTCACTGGACCGTACCATGCTCTCTGGTATTGAAAAAGGCTTACAGGACTTTTACTACGGTGTAGGTAAATACGGCGCTAAAGTAAAAGCCGAAATTATCAACTTACCTCGTAACCGAGTTGAGCTTAAGTTTACCTTTACCGAAGGCCTCGCAGCTGAAATTCGCCAGATTAATATCGTGGGTAACACCGAGTTTAGCGATGCTGAGCTGATCGGTATGCTAGAGCTTAAAGATTATGTGGCTTGGTGGGATCTATTTGGTGAGCGTCGCTATCAGAAGCAAAAGCTGCAAGCAGACTTAGAAACCATCAAGACCTACTATCAAAACCGTGGCTATATTCGTTTTGATGTGACCTCTACTCAGGTGGCGATGACCCCTGATCGTAAAGGGCTTTATATCACCATCAACGTCGATGAAGGTGAGCAGTATAAAGTTAAAGACGTTAACTTAACGGGCGACTTAATGGGTAAGGAAGAGGTGTTAGAAGCCATCTTGCCATTAAAGTCTGGTGATATGTATAACGGCGGCGATGTGACCTTTACCGAAGAGATGTACGGTAAGTACCTTGGTCGATTCGGTTACGCTTATCCAGAAGTTAAGACCTACCCAGAAATCGATGATGAGACTAAAGAAGTTAATCTTAATATCAACATCAATCCGGGTAAGCGCGTTTATGTACGCAATATTAGCTTCAGTGGCAACACCGTCACTAAAGACGAGGTGATGCGTCGTCAGTTACGTCAGATGGAAGGTGCATGGCTTAACTCGGCGCAAGTCGAGCTGTCAAAATCTAACCTTAACCGTCTTGGCTACTTCGAAACCGTAGATACTGAAACGGTACAGGTGCCTGGCACCGATGATCTGGTCGATGTGGCATTTAACGTTAAAGAGCAGCCATCGGGATCATTTAACGCCGGTGTGGGTTACGGTACTGAATCGGGTCTTAGCTTACAGTTTGGTGTGCAGCAGAGTAACTTCCTCGGTACGGGTAACCAAGCGGGTGTTAACTTAAACACCAACAAGTACTCGAAGAACGTCAATATTAACTATACCGATCCTTACTTCACTAAAGATGGCGTGAGCCTTGGTGGTAGTATCTATTGGAGTGAGTTTGATGCGGACGAGGCAAACTTGGAAGCCTATAAGAACAGTTCTTATGGTATCTCGCTGAACTCTGGCTTCCCGATTAACGAATATAACCGTATTAACGGCGGTATCGGCTATCGCCATAACGAAATTTCTGAAATTTCAGCCTATGAGCAGGCGATTCGTTTTTACGATATCTATCGTGACAGTGACGATCCAAATGCCGGCTTAAGTTTCGATAACTTCGAACTGAGCCTAGGTTGGTCCCGTAGTAACTTGAACCGCGGAACCTTCCCATCGGATGGTTCATCGCAACGTTTAAACGGTAAAATGACGGTACCTGGATCAGATCTGCAGTACTTCAAAGCGGATTTCGATACCAACTTTTACTTCCCGCTTAACCGTAGCCACAGCTTTGTTATGCTAGCTCGTGGACGTTTAGGTTACGGTAACGGTTATGGTAAATTTAATGATAACGACCAAATTTTACCGTTCTGGGAAAACTACTATTCAGGTGGTAGTAGCTCACTACGTGGCTTTAAGTCTAACTCTGTGGGCCCACGTTCATTCTACTTGTATCGTGGTAGTGAGCCATGCTCACCTGATCCATCGGGTGAAGGTTGTAGTCTGCCGGGCGATCCTAACCAGATCCAGGTTAGCTCAGGTCGCTCAATTGGTGGTAATGCCATTGCAACGGCAAGCTTAGAGTTAATCGTGCCAACCCCATTCTTGGATGAGGCCTATACAAATTCTGTACGTACTAGCTTCTTTGTGGATGCGGGTAACGTATGGGACACTGAGTTTGACTACGATTCATATCGTTATCTTCCAGTTGAAGAGTTTGATAAACTGCAAGATTATAGCGATCCGAGCCGTATTCGTGCCTCATGGGGCATGAGCGTGCAGTGGTTATCACCGATGGGACCTATGGTCTTTAGCCTTGCATGGCCAATCAAGGAATACGAGGATGATGAAACAGAGATCTTCTCGTTTAATATTGGTAAAACTTTCTAAAATCAATTTGAAAAACATCGGCAAGTTTTGCTGAGTAAAGGAGTTTGTTTTGAATAAGATGTTGAATCGCGCAGTGATGGTTATGGTTCTTATGGGGGCCCCACTTGCGGCGCACGCTGAGAAGATTGCAGTAGTTGATATGCAAGCAGTATTCGAGCAGTTACCACAGCGCGAGCAAGTGAACGAAACACTTAAGGCTGAGTTCGGTGACCGCGTTGCAGAAGTTCAGAAGATGCAGGAAGAGCTACGTGGTCTGCTAGAAAAGCAGCAGCGTGATGCTGCGCTAATGAGCGAGTCTCAGAAGACCGAAATGGTGCGCAAGATGGAATCAATGAAAGCTGAGCTACAATTGAAAGGCAAGGCTTTAGATGAAGATATGCGTCGCCGTAACGGTGAAGAGCAGAACAAACTGCTTCTACAAGTTCAAAAGACAATTAACTCTATTGCTGAAAAAGAGCAATATGACATGGTGCTTCAACGTGGCGCCGTTATCTATGTTAAGCCAAGCGCTGACATCAGTAACAAAGTGGTTGAAGCTTTAGGTAAAGGCAATTAAATAGATGAAAAGCTATACTTTAAGAGTATTGGCTGACCATTTAAATGCAGATGTTCAAGGTGATGACTCAGTTGAAGTTTCAACTGTAGGCACCTTGGACGGTGCAGGTCCAGGTCAAATCTCTTTCTTGGCAAATTCTAAATATCGCTCGCAGCTGCAAACCACAGCTGCGTCGGCGATCTTGATGACGCCTGCCGATGCAGAAGGTTTTGCTGGCAACGCGATCGTACTTAACGATCCCTATGTTGGTTTTGCTCGCATCGCACAATTTCTCGATACCACACCAAAGGCTGCCGATAGCATCCACCCGTCTGCACAGATAGCGGCTTCTGCTATGTTAGGCGAGGGTGTGGCTATTGGTGCAAATGCGGTCATTGGTGAAAATGTTATCCTAGGCAACAATGTTCAGATTGGTGCGGGTAGTGTCGTTGGCCAAGACAGCGTTATTGGTTCAAACACCCTGCTATGGGCTAATGTTACCGTTTACCACAATGTGCATTTAGGCCAAGACTGTATCATTCACTCTGGTGCAGTTTTAGGTTCAGATGGCTTTGGTTATGCTAATGAGCGTGGGCAGTGGGTTAAAATTCCACAAACTGGCGGCGTTCGCATCGGTGACCGTGTTGAGATTGGTGCAAACACTACTGTAGATCGTGGTGCTATCGACCATACCGAAATTCACGATGGTGTCATTATCGATAACCAAGTACAGATTGCCCATAACGATATTATCGGTGCTAATACGGCTATCGCCGGCTCAACAGTTGTCGCTGGCAGTGTCACTATTGGTAAACACTGTATTATTGGTGGTAACTGTGCGATTTCAGGCCACTTAAGTATTACTGATGGCGTGCATATTACCGGTAGTACCAACATCACTAGCGTGATTAGAGAGCCAGGGGTTTATTCATCTGCAACTGTTGCGATGGACAATAAGCTTTGGCGCAAGAATACCGTTCGTTTTAGACAGTTAGATACGCTATTCCAACGTGTGAAGACACTTGAAAATAACGTAAAGTAATTGAATTACTGCTTAGAGCAGATAAAGGAAAATTTCGTGTCAAATCAATTGAATACAATGGATATCAAAGAGATCCTAAAATTTTTACCTCATCGATATCCATTTTTATTGATCGATAGAGTGCTAGACTTTACTCCTGGTGAGACTCTACATGCTATTAAGAATGTCACTATCAATGAGCCATTTTTCCAGGGGCACTTCCCGGTTCAACCAGTGATGCCAGGTGTATTGATTTTAGAAGCGATGGCGCAGGCAACTGGCTTGTTGGCTTTTAAAACCATGAGTGAAGAGCCTTCTAATGACGCGTTATACTATTTTGCTGGTATCGATAATGCGCGTTTTAAGCGTGTCGTTGAGCCGGGCGACCAACTTCATTTTGAAGTGAAAATGATTAAAGAGCGCCGTGGGATTGGCGTATTTACTGGTGTTGCCAAAGTGGATGGCGAGGTTGTTTGTTCAGCCGAGATTATGTGTGCACGTAGAGAGATTTCTAAGTGATTGATAAATTAGCTTACATCCACCCAGATGCCAAGATTGGTAACAATGTCACTATCGGTCCTTGGACCTATATTGGCGCCGATGTCGAAATTGGTGATGATTGTTGGTTCAGCTCACACGTTGTTGTGAAAGGTCCAACCGTTATTGGTAAAGGTAATAAGTTCTACCAGTTCGCCTCTGTGGGTGAAGATTGCCAAGATAAAAAGTATGCCGGTGAAGCGACTCGCTTGATTATTGGTGACAACAACGTGATCCGTGAATCGGTGACGATTCACCGTGGTACGACTCAGGATAACTGGGAAACACGTATTGGCTCAAATAACCTGTTCATGGCTTATGTGCATATTGCTCATGACTGTGTGGTTGGTAGCAACGTGATTATGGCCAACAATGCTTCGATTGCGGGCCATGTACATGTTGGCGACTGGGCTATCTTAGGTGGTATGACAGGCGTTCACCAGTTCGTTCATATCGGCGCGCACGCATTTACAGCGGGCAGCTCATTGATCCTTAACGATGTACCACCTTTTGTGATGGCATCGGGTCAACCAGCCATACCTAGAGGCTTAAATATCGAAGGTATGAAACGCCGTGGCTTCTCTAAAGAGTCGCAACTTTCGGTCCGTCGAGCCTATAAGACCTTATACCGCAGCAGCTTGACTGTTGCTGAGGCCGTAGAGCAGCTAAAAGAGGCTGCAGTGGATGATGAGCAGGTTAAGTCCTTAATAGACTTTGTCGCTTCCTCGCAGCGAGGCATCATTCGCTAGTCAAGCCATAGAACCCGTGTAAAAGCGGGTTCTTTGTTTCCACCTCATCATCAATGACAGACGCCATTCTATGAGTTCAAACAATCCTCGTGTATTTGCAATGGTTGCCGGAGAGATCTCGGGTGACATCTTGGGTGCAGGCTTAATAAAAGCGCTGCAGACCCGATATCCAGACGCCAAATTTGTCGGTATAGGGGGGCCTCGCATGGAAGCCCTTGGTTTTGAGTCTATCTTCTCTTATGAAGAGTTGGCAGTGATGGGGATAGTCGAGGTCTTGTCCCGCCTTCCTAGATTGCTAAAAGTGCGCGCAACACTAATCGAGGAGTTGGTTAAGATAAACCCAGACTGTTTTATTGGTATCGATGCCCCAGACTTTAATATCGGCCTAGAGTTAAAACTTAAGAACCGTGGCATTAAAACCGTACATTACGTGAGCCCATCGGTGTGGGCATGGCGACCAAAGCGTATTTTCAAAATTGCTAAAGCAACCGACATGGTGTTGTCGCTGCTACCTTTTGAAAAGGCGTTTTACGATGAATACCAAGTGCCTTGTACCTTTGTCGGCCATACGCTTGCCGATGATATTCCATTGGATAGCCCTAAAACTGTTGCCAGAGAGCTACTCGGTCTAGACAAGGACGCCGAATATTTAGCGATACTCCCGGGGTCTCGTGGTGGTGAACTTAAGATGTTAGCTGAGCCATTTGTTAAAGCGGCGAGTCTTATCAAGCAGCGTTACCCAGATATTAAGTTTGTCACGCCACTGGTAAACCAGAAACGTCGTGAGCAATTTGAGCAGGCGTTACGTGAACATGCGCCGAACTTGGAAATTCATTTGGTCGAAGGGCAATCTCGCGAAGTGATGGCGGCTGCCGATTGCATCTTGTTAGCATCGGGCACGGCGACATTAGAGGCGATGCTCGTTAAGCGTCCTATGGTGGTGGCTTATCGCGTTAGTCCAATTACTTACCGCATCGCTAAAGGTATGATGCTCACTAAGCGCTACTCCTTGCCGAATCTACTCGCAGATGATGATATTGTCGAAGAGCTTATTCAGGCTGACTGTACGCCTGAAAAAATTGCCAAAGCGGTAAGTGTGCAGCTCGATAGCGATTTTAACCCTATGTATGAGCGCTTTATGCAGATGCATAAGACCCTACGTTGTGACGCCAGTGCGCGCGCGGCAGATGCAGTGATTAAGCTAGTAGAGGATAAAGTTTAATGGCGGTGATTAAAGGTATTACACCAGAGCAGGTGGCTCAAATTTGTGTCGGACATTACGCTGGTGTTGACGAGGTTGGTCGTGGTCCGTTAATCGGTAACGTCGTGACAGCTGCGGTCATTTTAGACCCGAACAATCCTATTGAAGGCTTGAACGACTCTAAGAAACTATCTGAGAAGAAGCGTGAGTTATTGTTTGAACAGATCCAGCAAAAGGCGCTGAGTGTCAGTGTCGGCTCGGCAACACCTGCAGAGATCGATGAGCTCAATATTTTACATGCGACTATGCTTGCCATGCAGCGCGCAGTTGCAGGACTGAGCATTAAACCTAGCAGCGTATTAGTCGATGGTAATCGTACACCGGACTTTGGCGTTGAGAGCCATGCAATCGTTAAAGGCGATGGGCTTATCGATGCCATCAGTGCGGCATCAATTATCGCAAAAGTTGTCCGTGATAGAGAGATGGACGCCCTTGCCGCGCAATATCCAGAGTATGGTTTTGAAAAGCATAAGGGTTACCCGACCAAGGCGCATTTTGAAGCGTTAGCTCAGCATGGCGTGTTGCCTGAACATCGTAAGAGTTTTAGGCCTGTACGAGAAGCAATGGAATAAATTTATAGTCTTTAGTGTTTTCCGCTGTTTGAAAAGTAATACATCTACCCCTAGGGTTAGCAGTTTAACTTGTTTGCTGCTGGCCCTTGTTTTACTCTGTAAGATTCATTATTTGTCTTCGTCTACCCAATATAAAGATACTCCAAATTATGTCTGATCCACGTTTTGTGCATTTGCGCGTCCACAGTGATTTTTCCATGTCAGATGGACTTTCTAAAGTTAAGCCTATTCTTGCTAAGGTGGCTGAACTTGAGATGCCTGCTGTGGCGTTAACCGATCAGACAAATATGTGTGGTTTGGTGAAGTTTTACGAGGCTTGTCATGGTAACGGCATTAAGCCGATTATTGGCACCGACTTTTGGGTAAAAGTGCCGGGTTTTGACGATTTTTGCTCAATTACTGCACTCGCCATGGACAACAAGGGCTACTCGAATCTGACTTTGCTGATCAGTGATGCCTACCTGCGCGGTAACATCAATGACAAGGCAGTGATCGATCAGGAGTGGTTAGCAAAATATAACGAAGGTTTAATTTTGCTCTCGGGCGGTAAAGATGGTGATGTCGGCCGTGCGCTACTAAAAGAAAACCAAGCTCAGGTTAGCTCATTAATTGAGTTCTATCAGACCCATTTCCCAGACAGATATTATTTAGAGTTGCTGCGTACAGGGCGCCCTGATGAGGAGCGTTATCTGCATATGGCCGTTGCCCTTGCAGAGCAAAAAGATCTACCTGTGGTCGCGACTAACCAGGTTGTATTTAATAAACCCGAGCAGTTTGAAGCGCACGAAATTCGTGTGGCAATTTACGATGGTTTTACCCTTGCCGATCCACGCAGACCCAAGAAATACAGTGACCAGCAGTATTTTAAGAGCAGTGAAGAGATGTGCGAGCTGTTTGAGGATATTCCCGAAGCGATTCAAAATAGTGTTGAGATTGCTAAGCGCTGTAACGTCACGGTACGACTGCACGAATACTTTCTACCAAACTTTCCAACCGGTGATTTGACCATTGAAGACTTCTTAGTCGATGTGTCAGAAAAGGGCCTAGAGGAGCGTTTGGAGTTTCTTTTCCCCGATCCCGAAGTTAGAGCTGAGCGCCGCCCTGAATACGATGAGCGTCTCGATGTGGAGCTTAAGGTGATTAACCAGATGGGCTTCCCCGGTTACTTCCTTATCGTGATGGAATTTATTCAATGGGGTAAAGACAACGATATCCCGATTGGTCCCGGCCGTGGTTCGGGCGCGGGTTCACTGGTGGCTTACGCCCTGAAGATTACCGATTTGGACCCACTGGAATACGACTTGCTGTTCGAGCGATTCTTGAACCCAGAACGTGTATCTATGCCCGACTTCGACGTTGACTTTTGTATGGATAGACGTGATGAAGTCATCGATCATGTTGCCGACCTATATGGCCGTGATGCGGTATCGCAGATCATCACCTTCGGTACCATGGCGGCGAAAGCGGTGATCCGCGATGTAGGCCGCGTTCAAGGCCACCCATATGGTTTCGTCGATCGTATTTCGAAAATGATCCCAGCAGAGCCCGGAATGACTTTAGCTAAGGCGTTTGAGGTCGAGCCTGGTCTACAAGAATCCTATGATGCCGATGAGGAAGTTAAAGATCTGATCGACATGTGTCGCATTCTAGAAGGTGTAACCCGTAACGCTGGTAAGCACGCCGGTGGTGTGGTTATCGCGCCAACTAAGATCACCGATTTCTCGCCAATTTATTGTGACGCAGAAGGTTTAAACCCAGTCACACAGTTTGATAAAAACGACGTGGAAACGGCGGGTCTAGTTAAGTTCGACTTCTTGGGTCTAAGAACGCTGACCATTATTGACTGGGCGCTGCAGATGGTGAATGCCGTCAAAGACAAGAATGGCGAAGAGCGGGTACGAATCGAGTCGATTTCATTGACCGATCCTAAGTGCTTTAAGTTACTGCAGCGCTATGAAACCACCGCGGTATTCCAGTTGGAATCTCGTGGTATGAAAGACTTGATTAAGCGTCTGCAGCCTGACTGCTTCGAAGATATGATCGCACTGGTGGCACTGTTTAGACCAGGCCCGCTACAGTCGGGCATGGTAGATAACTTTATCGAACGTAAGCATGGTCGAGAAGAGGTATCGTATCCAGACTCACAATATCAGCACGAATCGCTAAAAGAGCTACTGTCGCCGACCTATGGCATTATTCTCTATCAAGAGCAGGTAATGCAGATTGCTCAGGTACTCGCTGGCTATACCTTGGGCGGCGCGGACATGCTTCGTCGTGCTATGGGTAAGAAAAAGCCAGAAGAGATGGCTAAGCAGCGCGGCACCTTTAAAGAGGGGGCGATTGCAAACGGCGTCGATGGCGAGTTGGCGATGAAGATCTTCGACTTGGTAGAAAAATTCGCAGGTTACGGTTTTAACAAATCTCACTCTGCCGCTTACGCCTTGGTATCTTATCAGACGCTTTGGCTTAAGACCCATTATCCCGCGCAGTTTATGGCGGCGGTAATGTCGGCGGATATGGATAACACAGATAAGATCGTCACCTTAGTGGATGAATGTGAGCGCATGGGTCTACCTTTGTTGCCGCCTGATGTGAACAAAGGCCTGTTTAGGTTTACCGTGGATGACGAACTCAATATCGTTTATGGCATCGGTGCGGTAAAAGGCGTGGGTGAAGGTCCTGTCGACTCTATTTTAGAGGCGCGTAAAGATGGGCCGTTTAAAGACCTATTTGATTTCTGTGCCCGCGTCGATTTGAAAAAGCTTAACCGCCGCGTTATTGAAAAGCTAATCTGCGCGGGGGCGTTGGATAATTTAGGGCCACACCGTGCAGCTATGATGGCGACTCTGCCTGAAGCGATCCGCGCCGCAGACCAGCATGCTAAGGCCGAAGCGATCGGTCAGCACGATATGTTTGGCCTGCTCAATAGTGAGCCAGAAGACAGTAAGCAGCAGTTTGTCGATTGTACCCCTTGGCCGGATAAAGTCTGGCTAGAAGGGGAGCGTGACACCTTAGGTCTGTACTTGACTGGTCACCCGATCAATCAGTATCTCAAAGAGCTTAAGCACTACACATCTGGTCGCTTGAAAGACGTGCATCCAACGGATCGCGGCAAGACCATGAAGGCTGCCGGCCTTGTGGTTGCAACACGAGTGATGATGACTAAACGTGGTGCCAAGATGGGCTTAGTGACGCTTGACGATAAGAGTGCGCGCCTCGAGGTGATGCTATTTACTGAAGCCTTCGAGAAGTTTAATCACCTGCTTGAGAAAGACCGTATTCTTATTATCGAGGGCGAGGTGAGCTTCGATGACTTCTCCGGTGGAAACCGTATGACCGCTCGCAATATCATCGATATGGGGGAGGCTCGCAGCCATTTTGCTCATGCGGTAGAGATCGACCTTCAGTCAGAGAAAGTTAACCCGCAGTGGCTAAGTGAGTTTCAAACTGCGGTCGAACCTTGGAAGGCGGGCGCCGTACCTGTACTGATTAACTACGCTCAGCCTCAGTCTCAGGCTCAATTTACCCTAGGTGATGAGTGGCGGGTTAATCCAACCGATGAACTGATGTTGGCATTAGAGTCGTTAACCGGATCGGGCAAGGTTAGAATCGTTTTTTAAGACCAAACACTTGCTAACTGAAATAGTTTTTAAGATGCGCATTTTTTTAAGGTAAACAGTTTCTAGAATGAATATCGTCGCCTCGATTTTGCAGTGTATTAAACAGCTGCCTCAGCGCCCTTCGGAGGCTGAGGTCGCGGCTAATCAAGCTTGTCTAAAAAAGCGCAAGCTGGTGCTGGCTTATAGTGGCGGTGTCGATTCGGAAATACTCGCTCATGGCCTTTCTCTATTTGCCAAGGCACACTCAGAGTATGAATGTTTACTGGTCCATGTACATCACGGGCTAAGCGATAATGCCGATAAGTGGGCCAAGCACTGTTTATCTCAGGCCGATGCTTATGGACTGAACTGCGCCATTAAGCGAGTCGAAGTTAAGCTCGCGCCGCGAGTGAGTGTTGAGGCTGAGGCGCGAAGTGTACGTTATCAAGCATTGCTATCAGAGCTCGAACAAGACGACCTGCTCATGACCGCGCATCATCAGGATGATCAGCTGGAGACGGTTTTGCTGGCACTCAAACGTGGACTCGGCCCCAAAGGTTTGTCAGCCATGGGGAAGGTGCAGCGTTTTAATCAGCAAAACTGGATTATTCGGCCGCTACTCGATTACAGCAAGGCTGAAATCGAAGTTTATGCCAGACAGCACAATATCAGCCACATTGAAGATGAGAGTAACTTCGATAATAAATACGACAGAAACTTTTTACGTTTAGAGGTGATTCCAAAGCTGAAACAGCGCTGGGGGGCGATTGCAGCAACGGCGAGTCGTAGCGCCGAGTTATGTGCGTTGCAGCAGTCGGTTATCGATGAAGAGATAGCCATTCGATTACCTGAACTGCAACGTCAAAACGCAAGGCTATGGACACTCGATTTAGAGAAGCTAGCCAGCCACTCTAAGGCTTGGCAGTCATTGTTACTGCGCGGTCATATGGAGGCTCTAGGGTTTGCGCCACCCTCTAAGGTACAAGGTGAGCAGATCTTGGCGCAGCTATTAGAGGCTAAAGCCGATGCAAGTGTTGAAATTCGTCTAACAGATGTGGTTATCAGACGTTTTAAGCGAGAAGGTTACTTTTTATCGCCGGACTCGGCTCAGTATAAAGCTAACAAGGGTTATTCTGAGATAGATGTTGATAATATCGAAGCGTTATTGAATGGTGATGTTACCCTGCCAACAGGAGAGATGCTATCTGCACAAGTCCTTCAAACGGGGGCTCGCTTGAGGCTTCCAGTAGCGTCTGAGCAGATCTCTATTGTTTTTGCTCTGCCTGGTAGTACAAGGTGTCAGCCTCACAACCGTAGCAAGGGGCGTGAGCTTAAGAAGTTGTGGCAAGAGTTGGAGTTAGCCCCTTGGGAGCGAGGAGAGGTACCACTACTGTGCTATAACGGTAAGCTTGTAGCCGCCGTAGGTTACTGGATTGAGAAGTCCTTTCTGGCGAGCGATGGAGCCTTGGGGCTGAGTCTAAACTTGCGCCAGAGCTAAGCGAACACGCTAACTTATATCGAGACGTTAGCAATAGACTCATACTTAGGCGGCACAGATCCGGTAGCACTGCCGTCCTGCCGCCTTTGCTTCATATAAAGCGTGATCAGCTCGTTGATACAGGCTCTGCTCGGTATCTTTTTCCTGCCATTGAGTGACCCCCATACTCGTACTGACTTGATACCTTTCTAAGTAGTGGTGGTTACTAAGTGCATTTAGGATCCGCTGGCATAAAACTTGTGCCGCTTTCGCATCGGCTTGAACCAACAGAGTAAACTCATCCCCGCCAATTCTAAATGCTTGGTCAGTATCTCTTATGGTGGCGTTGAGCATATCTGAAAACTCAATTAAGGCACTGTCACCTAACTGATGACCATAGTCGTCATTGAGTTGTTTGAAGTTATCCAGATCTAATGCCACAAGAGAAAAGCTGCTATGGTTTCGCTCTGCGCGCGCAATTTCTTTTCTAACCGATTGTAGGTAGTAATGGCGATTGCCGAGCTTAGTTAGTGCATCGTACATTGCCTGCTGTGACATCTCTTGATACTGAATAGCGTTAATTAGCGGCTGCAGTACTAGCTCTTTAAGCTGGTTTAACATCAAGGTTTGTGACGGCACTAAAGCGGCTTTTAGATTATAGTTAATCGTAACTTGGTGGCCTGCAAAGGTTAGCTTCTGTTCGAAGGCGTAGCCATATGGTTTACCCCAATGAAACTGATATTGTTTATAACTTAGGCGCACACCATAGAGCGGCAAGTGTTGTCCCATTATCTGGCCGAAGCAGGCAAATACCGTCCGAGGATCTAAGTGTTGGTGCAGTTGCTGGATTATATTGACCAGATCTATCTCCAACGGCATCGACATTGCTATATTTGTAGTCTGGCGATATTGAATAGGGCTGGACTCCGTTGCTAGGCCAAATTCCATTGGTGTGTACTCCAGTGTTGTCGTTACAGCTTTAATGTGACTAAGCTATTGAGTTAGCAAAAATCGTGCCTGTATTGCGTTGCGCATTAGGTTCATCGTGAAACAAGACCGAGTTTATAGACTAATTGATTAGGCTTCTTGCTTTTATCTATCGTTATCGCTCAGCAATCTATCATCATAAAACGACTTGATTAACTACTGAGGTGTTGATGGTTTTATATAATATTATAAGTCTCTTACCTTGTTTTCAGCCTTGACTCAATCCCATGAGTCCGCGTTCATTTTGCATTATCTATTAGGTTAACTGTACCGGACTTGTACAGCATTGAGATGGAAAGGGAAGTGGTGTGGTAGGAATAATCATTTGTCTTTATTTGTCATTCAGTTAATCTCTAGTTAAACGAATGAAAACAGGCTGTCGGTATTTTGACGAGTATCGATAAGCTTAAGCTAAGGAGTAGACCGTAGGTATGGAACACAGCTTTCTCATTCAAATATTGCTGATGTTGGTTATTGCTATTGTGTCAATTGCCATATTGAGGCGCGCCGGGTTGCCAGCGATTTTGGCTTATCTGGTGACGGGAGTGATAAGCGGTCCAAGCGGTTTTTATTGGTTTACCCAGCATCAGATGCAGTCTGTTGCTGAACTCGGTGTAGTGTTATTGATGTTTAGTCTAGGGCTTGAGTTTTCATTGCCTAGGCTCTGGGCTATGCGGCGTACAGTATTCGGTTTAGGTTGCGCTCAAGTGGTTGTGACCACAGTTTTGAGTATGGGCATCGCTTTGCTATGTAACCTTAGTGTGACTGAGTCTGTTGTGGTTGGTTCGGCGATTGCGCTTTCCTCTACTGCAATCGTGCTAAAACTGCTTAATGAGCAGGGTTGGCTCAGGCGTCGACACGGCGAGCTGTCTGTCAGTGTGCTGTTATTTCAAGATATTGCAGTTGTTCCTTTATTGATTTTAATGCCTATTTTGGCAAGTGATGGCGAAGCTCTGATGTGGAGTGACGTGGTTTTTGGCTTGCTAAAAGGGGGACTCGCCTTTGTTGCCTTGATGGCTTTTGGTAAGTGGGCTCTGCCAAAGTTGTTCGATGAAGTCGCTCGCTCACGCTCTAATGAATTGTTTGTCTTGTCTACCTTAGTGGTCGCCTTAGTCACAGGCGCTATCACCCAATGGCTGGGATTATCGATGGCATTGGGCGCCTTTATGGCGGGGATGCTACTGGGAGAGAGCCAATATCGACGTCAGCTTGAGGCTGATATCCGTCCATTTCGTGATCTATTAATGGGTCTGTTCTTCATCTCTATTGGTATGCTGCTGGACTTTCAGTTAGTCGCTCAGTATTGGTGGCAGATCATCCTTATTCTCATTGCCGTAATCCTAGGCAAGTCACTGGTAATTTTTTCCTTACTTAAGTTTGCTAAAGAGTCATTTCGCACATCGGTGGCTACGGCTCTAAGCTTGGCGCAGGTGGGGGAATTTAGCTTTGTGGTGTTGGCACTTGCGGTAAATTATCAGCTGCTAGATGCCAAGATAAGTACCATCTTGGTGATGGTTGCAGTGTTATCTATGGCGCTCGCACCTTGGTTGGTGCGTCATAGTGTGGATATCGCCAGAATGCTACAGGGCTTAAAACCTAAGGCTGAGACTAGCGAGCCACTCAATGTGCAGATAGACAGCAAGAGCGATCTAGTGTTGATCTTAGGCTATGGTCGTGTCGGTCAAACCATCGCACGATTTATGAAAACAGAGGCTATTCCCTATCTAGTACTCGATCTTGATCCCAAAAGAGTCTCTGAGGCGAGAGCCGCAGGTGAGCCAGTGTATTTTGGCGATGTCTGTAAGCGAAGTATTCTTAAGCAGGCAAAAGTACGAGATGCAAAACTTATCGTGCTGACTTTTAGTAGTGAACGAATACTCGAAGAGGTCTTGCCCCTATGTAGGCAGCTCGCTCCCGAAGCTAAAATTCTAGTCCGTACCCGTGATGATTCTGGAATGGAGGAGCTTGAACAGGCTGGCGCCAGTCAGGTGATCCCAGAAACGCTCGAAGGCAGCCTGATGTTGGTGTCGCAGGTCTTGTATCAATGTGGCGTGCCCTTAGCACGTATTTTAAAGCGGCTCGAATCAGAGCGGCGTAACCATTATCAATATTTACACGGCTTCTTTTCGGGAGAAGAAACCGACTTTACCTTGGAGTTACTGCATGCGGTAGCTCTACCCAAGGGCGCTAATGCGGTGGGGTTGACCTTGTCTCAGATCCCTTGGGAAAAACTACGGGTCGAGTTAAGGGCGGTCAGGCGAGCCGGCGCAGAGGTGGAAAATCCCGAGCTCGATTGGCAGATAAAACCGGGAGATATTCTCATCTTGCTGGGTAAACCAAGACGAATAGAGAAGGCTGAGATCTTCCTGCTGCAAGGCTAATGTAGTCGTGTTGCAATGGCAGTTTAGGGCTATAGTTTAAGGTTAAAGTTGAAGCAATCGTTTAGGGTTATTGATGAGCCACCGTTAATCCAAAAGGAGCGAATGAGTGCATTACCTTATTTTTATCCTGATAGCGCCTTTGCTGTTTCTACAGGGCAAAAGAGTCAAATACAGTACACCTAAATTGCCAGAGGCGGCCGGTCCTAGAGTTGGGCGCATAGGTGAAGGCTCCGAGTTATCACTATTAGTATTTGGTGACTCGGCAGCGGCGGGAGTCGGTGTCGAAGATCAGCAACAAGCCTTGATAGGAGTGGTGACTCAGGCACTCGCTCATGAGTATCGAGTCCAGTGGCGACTCTTGGCGCAGTCCGGATACAACACGGCTCAGGCAATAAGAATGTTGCAGACAGAGATGGCTTCACAGTCAAGCCTTAGCTTCGACGTCGTGGTGGTCTCTCTTGGGGTCAACGACGTGTTGAGCCCACTATCGGCAAAGAGATGGATTGAGCAGCAAAAGGCGCTTGTTGAGTTGTTAATTGCTGAGCTGGGTTGTCAGACATTAGTGCTGACCCGCGTGCCACCTATGGGCGACTTTCCGGTACTTCCACAACCTCTGCGCTGGTTCTTAGGCCGTCGCAGTCAAGAGTTTAATCGGCATTTAGAGCATTTTTCGAAACAGGAACAGAGGTTTACTCTACTAGACTTTGGTCACCAGCTTGATGCTGAGGCGATGGCGATAGATGGATTTCACCCGGGAGAACTCATCTATCGAGATTGGGGAGAAAGCGCCGCTAAAGTCGTTTTATTGAATAAGCCCAAGGTTAACTAATATTGAAAAAATGCTTTATCTCATCTATTTGGCACATGGCATCTTCATAGCCTAGCTCGATCAATGCGCTGCAATAACCTTGCTCAAACAGTAAGTAAGAGATGATACTCGACTCCGAATGTTCGTTAATCCCTAATACTTTCATCATAGTTTTGATGGCGAAGGGCATATCTTGAAAGTAGCGTGAAGCCATGGCGCTAAGATCTTCGCTGGGCTTAATCACTAAGGTTTCAATATTTTTTAGTGCTAATTTCTGCTTACTTTCCTCAGGGATTAACGAGAGGGTATTGTTGATCCGCTCAAGCCTTTCCAGATCGCTATTGAGGGTATCAGAGAAGATGGTATCGAGCAGGTGACCCGCAATAGTGGCGGTTTTAGGATGATGTTCAAGCTCTTTGGGTTGAATTTTATGGGGGCTTTCAAGGTTAATTACCATGATCTTTTCGGCCCCTAAATGAATAGGACTGCTTAGTGGTGCCAGTTGATGCACCGAGCCATCACCATAGTACTCCTGATTTAATCGAATAGAGGGAAATACCATAGGAATAGCTGAGCTTGCCAATAGATGGTCGGTATTGAGCCGAGTACGTATGCCGTGTCGTCTATCTCTCTGCCAATTGTCGAGATGGGCATTGGCCTGAAAAAAGGTGACCGAGCGTGAGTTGTTATAGCAAGAGGTATCGAGACTGACAGCTTCGAGGGCGCCGCTAGTAATATTACGATCGATACGCTCGAAGCTGATTAATTCACTGAGTAATTTTCTTAGGGGGTCACTGTTAAATAGGCTGCCTGCACTGCTAGAGGCGCCATCGCTCTGTAGGCCTTTTAAGGCCATCTTACTTAAGTGATTTAGCACGCCAGGAATCGATGCGCGATAGACTTTACGGGCGTGAATGTTGCGCCATACCCACTCAAGTTTTCGAACCCCTAAGTGAAAGCAAGACGCATGGGTCGCAATAGAGGTGGCGTTAATTGCACCAGCAGAAGTACCACAGACGATCCTAAAGGGGATGCCGTGGTTGCGTGGATAAAATTGGACTATCGCCTTGAGCACACCAATCTGGTAAGCAGCCCTTGCGCCACCACCACCCAGTACTAACGCCGTTTTATTTGGCAATTCGACGCTCCTTATCGTTTGAAATTTAAAACTAATTCTAAACAAACTGCTTAAATTTAGAATATGTGAGTCCGAGTTTATGTACAAGCTCTATAGGTGAATTTAAGCTTGGTGAAATGTATTCAGCTCGGCGCTAGCACTCTCTCTAGCAAAAGTATTTAAAGATATATCTAGTTAATAAGTCTATGTTTCATTGGCTTAACAAGTAGGGGATAGCTGAAATACTTACTCTAAGTTGTTGTAATAAAAGTTATAGTCATGGTTTTGTAGTCTGTTGGTAATAATTGGGGCGAGTTGATAATAATAAGCAATGGGGTAGACTGAAAAAATGGACTGATGAGGGATCGAACATGTTACAGCCACTAAAAATAATAATAGCTGATGACCATCCACTATTTAGGCAGGCGCTGGTCAATATTTTAACCGTACACTTCGACGGTGTTAGTTTATATGAAGCAGAGACGGTTGCTGAATTAGATGGAATCCTCAAGGTGCACCCTGATGCCGATCTATTGTTACTCGATCTGAATATTCCCAAGGCCCATGGGTTTAATACCTTAGTTAATATCCGAAACTGTCATGCACAGATGGGAGTTGTGGTGATCTCTGGTCAGGAAGATAAGAACACGATAGGTAAAAGTATGTCATTTGGGGCTATGGGCTTTATTCCCAAGTCCACCTCTGCTGATAACATGGTTAAGGCTATTTCAGCGGTATTGTCTGGCCGACAGTGGCTGCCATCAGGTTGTGGTAGTATTGAGGCGATTGAAGCCGATAGCATGACAAGTAAAATCGTTAGCCTATCACCTAGGCAGCATCGAATTTTAATGATGTTTGCAGATGGTTTATTGAATAAGCAAATTGCATATGAGTTGGGGTTATCAGAGGCCACTATTAAAGCTCATGCCAGTGCGATCTTCTTAAAGCTAGGTGTGCACACACGCACCCAAGCGGTTATAGCTATGAATCAATTGCAACTGGATAAGCACTCACTCGACACCGCTTTAGGCTAACTTTGGCGCCAATAATCATTAAATAGTTATTAGATAGTCGGTGGCGCCGCGTAATTTTTGCGTAGGCTTCTTGCGAGTGTGGCACTCATCACCGCCCTGAGGGCAATGGGTTTGATTATTTTACGTAAGTATCCATAGCCCATCTCTTTGGCTCGCAATACAACGGCTTCATCAATCGTTGCTGTGATCAAGATAGCCGGCAGCGGTAAGTCTGATTCAGCTTGTAATTGTTGCATCAAGTTTAGGCCGTTTTGGTTATCTTCTAGCTGATAGTCCATCAGTACTATATCAATGTGGGCTGCATGCTGACTAAATAGAGTCTTGGCTTGCTGGGCCGATGTCGCTTGATACACATGGCACTTCCAACTTTGCAATAATTCAACCATGCCCGCCAATACGTTGGGGTCATTGTCAACGCACAGCACATGTACGCCGCTTAAGGTGAGAATATCCACAGGAGTTTTACTAGTGGTGATCTGGTGAGGCTGCACCGTATCTAGCTGCAGACTAAAGATACTCCCCTGACCTAGGTTCGATGACAGTGTAAGACGATGGGAGAGGATATGTGCCAGTCCTTGGGCTATGTTCAAGCCAAGACCTAAGCCGTTTACGCCTTCATGTCCCGAATGTTGTAGCCTAGTAAATTGCTCAAAAATGACGGCTTGTTTATCCGTTGGTATTCCCGGGCCATCATCAACCACCTGAATGGATAGCTTGTCCTCCTGACGTCGGTAGCCAAGTAATATGGTGCCATCGCCAGCATAGCGAAAGGCATTGCTAATTAAGTTTTGTAAGATCCGCCTTAATAGGGTTTTATCACTGCGAACCCACATTTTTGTAGTAATATGGCGGAATTTAACCTGTGAGCTTTGGGCTATCGCACCGAATTCATCAACTAAAGAGTCAATAAGCTCCTGTAAGGCAAATTCGGTAATCTCAGGTACAACTGTCCCGCTTTCAATACGCGAAACTTCATTTAAGTCCAGTAGCAACTCGTTAGCAACTTGAAGTGAATTATCGATATAGCCTATTTGCTGTTGTTGCTTAACCGTTAGTTGAGAGTCCTGTACAAAAGCTGAAGAAAACAGGCGGGCAGCAGATAGCGGTTGCAGTAGATCATGGCTACAGGCTTTCAAATATTGACTCTTTTTCTGATGAGCTTGTTCGATTTTATTTAGGGCATCGGCGAGCTCTTGATTCGACTTCTCCAGATCTAAATTGGCTTGCTCAAGCTTTTTAGTTCGCTCAAATACGCGCGCCTCTAAGTCGAGATTTTTTTCCTTGAGTAATTTTTCGGCTTCACGATACATGGTGATGTCAGAAAAGATCATCACAAACCCTCCATCAGGAATTGGATTACCTTCAATGCGTATCGTTTTACCGTCAGGTTGTATGCGCTCAGTGCTGTGGCGACTACCTTGGCGTAGATAGTTGAGCCGGCGTTCAACTTGTTGCTGTAAATCATGTTGAAACCTATGGCTATGGCTAAGGTTATATTCGATAAGCTGGCTAACTGGGCTGCCGATATACACCAGCTCTTCTGGGTAGTTGAACAGATTTAGGTAATGCTGGTTCCAAGCCACGAGATTGAGTTCTTTATCAATCACAGAGATCCCTTCGCTGGCATTCTCAATGGCACTGTGGAGCACTGAACGACTGAACTCCGTTCTGTGGCTTGAGGCCTGCTCCACTAGTTGAGCGACATCTTCAATGGCGATATCGCGGCCATTTAATGCACAGGAGATAACCAGTCGCGCAGAGGCTGAGCCCATCACACTTGCGAGCATATTCTCGGTGTAAAAAATCAGTGCTTGATTGTAACTGGCTTTATCGGTAACAGGTTGGACTTGATTGCTGAAAAAACCATGAAAACCTTGGGCAGCTTTGTCTTTTCCTACGAATCTTGCAGCTAATAACTCTAGTTCCGTTGGGTTAATTTGACGGGAGATATTGGGTTGTAGTTTGTCGAGATCTGGTCGCTCGATAAAATGAGCAATCTGCATCTGTTCGTGAACACTTTGGCGGGTAAACGATGAGAGCAGCCAGATCATTGTGATATTCACAAATAGGCCGAGCAAGGTTGCCATAGTCGTCATCGAGTATTCACTGCCCGCAAAGGGATGAGAATAAAGTCCGAGCTGAGGTAGTAAATTTAGGCAAAACCAGAGTGAAAACCCACTTATGATGCCACTGAGTACGCCAACCAAGGTCACTCTGCGCCACAAAAATGCTGCAAATAGGGCTGGGCCTATTTGTGCTATGGCACCGAAGGCAACCTCACCCAGAGAGGCGAGTGTATCCGGAGGAGCCACTAAGAACATGCCGTAGCTGAGAAAGATCACCACTAAGATAAGTGCTTTACGGATATTAAGCAGATGAGAGCGGAACTTATGAAAATTAGTGCTCTGAATATTCGTGACTTTAAAGAGGGTAGGAAATACTACTTCATTACTAAGCATAGTACTCAGGGCGATAGTGGAGATGATCACCATAGAGCTGGCTGCTGAAATAGCCCCTAAAAAACTGAATAGCCCTAACCATGCATCGCCACTGAAGGCGGGTAAAAATAACACGTAGGCATCGCTCTGCATCGAGTCGCCATAGAGTATGTTGCCCGCTTGCCCCAATGGGGTGGCAAAAAATGCAAAGACAAGAATGTAAAGGGGGAAGGTCCAGCGACTCCAAATCGCGTGTTTCTGCTCTTTTAGTTCGACAATGAGCACTTGAAACTGTCTAGGCAGACACAAAAAAGCCGATGTGACGATAAATAGCAAACCAAACATCGACACCATATTGGGATAGTTAAATGAGGTTGAGGTGTCGGACATTTCGCTGGATTGACGCCAGATCTCCATTGGCGAGTCGAATAAAAAGAAAGACACGAATACACCAATGGTTAGGTAGGCAACTAATTTTACGAAGGACTCAAAGGCGATGGCGAGCATCATACCTGGGTGGCGCTCCGTGACATCGATAGCACGTACACCAAAAATAATGGTAAATCCCGCGAGGATAAAACTTACCACTAATCCTAACTGCCACGAAGACAATAAGTGGTCTTGCCGCAATATCTCATAGGAGTTAACGATAGCTTTTAGCTGCAGGGCTATATAGGGCAAGGTACCAAATAGCGCAACGAAGGTTACCACCATTGCTAGCTGTTGTGATTTGCCAAATCGAGCGGCAAGGAGGTCGGCAATGGAGGTGATATTCAGCTTTAAGCATACGCGTATGATGCGTTGAATAAATGGCCAAGCAAAAATAAATAGCAGAACCGGTGCGATATAAACCGGCAGGTAGGAAAAGGAGTTATCTGCCGCCTGTCCCGCCGTCCCTAAAAATCCCCATGAGGTACAGTACACCCCTAAAGAGAGCGAATAGATAATGGTATGCTGCTGTTTAAAAAGTTTTTCTCGGTATTTGTCACCTAAGAATGCCATTAGAAACAGCAAACCAATATAGCTGATACTAATGGTGACCAGTAACCAGTTGGGAAACATCTTGTTAGGCCTTGTCTATGTAAGCTCTTAAGGCTTACTTAATTGTTATAAAAATTAACATATCACGTTTTATCCTCGCGAAGTGAGTAATTCACACCGACTTAAGTATTAGGCTGTCAGTATTAATACTGCTGGATTAATACTGCTGGATTAATACTGCTGGATTAATACCTATTCCCAATTGAGGCAACTGCTCGATTTCTACATCTTGGATGCAGACATAAAAGGGGATAAAAGATGCTCATTTCTAAGATAACACAGCTCACATTAGCCAGTTCGCTTTGCTTGTTAGCGGGTTCTGCCGCGGCAGGTTATGACTTTGAAGTTGGCGAAGATGGCAAGCTTTCATTTGGCGGCTACATTAAGGTCGACGCCCGTTACGTCGATGGTGACGTAGGGTACCGAGATTTTTGGATTGGCACCGGTGCACCGCTTGAAGAGAGCGCCTCGCAATTTCGTATTTTCGCCAATGAAACACGCTTCAATACTAAATATGTCCATGGTGATGTGATGGGCTTTATCGAGATGGACTTTCTTGGTGGTGGCGGTAATCAAGTGGTATCAAACTCCGCTAACCCGAGAATTCGCCATGCCTTTATTAAGTATAAAGATCTAACCGCAGGCCAGACCTGGACCACCTTTATGAATACCAGCGCAATTCCGGAAACTGCAGACTTTGCTGGTGCCACTGTTGGTTTGGCATTTATTCGCCAAGGACAGATCCGCTATGACATGGGGAACTTCCAAGTGTCGGTAGAAAACCCTGAGAGTGTGGGAGGCGATACCGCCAATGACGACCTGCCAGATGTTATCGCCCGTTATAACTTTAAAGGTGATTGGGGCAACATCTCTATTTCGGCATTAGGTCGCAGCCTAAACACCAATCAAGGCAATAGTGAAACAGCTTTCGGTGGCTCGATTGCCGGACGTATCAAGACATTTGGTAAAGACGATCTTAGATTTCAATTTCATCAAGGTGAAGTCGGTCGTTACGTGGGGATCGGCGCTGCTTCAGATCTAGTGGGTGAAGAAGTGGAAAGTACCACCTCTTATCTTGCCGCATATCGCCATTACTGGACCGATACCCTCAGAAGTACTCTGCTTTACGGGCGAGTTGAAACCGATATTACTAATGCTGAGCGCAGTCAGTGGAGTGTCAACTTATTCCAAAATCTAACGCCGCATTTGGCTGTGGGTTTTGAGGTCGGCAACTTTGAGATTGGCGATCACGATGTCGACTCAAACTATGCGCAACTGTCGATGCGCTATGCCCTGTAATACCGAATCCGTCGAAGGGAGCACTTCTTTCGACGGCGCTAGCCGTTGTATTCGCCACTTTCTAAGGCAAATCAATACCCATAGCAGTTAAGTCTTCAGCCTCTATGGTGAGGACTTAAATAGCAAAATAAAGGAGTAGGGGTGTGACAGATACCATTTTAAAAGTTGACCAGATCTCGTTAGCGTTTGGCGGTGTAAAAGCGTTGACAGATGTGAGTTTTGAGGTTGAAACCGGCTCAGTGTTTTCGATTATTGGCCCGAACGGCGCGGGTAAGACATCGATGCTCAACTGTATCTCAGGTCGTTATCGTCCGCAGCATGGCAGTATTCATTTTGGCAATAAAGAGGTGACAAACCTACGCCCAAATGATCGCGCCGATCTAGGCATAGGCAGAACATTTCAAAACCTCGCGTTGTTTGGCCATATGTCGGTACTGGATAACATCATGGTTGGTCGCCATCACCAGATGAAGAACAACTGGCTAACGGGACCTTTGTACTGGGCATCTCCCGCTCAGAAAGAGGAGTTACAACACCGCCGCCAAGTCGAGGAGATCATCGACTTTCTCGACATATCCCATGTCCGTAAATCTATAGCGGGTACTCTTTCATATGGTTTACGTAAACGAGTGGAGTTAGCACGGGCAATGGCGTTAAACCCGAAGCTTATCTTACTCGATGAGCCAATGGCGGGTATGAACCTCGAAGAGAAAGAAGATATGGCCCGCTACATCTTAGATCTTAACGAAGAGTTTGGCATCACTGTTGTGATGATTGAGCACGATATGGGCGTGGTGATGGATATCTCTCATCAGGTGATGGTACTGGATTTTGGTAAGAAACTTATCACGGGTTTACCTGATGAAGTGATGGCTGATGAGCACGTAAGGCAAGCTTATTTAGGCTTGGAAGAGAACGAGCAGTTACAAGAGGTTGGCTAATGAACACCATAGATAAATCAGCGGCAGATCGCTTTGACATGGGTGATATGGACACCTTTCCAAAGATTTTGCGCTACAACGCTAAGCACTGGGGCAGCGATACCGCGATGCGTGAGAAAGAGTTCGGGATCTGGACTGAGTTCAATTGGCAAGATTATTTAAATCGCGTTAAGTGGATGTCGTTAGCGTTTGAGCATTTGGGCATAGAGCAGGGCGCAGCCATAGCGCTGTTAGGCGACAATCGTCCAGAGTGGGTATGGGGAGAGGTAGCCGCCCATGCCTTGGGGTGTTTCTCACTTGGTGTGTATCAAGACTCACTACATGAGGAGGTCGCCTATCTACTTAATCGTAGTAATGCTCAGGTCGTGGTTGCTGAAGATGAAGAGCAGTGCGACAAATTACTGGAACTTGGTGATAGCATCCCATCGGTTAAATATATTGTCTATTGCGATCCCAGAGGGATGCGCAAATACGATGATCCACGGCTTATTGATGTGGAAGAGATCTACAAGATAGGTCAGCGAGTTGATAGTCAACATCCACGCCGTTTTGATGAGCTAGTCGATGCGGGAAAGGCCGATAATATTGCCATCTATTGCACCACATCCGGCACCACTTCAAAGCCTAAAATTGTGTTACTCCAAGGCAGCAAATTTATTGACCACTGCTGCTCTTATCTCAGAGCCGATCCGCGTTCAGCGGGTGATAATTATGTGTCTGTGCTGCCACTGCCGTGGATTATGGAGCAGGTTTACGCCGTCGGCCAAGCCTTGATTGCACGTCAGATTGTTAACTTCGTCGAAGAGCAGGAGACCATGATGGCCGATCTGCGTGAAATTGGCCCCAGTTTTGTGTTGCTTGCTCCCCGAGTTTGGGAGGGGATCTTAGCCGATGTTCAAGCTCGTATGATGGACTCGACCCCCTTTAAAAAGAAGCTATTCGACTTTGCCATGAAGCGGGCAGAGCTTGCCTTAGCCCAAGGTAAACGCTCGACTCTGGCTGACATCATTTTAATGAAAGCGTTACGCGACCGATTAGGCTTCTCATTTTTAAAATCGGCAGCAACAGGCGGCGCTGCAATGGGGCCTGACACCTTTAAGTTTTTCCAAAGCATAGGTGTGCCTTTAAGACAGCTTTATGGTCAGACGGAGATGTGCGGTGCATACACCATTCACCATGAGGACGATGTCGACTATGACAGTGTTGGCGTGGCATTCGATACCGCCGAGCTTAAGGTGATTAATACCGATAGTGAAGGCGTCGGTGAAGTTATCGCAAAAACCGTGGGGATGTTTAATGGTTACCTAGGTGATCAAGAGGCCTATGAAGAAGATGTGATCGATGGTTGGATGCATACCGGTGATGCGGGCTACTTTAAGCCATCGGGGCACTTAGTGGTGATCGACCGCATTAAAGATTTGGCGAAAACCAGTCAAGGAAATCAATATTCACCTCAATACATAGAGAACAAGCTCAAATTTTCCTCCTTTATTGGTGAGGCGGTTATTCTAGGGAAGGACAAACCCTACCTTTCAGCCATTTTATGTATCCGCTTTAGCATCGTCTCAAAATGGGCGGAACAGCAAGGCTTAGCGTTTACCAACTACACCAATCTTTCTAGTTTGCCTGAGGTTTATGAGCAGCTGACCAAAGAGGTGGAGCAGGTAAACCAATCTTTGCCTGAAGCTCAGAAAATCAAGAAGTTCATCTTGCTGTACAAAGAGCTGGATGCCGATGACGGTGAATTGACTCGTACTCGTAAGGTTCGACGAGCAGTGATAGCGGACAAGTACGGTGACATCATCGACTCCATCTATAACGAGCAGCCTCACGTTGATATCGATACCGTGATCACCTTCCAAGACGGCAGCACCTCGCGGATCCAGACCCAAGTGAAAGTTGCGACTGTGATAGCAACAGATGCTGCATTGGATGCCAATGTAGAGCAAAGGAGAGCATCATGAATTTTGAATTATTACTGCAGTTAATCATCAACGGTCTGATAGTAGGCTTGCTCTATGGCGTAGTCGGCATGTGCTTCGTGCTGGTGTACAAGTCCACTCAGATTGTGAACTTTGCGCAAGGGGAATTCTTGTTGGTTGGTGCCTGGGTGTGCTGGGCATTTCTCATCTATATGGAGTTGCCGTTCTTTGTTGGATTCCTACTCACCCTCTGTTTTATGGCGGTGTTCGGTGTCTTGCTGCAGATGATAGTACTGCGCCCCATGATTGGTGAGCCGATTATCTCGGTGATCATGGTGACGATTGGCTTATCGATCTTTTTCCAGTCTTTGACTAAATGGATCTTTGGAGTGTCACCGCAAAGTTATCCAACGGTTTTCGATACTCAGTCTATTGCGATTTTTGGGCTCAATATCGAGTTGGCGTACTTAATGAGCACCGTGATTGCACTCATTATTATGGTCAGTTTTTTCTTGTTCTTTAAGTATTCCAAGCATGGCCTGGCAATGCGTGCCACGGCATTTGACCAGCAGGTCGCCCAGAGCTTGGGGATCTCGGTTAAGCAAGTTTTTGCCATGAGCTGGGGAATTGCAGCCACAGTGTCTGCCACCGCAGGAGTTGTGATCGGCATGGTAAATGGTGTCTCTGACTCTCTCTCATCAATAGGCATCAAGGTCTTTCCTGCGGTTATTCTTGGCGGTTTAGATTCGATTGTCGGTGCGATTGTTGGTGGTGTAGTGATAGGCGTATTAGAGAATGTCGCTGAGTTCTTCGATAGCCAATTTTTACACATCGGCAATATGTACGATATCGCCCCTTTTTATGTGTTGCTGATCATTCTGTGGTTTAAGCCCTATGGCTTATTTGGTACTCGAGATATCGAACGTATTTAGTAGCCCAGTTGTTGCTTAATTTTTTGTACAAGGAGTTTTTATGTCTAGCTTAGCAATGCGTCCCTGTGGAGATTTCCGCACTAGCTATAAGGCCGACAACACGATTTTTGAAACCAAGACGATACGATTGATAACGATGGCGGTGATAGCCCTTGCTTGCTGCGCACCTTGGTTGCTCGATGGTTATTTTCTTACGTTATTTATTCAGATTGCTTACTTGGGAATCGCCGCATTGGGACTAAATATTCTAGTGGGCTTTACCGGACAGATCTCGTTAGGACATGGCGCTTTCTTTGGATTCGGTGCGTTTGCATCGGCTTGGCTTAACACCAGCTTTCAGATCCCTGTGGTGTTTTGTATTCCGCTTGCGGGCTTTCTCACCATGGCGGTGGGCATGATGTTTGGTATGCCTGCGGCGAGAATTAAGGGCTTATACCTCGCCATTGCCACACTTGCTGCTCAGTTCATCATTGAAGACTTCTTTGCAAGGGCTGAGTGGTTCTCTGGTGGTTCAGCAGGTTCGATGGCGGCGCCAGTTAACCTATTTGGTTTTGAGTTTGATAGTGACCAAAGCTTCTATTTCATCGCACTGTTTGCCTTGGTGTTTATGTATATCTGGGGTTGTAACTTGATGCGTAGCCGTGATGGTCGAGCCTTTGTTGCGGTGAGGGATCATTACCTTTCAGCAGAAATTATGGGGGTAAAGCTTAACAAGTACCGTTTGCTGTCATTTGGGATCTCCTCTTTCTATGCCGGTATTGGCGGTGCGCTATACGCTCACTATTTAGGTTATGTGTCAGCGGAAGGTTTCACGATTTTCATGTCGATTCAATTCTTGGCCATGGTGATCATCGGCGGCCTTGGCTCAATCAAGGGAACCTTGATGGGCGTGGTGTTTATGGTGTTACTGCCAGAGGCGTTAGAGAGCGTAGTGAGTCTGATGAAGTACACCGACTGGGGCAATATTCCCATGGTGACCGATGGCTTAGCCTATATCAAAGAGATGGCGATTGGCTTGGTGATCATTTTGTTCCTTATTTTTGAACCTGAGGGATTAGCTCATCGCTGGGCGCAGATAAAGAACTATTGGAAGTTTTACCCATTTGCCTACTAAAGCCTAATTGTTTGGCAACTAACACAGTGAAAACAAGATAAACGCAAGTGAGACGATAAGGCCGCAGATGTTGGGCAGGTGTGGCATTGAGTGCTCTAAACCTTACTTTAACGGACGATATTGAAGGGATTAAACTATGTATAAGAGTCATCATTACAATAAATACGCGAAACAGTTAGCCATTGGATTAGGTGCAAGCCTTAGCTGTTTGGCTATGAGTTCTGCGGTTAGCGCCGAAGAAACCATTTTTGTCGGTCACTTGGCTGATATGTCTGGCCCGACGGCGTTTGTGGGCAAACCCTATGCAGATGGTGTGCGTGATTCGCTGGCCTATATTAATGCCAATGGCGGGATCGATGGCACTAAACTTGAGTATGAAACCATAGATTACGCTTACAAGGTGCCGCAAGCGATTGCTTCCTATAAGAAGTGGTTATCACGTAAAAACATGGTAGCGATGCAAGGCTGGGGCACGGCAGATACAGAAGCGCTGATCTCCTTTGCCGCCAAAGATAAGACCCCTATTTTTTCTGCGTCATACTCAGGCCATCTAACGGATCCACAAGGTAAAAACCCAAACACTAAGAAACCTGCTCCTTATAACTTTTTTTACGGCGCTTCCTATTCAGACTCTTGCCGCGGTTTGGTGCAGTGGGCCGCTGAAGATTGGAAGGCCAAAGGCGGTCAAGGCAAGCCCAAGTTTACCCACATTGGTGCTAACCATCCTTTCCCGAATGCGCCTAAAGCCGCTTGCGCAGAATATGCCACAGAACTAGGTTTTGATGTGCAGCCACCGGTTGTGATCTCGATGAAACCCGGTGACTTTAAGGCTCAGTGTTTAAGCCTTAAAAGCTCTAAAACCAACTATGGCTACATAGGTAACTTAGGGGGCTCAGTGCAGTCGTTGATTAAGTCTTGCGATACTGTGGGCACCGAGATCCAGTTTATGTCCAATATCTGGGGCGGCGATAAACTGGTGTTTAAAGCGGCCGGTGCCGGTGTGAAAAACTATATCTTCCCAACAATGACGCCATTCTGGAGTGATGATGTACCTGGGATGGAGCTGGTTCGTAATATCTCCAAGATGTCTGATAACACAGGTGATAAGGAACGCTTACACCACTATATCCGTGGCGTGTGCTCAACCTACTTTATGAAAGAGTCAATGGAGTGGGCCAAGGCTAACGGCGGCGTGACTGGAGAGAACGTTAAGAAGGGCATGTATGTTCGTCAAAACTGGGTACCCAAAGGGCTAGAAGGCGTCTGTTTAGCGGCAACTTGGACGCCTGATGACCATAGAGGGATCAATAAGGTCAATATCTACAAGGGGAACTTCAACGGCGGTGATGTGCGAGTAGAGAAGGTTAACCAAGTCACCCTTGAACGTCGTGTTGATTGGTTAGGTTACTAAACATCGCGCTACAGGCATCAGAAGCCTAGCAAACAGACCTTTAGTTTTGCTAGGCAGTCTCACCTATAGGTTGGAGTTGTTATGACACAAGCAGTGCAGTTAAAACCAGAAACCCCGCTTCTCTCCATCAATAATATTGAAGTGGTTTATGACGATGTTATTCAAGTTCTTCGTGGCGTCAGTATTGATGTTCCCCAAGGGGAAATCGTGACTCTCCTCGGGCCAAACGGTGCGGGTAAGTCGACCACATTGAAAGCGATTTCGGGCTTACTTAAAACCGAGAATGGCGAGGTCTCCCGCGGTGACATTTATTTTATGGGCGAGCGTATCGATGTGAAAAATGCCGAGGATGTAGTGCGTTCAGGCTTATTTCAGGTGATGGAGGGGCGTCGAATTGTCGAAGATATGAGTGTTATTGAAAATCTGAAATTAGGGGCATATACCCGTAATGATGGCCAAGTGAACCAAGACATTGAGATGGTGTTTAACTATTTCCCTAGGCTTAAAGAACGTACAGGGCTTGCTGGGTATCTCTCAGGTGGAGAGCAGCAGATGCTCGCCATAGGGCGTGCGCTGATGGCTCGGCCCAAGATGATCTGTCTTGACGAACCTTCCATGGGCTTATCACCGCTGTTGGTTAAAGAGGTGTTTGGCATTATTGAAAAGATCAATCGCGAGCAAGGGATCACTATGCTGCTGGTGGAGCAGAACGCCAATTATGCATTAAAAGCGGCGAACTATGGCTACATCATGGAGTCAGGTAAAATCGTGCTCGATGGCAGTAAAGAGATGCTGCTCAATAATGAAGATGTGAAAGAGTTTTACCTAGGTGGGGGGAACGAAAAGCGCAAGAGCTTTAAAAATCTAAAATCATACAAGCGCCGTAAGCGTTGGTTATAAGTAGGAGTTGGCTTGATGAACCTATTTTTTAAACCCGAAGAGGTGCAGGCTCCCGAATTAAGAGAACAGACATTAATGTCTGGATTGAGTGATTTTCTCAGCTATAGCCGCAGATCTTGTCAGTATTACCAGAACACCTTAGCAGGAATAGATCTAAGCAAAGTTGATAATCGAGCAGCTTTGGCGGCGTTGCCAATCACCCGCAAGTCAGACTTGATAGAGCTGCAAAAGATAGACATGCCTTTCGCTGGAATTGTCCCAGAGGCTAAGCGACCTGAGCGAGTATTTCAGTCTCCAGGACCCATTTACGAACCCGAGTTTGATAAACAAGATTGGTGGCGACTGGGGCAAGCATTTTATGCAGCAGATTTTCGGGCCGGAGATGTAGTGCAAAACTGCTTATCGTATCATCTCACACCCGGTGGCTTTATCCTGGATTCAGGTGCGCGGGCTTGTGGTTGTAGCGTGATCCCCGCCGGTCCCGGACAAGGGGAACTGCAGCTAGAGATGATAGAGAATCTTCGTCCTAACGGCTATTGCGGCACGCCTTCATTCCTGCATATCTTGCTAGAAAAGGCCAAAGAGCATGGCAAGGATATCTCCTCGATATCGAAAGCGTTAGTCACTGGCGAAGCCTTGAGTGCTCAGCTAAGAGCGACTTTTGAGCTAGCTGATATTCAAGTCAAGCAGGCCTATGCCACAGCAGACATAGGACTGATCGCTTATGAAAGTGTGGCCGATGAAGGTTTGGTTGTTGCTGAAGATATTATCCTTGAAATTGTCCGCCCAGGTAGTTTAGAACCTGTTAGCAGAGGGGAAGTAGGTGAGGTTGTGATTACTCGCTTAGATAAAGATTATCCACTCATACGTTTTGCTACTGGTGATCTTAGTGCAGAGCTATCAGGTCAAAGCCCTTGCGGTAGAACCAATATGCGTATTAAAGGTTGGTTAGGACGCGCAGATCAGACGACTAAGGTCAAAGGTTTATTCATTCATCCAGAGCAGGTTGAGCGTATCAGGCTAGCCCATGCAGGCATAGCTAAGGTTAGGCTAGTGGTTTCTAAAGATGATCATAAAGACTGTATGTGTCTTATGTGTGAATTAACAGATGCTAGCATCTGTCTTGACGGGCAGGCGGTTCAAGAGACCATTCGAGCGTTCACACAGCTTTCTGGGACGGTTAAGTTTGTTACGGCTGGCAGCTTACCCGATGACGGGGTGGTGATTGATGATCAAAGATAAAAAATAGAAGAGCTGTTTAATTAACATAATAAAAATCAATAAAAAAACGCCGATGATGTCATCGGCATTTTTTATTGTTCTAGCGAACGGTCTGTTAAGATCTGGTGATTAAGCTTGTTGCGCTTTTAAGAACTCAACGATTTCGTCTAGTGGGATATCTTGCTTCTCACCCGTGCGGCGGTTCTTGTATTCGAACATACCGTTATCGATGTTGCGATCACCAATAACTACTACGTGTGGAATACCGATAAGCTCCATATCGGCAAACATCACGCCTGGACGCTCTTTACGGTCATCGAACATCACTTCCATACCCGCATCGTTTAGATCTTGATATAGCTTCTCGGCGATATCCTTAACGCGGTGTGACTTGTGCATGTTCATCGGCAAAATACCAACGGTGAACGGTGCAATCGCATCTGGCCAGATAATACCGCGGTCATCGTTGTTCTGCTCAATTGCAGCGGCAACCATACGGCTAACACCTACACCGTAGCAACCCATAAGCAGCGTCTGTGACTTGCCGTTTTGGTCAAGTACGTTAGCATTCATAGCTTCAGAATAGTTGGTACCTAGCTGGAAGATGTGGCCAACTTCGATACCACGAAGTAGTGCGATAGTCCCTTTACCACATGGGCTAGGCTCACCTTCGATGATGTTACGTAGATCGAATGCTGCAGCTTCTGGAAGATCGCGCTCCCAGTTGATGCCGAAGTAGTGTTTGCCATCTTGGTTTGCACCCGCGCCGAAGTCGCTCATGATGCTAACGCTGTGATCAACAAATACAGGCATATTTAGGCCTACAGGACCGATTGAGCCAGCGCCTGCACCGACAGCGTCCCGAATTTCCGCGTCAGTTGCAAATTCAAATGGGGCTAATACCGCATCTAATTTCTCAGCTTTCACTTCGTTTAGCTCGTGGTCGCCACGGATAACGATAGCCACTAGTGGCGCTTCTTCAGTCGAACCCTTAACGATAAGTGTCTTAACCGTTTTTTCAATCGCGATACCATGCTGCTCAACAAGCTCTGCAATGGTCTTAGCGTTTGGTGTGTCGACAAGGGTCATTTCGCTTGTTGCTGCTTGACGAGTGTCAGTTGGCATTGGTGCTTCACATTTTTCAATGTTCGCTGCGTAATCACTTTCCGTTGAGTAAGCGATTAAGTCTTCACCACTGTTCGCTAATACATGGAACTCGTGTGACATGCTGCCACCGATAGAGCCTGTATCTGCCATTACTGGGCGGAAGGCTAGGCCTAAACGAGTTAAGATGTTGCTATAAGCTTGGAACATCGCCTCATAGGTCTCATCCATGGTTTCTTGATCTAAATGGAAAGAGTAAGCATCTTTCATCAAGAATTCACGTGAGCGCATGACACCAAAACGTGGACGAACTTCGTCACGGAACTTAGTTTGAATCTGGTATAGGTTAAGCGGCAACTGCTTATAAGAGTTGATCTCTTTACGCACGATGTCGGTGATCACTTCTTCGTGAGTTGGGCCTAGAACGAAGTCACGGTTGTGACGATCTTGGAAACGAAGCAGTTCAGGACCAAACTTGTCAAAACGACCCGTTTCAACCCAAAGATCCGCAGGTTGAACCATAGGCATAAGGATCTCAACGCCGCCTGCTTTGTTCATCTCTTCACGAACAATAGCTTCGATTTTACGCAGTACACGTAAACCTGTCGGCAACCAGCTGTATAAGCCTGATGCGTTACGACGGATCATACCCGCACGTAACATTAACTGATGACTAACGACCTCTGCATTGGCAGGAGTTTCTTTTTGAGTTGATAGCAGGTACTTGCTTACGCGCATTACCGGTGTCCAAATTTGAGTTGAATGGGCGCTATTTTATCACTTGTAGGCTTTCTGTCACCTATGGATTTTGTGATTTGGTGGAATTTATTGGCTAGGTCTAGCCTACCAGTGTAATCGGATGCAACATCCAGCCATTAAGCTGTTAAAAATTAAGCAAAACAGTTGAGTAAGTGGCAGAGAGGGAGGGGTTTCTTATCTCGGACTGCATAGCTAAGTTTTAGCCCGAAGTGCGTGGCAAAGCCATCGGTCACGATTGAGCTAAACTTGATTAAGTCATTTGAGTAAGAGTTTATATTTTATTGAGCCTATCCTTCTGGGGCTGCTTGAACGATGTGAACTCAATAGTCTATCGAAAGGGACTAAGTTATGAAAAAAGTCGCTATTATTCAAGAATCGCCTTGTGTGCTCGATAAAAAGGCAACCATCCGCAAAGCTGTCGAAATTATTCATTCGGTATCGGAGAAGGGGGCTGAACTTATCGTTTTTCCCGAGGCATTTATTCCTGGGTATCCTGCGTGGATATGGCGATTAAGACCAGGAGCAGACTGGGGAATTTGTGAGGCCTTACATACACGTTTGCTGCAAAACTCGGTAGATTTGTCCTCGGACGATATCAAACCGTTGCTTGAGGTGGCAAAAGAGAGGAAGGTGACCTTGGTTTGCGGCTTAAACGAACGCGATAATGGCAATAGCCAATCAACCATCTATAACACCGCCATTACCATTGATACCCAAGGGAAAATAGTCAACCATCACCGTAAACTCATGCCGACTAACCCTGAGCGCATGGTTTGGGGATTTGGTGACGGCCATGGTTTAAATGTGGTTGCGACTCCGGTTGGGAAAGTTGGCAGCTTAATATGTTGGGAGAATTATATGCCTCTGGCGAGATACTCCCTGTATTCACAGGGGATAGAGATATATATCGCACCCACTTATGATAGCGGCGAAGCTTGGATTGGTACTATGCAACATATTGCCAGAGAGGGAAAATGTTGGGTACTTTGTTGTGGCGTCGCGCTGCAACGAGCCGATTTACCAGAAGACTTTCCAGATCTAGATAGACTCTATCCCGCTGATGAAGATTGGATTAACCCCGGTGATTCCGTCATTGTATCCCCGAGTGGTGAAATTATGGCTGGACCCTTATCTAAAGAGAAAGGTTACCTACTCCTAGATATTGAAGTTGAAAAGGCGGCGAATTCTAAGCGTGCGCTGGATGTTGCGGGGCATTATTCGAGGCCGGATGTGTTTAAACTAGAGGTCGATAAGTCTCGCCAGTCACCAGTCAGATTTAAGAATGAGAGTTAAGAACTCGAGTTAATAAGCGAAAGCTTATTTCGTTGTGTTAATTTTGAGTAAGGCGTCTTTATATTGGACATATATAGCGGCTATCCCTTTAGTGAACTAAGTGCTAGATTAGGATCGAAGGCAGTCGCGCTATCCTAGGCGTTTTTTGAGATAAGTTCAGATAATGGTATTGATATTTTTACCCCTGCTCCTAGTGTTATTTAAATACCGAGAGCTTGGACGTTTTGAGTGGCTTTTTAGTGGGCTTTTCTTGGTCTATGGGCTGGCGCTAATGGGGGCTCAGGTGCCGCTAAGTTCTAGGCTTGGCGGACTGTATTTAGCCGTGCCTTCAATCTCCTACTTCTTCTATCTATTCCCAGAAGTACAAACTCAGTATTCGATGGCCGTGCTTAGAAGTTTGAGCTTTCTGGGAGTCGTCACAGCTTTTGTCGCGTTAATTCTCTTCTTTTATTAGTGTTTCCTTAGAAAGAATAAAACCGTGTATTGAACATGATGAAAACCACCTTTTGAACAGGTGGCTTTCATTTGAATGTTTTAACGAGTTCTGACAGCCAATTTCTCAGTCAACTCTTTCTATGATCATGGCAATACCTTGGCCGACTCCGACGCACATGGTGCACAGGGCATAACGCCCTTGGGTACGTTCAAGCTGATTGACCACAGTAGTTGCAAGCCTTGCACCACTCATCCCCAGTGGATGACCCAGTGCGATGGCGCCGCCCTGTGGGTTAATTCTGGGGTCGTCATCTTTCAAGCCTAGCTCTCGGGTGCAGGTCAGTGCCTGCGCCGCAAAGGCCTCATTGAACTCTAAAATATCCATATCAGCCAAAGAGAGATTTAATCTTTTTAACAGCTTGTTGGTGGCAGGCACAGGCCCAAGTCCCATGATGCGAGGGGGCACACCGGCAACAGCTATACCCAAGATCTTAGCCCGAGGTTTAAGCTTATGTTGCGCTACACCTTCTGCCGAGGCTAACAGTAGCGCCGCCGCGCCATCGTTGATGCCAGAGGCATTGCCGGCGGTAATGCTGCCTTTTTCAAATAGTGGCTTTAAGTTGTTGAGTTTGTCTAAGCTGCTCAAGCGTGGGTGTTCATCTTTGCTAAAGACCGTTGGCTCGCCGCGGCGCACAGGGATAGTGACGGGGACGATTTCATTATCGAAAAATCCAGCTTCTTGGGCGCTTGCCGCCTTTTGCTGACTCCATAACGCAAAGCGGTCCTGCGCCTCACGGGAGATGGCGAAGTCTTGGGCTAAGTTTTCCGCCGTTTGCGGCATCGCCTCGGTGCCATATTGCCTGTCAAACTCAGGGTTGATAAAGCGCCAGCCCATGGTGGTATCGTAAAACTCGGTTGAACGTGCAAAGGGGCTTGTTGCCTTTGGCATCACAAATGGGGCGCGAGACATGCTCTCGACCCCACCGGCAATCATCAAGTCGGCCTCGCCAGTACGGATCGCGCGGGCGGCGTCCCCAAGGGCATTAAGGCCTGAGCCACATAGGCGATTTACGGTGCAGCCGGGCACTTCAATGGGAAGGCCTGCAAGCAAGCCTGCCATACGCGCAATGTTACGGTTATCTTCGCCAGATTGGTTGGCACAGCCAAGCAGCAGGTCGTCGCAATGTTGCCAATCGACATCAGGGTTGCGCGCAATCAAGGCCTTTATTGGCAGAGCGGCAAGATCATCACAGCGCACTGATGATAGCCCACCACCATAGCGGCCGATTGGGGTTCTGATTGCATCGCAGATATAGACATCTTTTAAGCTATCTAAGCTCATAGTCGTTCCTATTCGGTTAGTGTCGCTGAAGATTTAAGGGCATCGAACTGGGGCTTTAATCGGATAAGGCCTGCAAGTAAGACTTCGGCAAAATGGCTTAACTCTCTGTCTGTCATCACCGTCGATAGGGTGCCAGAACAGGTGTTAATCATCATAAAGCCGTTATCAAATAGATGATCTACTAGCGCCGTCATTAGCTTCGTCTCTTGAGGGGATGCATAGGCATCGCGGTAGTTCGTGGGCGGCGTTGGCTTGATATGGATGCGGAACATAGATCCTGTACCTGTGACACAGGCTGGCACATCGGCCTGCGCTATCACATCAGTGATCATGACTCTTAGCCTATCACCTTGCGCGTTGAGTCTAAAAACGGCCTCACGATCAAATAACTTCATGGCACTTAGGCCTGCCACCATGGTAACGGGGTTGGCAGAGAAGGTACCTGAATGAGGAAACAGCACCTTATTATTCAAGGGATTCATCACATCCATCACCTCGCTGTTACCAGCTAGTGCACCGACGGGAAAGCCGCCACCGATCATCTTGCCCATGGCGGTGAGATCAGGCGTGACAGGGTAGTTATCTTGGGCGCCACCATAACCGTTACGGAAGGTGATCACCTCATCAAACACCAGTAGAGCGCCGTTGTTTTCACTCCACTCTCTAAGCGCAATAACAAACTCTGTCGATGCGGGGATCAGTCCCACTCGGTGAGGCAGTAGGTCTACCAACACACAGGCAAGCTCATCTTTGTGTTCATCTAAGATGGCGATGGCGCGGGGGGCATCATTAAAGGGGATCACCACCACATCATCGAGCGCCGCTTGGGGCGTGCCAAAGGCAACAGGCACACTATTGGGCTTCGATGCCTCTCCCCAGTTGCCTGGTGATGCAGTTTGGCTCACTTCTGCATAGTCATAAAGCCCATGATAGGCGCCTTCGACCTTGGCTATCTTGGCGCGCCCAGTATAGGCGCGCGATGCCTTGAGACAGCTCATTACCGCCTCGGTCCCTGAGTTGACGAAACGAATTTTGTCAAAGCCAGTGTTGCGGCTACACAGATGCTCGGCGTAGTCGATCTCGGCTTCGGTTGCCAAGGTGAATGCACTGCCTTTTTGTAGCTGTTCGGTCACCGGAGTCGTTATCTCTGGATGGGCGTGACCATGGATCAACGCTGCCATATTGTTGGCAAAATCGACCCGCCGTGTGCCCTCGATATCGGTTACGAAACACCCTGCAGCCGACTGGGCATAGAGTGGATTTGGCCTGCGCAGCACGGTATTTCGGCTACAACCGCCGGGCATGAGGCTTAAAGCCTTTTGGTAGAGCAGGGCACTGCGGTCAGCCCCTGTCTCACTGGGGCTGTTGTTTTCATCATTTTCTCGTTTAATAGCTGACATCATCTTAATTCCATTTCAGCACTTCTAGACTCTTTCATATTTAAACCGTTACCTAAGTAACTGCTTAAGGGCGAATTAGCTCACAGGCGGTGCGTTGCTGCACATAATCAAAATCGACACCCGGTGCCAGCTCGACAAGCTCAAAGCCCCGCTCTGTTACCTTAATAACCGCAAGGTCGGTATAGATGCGGCTTACAACGCCTTGCCCCGTCAGTGGATAGCTGCAGTTTGCTAAAAGTTTGGCATCTCCCTGTTTAGTGGTGTGCTGAGTGATCACGAAGATGGTCTTTACACCCGCAACCAGATCCATTGCGCCGCCCACGGCAGGAATGGCATCGGCCGCTCCCGTCGACCAGTTGGCAAGGTCGCCTTTTTGCGAGACCTGCATGGCACCTAATACGCAGATATCGATATGTTTACCGCGGATCATGGCGAAGCTGTCAGCGTGGTGAAAGTAAGCCGCACCAGCGATTGCCGACACTGGCTTCTTACCCGCATTGATCAGCTCAAAGTCAATATCATCGTCATCCGGCGTTGGCCCCATGCCCAGTAGGCCATTTTCGGTGTGGTAGATCACCTCGCGGCCTTTTGGCACATAACGGGCAACTTTCTCGGGGATCCCAATGCCTAAGTTGACATAGGCGCCGTCGGGAATATCCTGCGCGGCTTTTTGCGCCATCTGCTCGCGGCTCCAGCCTAGTGTTTGCTTTTGGGTTTGTTTGCTATCGGTCATTTTGCTATTAGTTACTGGGCTGCTCATGGGTAGCTTACTCCTGCGGCAACAAGCTTTGACTCTTGGGCTGGTTGCTTCACTGTGACGATACGATCGACAAAAATGCCCGGTGTCACCACGATTTCTGGATCGATAGCGCCAGCCTCTAGATACTCTTGTGATTGCACTATGGTGCAGTTGGCTGCCATCGCCATAATGGGGGCGAAGTTGCGTGCGGTTTTGTTGTAGCGCAGATTACCGAGACGATCTGCCAGCAGCGATTTGATCAGGGCAAAGTCGGCCTTAAGCCCAAGCTCCTGCACATACTCACGGCCATCGAAGACTTCATGCTTCTTGCCATCGGCCAGTGGCGTTCCCACCGAGGTGGCGGTGTAAAAAGCGGGAATGCCTGCACCACCAGCGCGAATGCGTTCGGCAAGTGTGCCCTGAGGCACCAGTTCTAGCTCAATCTTGCCCGCGCGGTAGAGATCGGGAAATACCGTCGAGTTGGCGGTACGGGGAAATGAGCAGATCATCTTGCCCACTTGACCATTTTCAATCAGCGCCGCTAAACCAACATGGCCGCTGCCGGTGTTGTTATTGATAACGGTCAGGTTTTTAGCGCCATGATCGATTAGGGCATGGATAAGCTCAATCGGGCTACCTGATTCGCCAAAACCGCCAATCATCACGGTGGCGCCATCGAAGATATCGGCGACCGCCTGGGCTGGCGTAGCCATCAGTTTATTGATCATCTTATGCTCCTACGAGTCTTTGCTGTAGTGCATCGGCAAGCTGAGTCTCGATCTCTTTCAGCTCATCTTCGAAGAAGAATTTGTCTGTGTCATAAGGGGTTAGGCAATCGATCTTGTTCTCTTTCTCGTCATATTTAGCCAAGATAACCCGGTCCATCCACTCCATGTTTCTCGCCTCGGTAAACTGCAGTGCAAAGCATTTCTCACCATTGACGATAGTGGTGCCTAAGATAGCCAGCTTACCCGCTGAAATTGTCATTGAGATATGACGCGATGGACGGTTAATCGATGCCAATGAGCGATAGATCCGATTGAAAATCTTACTCATATCAGCCAGAGGGGCGGTGTAGTAGTGATGCTCGCCTGTTGGGCGGGCACAGTACATAGAGTGGAAACCGATACAGAGCATGCCAAGAATATTGGATAGATCGATCCAGCTTTGTGATGAGCGCTCAACATCGACACTACCCTTATCATCCATAAATAGGCTGATATGGTTCATCATTGGGCTTTGGCTGCGAATATTCACTCCATGATTTTGAAGGCGACGGATCGCCGCCAGAGTACTTGGGTTAAGCAGCTCTCTCGGGGTCGAGAAGTGGGCCATCCACGCAAGTTGAACGCCGTTATCACGCATGGTATCGAAGAGCTCAAGCATTGGCTCGTATTTCTCGGTGAGTACGATCTCCGGTTGGAAAGTCAGCGCACGGGTCGCTAAGCGCACATTTTTGACATGCAGTAGTGATGGGTCTTCAATCAGTGGCATCACATATTGCTTTAAGCGGCTCATCGGCATGTAACCGCCATCGCCGCCAGTGATCAGAATATCGGTCACCTCTTTATGACGTCTTAAGTACTCATGGAGCTGGGCGATATCCTTTTGAATAAACATATCTTCATCGCCGCGCACCTGAGCATGACGGAAACAGTAGGTGCAAAAGGAGAAGCAGTTTTGGGTGGTCTTATCGAAGACTAACTGACATTGAGGGTACTTGTGCTGACTGCCGTCTAGAAACTCGAGTACCCCTTCATCGTTCACAAACCAAGGCTTGTTGAGCTGCTGATTACCGTCATGGGGATTAGTCTTCTCCATATACTCGATGGCGACTTGAGTACGCGCCTTAGCATTCTTGGCATCGATATAGGCTTGGGTGGTCTGTGGATTGATCATCCCTGGCTGCGGGAAAACCAACTGAAATACTGAGTCTGTCGGGTAATCGTCCCAGTTAATGCTATTTAATGAGTGGCGGGTGGCGAGGAAGCGATACACTTCAACGAAAAATTCACGCTCATCGATATGGCCGATATCTATGCCATTCTTGTTAAGGATTGCGCACACCTCTCGAAAGCCCGATAGGCCTGAGTAGTGTTCTTTATCGGTAAACAGAAACTCACGGTACTCGAGTAGGCCCGAGTGTTGTGGATAGGATGCGTGTATGCGACTGAGCAGTCCCGTCGGCAGTAGATTTTCATTATCGATAATTTTAGTCGTTTCATCGCTATAGCCATAACGTGCCATGGTGCGGTTGCGGGCGTCACGGTTAACAACCAGATGCTTTGCTGGTACAGAAGGGGCTGAGGGTGCAGAGGATGAAGTTAGCAAAATCTGCTCGGCAGGGGATTGAGTGCTCATTATTATTGTCCTATCTATTTTAAAGTGTCGATATCGGTCAAAATTTAACTCATTTTGTTAACCATATAGATTTTGTGGGTATAGCAAAAATACTATCTTTTTATGTGGGGTATAGGAAAAAGCTATAGCTAGCTGTTGAGGTCATAGTTAAGTGTGCGTAGACTGAAAAAGCAGGAAAAGCAGGAAAAGCAGGAAAAGCAGGAAAAGCAGGAAAAGCAGGAAAAGCAGGAAAAGCAGGAAAAGTTTAACCGCGATTGAATAGGATGTTTAATGAAACTCAGATCATTAAAATACTTTAAATCAGTCTATGAACTGGGCAGTATCACGGCTGCGGCAAAGGCCTGTTTTGTGTCTCAGCCCTCAATCACTGCCGCGATTTCACAGTTGGAGCAGTTACTCGATATCGAGTTATTTATTCGTCATGCTGGTGGGGTAAGCCCCACCTCTGCCGCCGATAAACTCTATCCTCTCGCGCGTTCGATGAGTGACAATGAGCAAGCTATTTTGCATCTGTTTAGCGATGGACCGACTCCGACGCCGTTGAAGCTTGGGCTGATGCGATCCTTAGGTGCCGAGCGTATGAGTTCTTTGCTTAACGACTTATCGAAGCGCATTGATAATTTAGAGCTGACTCTGGTCGATCCCGATGAAGCCTGTGATGCTAGGGTGGTACTATCTCAGTCGGTTAATAGCTGTGAGGAGTTTCTACCAATCTGGCAAGACAGATACCAACTGGCGATACCAAAGAGTTGGCCGCTTGCCACTAAGCCCGTTATCACCCTTGCAGATCTCGATGGCATCGCTTTTATTAATCGCACGCCCTGTGATGCGCTAGAGAAGTTAAAGCAGGCGATGGCCGCCAAGGGGCTACAGTTTCAGAACCGAGCCAATATCCGAACCATAGAGTATGCTTGGCCACTGGTGAGCGCCGGAGTTGGTTTAGCCTTGCTACCTGATTGGGAGGAGATAAAGCATAGTGATGGTTTGGTATTGCGGCCTATAGAGGGGATTGAGCTGATAAAGAAAATTGGCTTAGCATATACCAGTGGGCGGCTCAGCGAGCCGCTTATCACGGCAATTATTTCGGTATGCAGAACGTCACAACTTAGGGCTGGTTAAGCATAAATCGCCTCTGTCGGTGCTCAGTCATAATAAGCGGCTCAATCACAGGGTTAGTTTGTCATCACTTATCTCATTTTACTTAACGACTAGCACAGGGCACTTAGCCTGGTTAGCAACCGACTCGGCGATGTTAGGAGTTAGCATATGAGACAAGCCTGTAAGGCCTTGGCTTGCTATTACAATCATCCCTACATTCAGCTCATCGGCTTCTGCTAAAATTTGATCCAGTACGCTACCCGTTCGTACGTTGGTATGCACCATTAATCCCTTGGGCATCTGTTCTCTAACTTCGGCAACAATCGCCTTCATCTTATCGTTGGCAATGGTTTCGAAGTCATTAAGCAGGCCCGCAGGGTTGTCTATGACAATGCCATAATCGGGCCCGACATAAGGCAGAGAGACCACATTTAATAACCTGATATTGACAGCGTATAAGCTTGCCATCTCTACTGCATAGCCTAAGGCATGAGTCGATGTCTCAGAAAAGTCTATCGGACACAAGATGTCGCGAGTACGCATAACCCCTCCCTATAAATAAAACCAAGCAATTTGTTAGTGTGTGCGGTTAATTTTTACCTAGCAGTTACTTTACCACCAAGACTGGGCAGGTCGCCTTATTGGCAACTTGCTCGGCAATGTTCGCATGTAACAAGTGATCTAACCCGGTTCGTCCATGGCTTGCCATCACTATCATGCCCGCTTTCATATTTTTAGCGGTCGCTAAGATCTGCTCGGCGGCATGTCCATGACGGATAATGCCTTCAATCTCGAGTTCTTGCTCAAGAGTGGCGATGAGTTGTTGCATCTTCTCTGCAGCGGGCTTTTCCATTCTGGCGGCCAGTTCTTCAGGAGTCATCGACAGCACTCGCGTATTTCTATCACCAAAAGGCTTATCGACCACATGTAATAGACGCACGCCCACCTTATAAAAATTGGCCATCTCGAAGGCATAACTCATGGCATGTGATGCCGTTTCTGAAAAGTCGGTTGGACAGAGGATCTGGCGAGTTCTCATAACGCTTCCCTATTTAGCTAGTAGCCACTCCTTAAATATAGGCGGTTAACTAACCCAGCTCAAATTTGTTGGTTAAACAGGGAGTAAACATCTTCAATCCTTGGTGAATAATCTTTACAGCTAGGGTATTAAGCTGAGCACGGGATAAAAAATACCGCTACAAAAGCGGTAATTTACAGTGGTAATAAGGGCGGCTAAAGCGATCAGAACTTATCGCGTCGATCACCAATGACGCGTGCAGGGTTTCCAGCCACAATGGCGTAGTCGGCGACATCTTTAGTGACTACAGCTCCCATCCCAACCACGGCGTGATTGCCTATGGTGACACCATCGACGATCCCTGCCTGAGCCCCAATCCATACATCTTCACCTATTACGATGCCCTTGGAGTTTGAGGCTTGTTGGTAGATAGGCATGTCGGGCGCCATACCATGATTAAAGGCGTAGATGGTGACGTTATTGGCGATGCGGGTCTGATTGCCGATACGGATCCCGTGGCGGCCACCATCGAGAGAGCAGCCGTGATTAATTGCCACTTCATTGCCGAGTGTAATAGGGCCGTGCAAGAAACTGTCGGCGCCAATCATGCACTGATCACCTATGGTGATATCACGCCCCGGCTCGGCAAATAGGTTTGCCTCCGGCGCAACGAAGCAGTTATCGCCAATAGAGACGGTTTCAACCGCACAAAAATGGGCTTGTACTTGCTCCTGCCAAGGTCTAGCCCATAACAGGTGTTTCTCTTTTAATGAGAAATAGAGCCATGGCATATAGGACAGACGTTTTTTATGCTGAGTTTGATAATCAGGCTTCGTTTGTGCTGGTGGAAGTGTCATTTGGCGTATTTAGCCTTGTCTACCAGGTTGTTCAGTCTTGCCAACCTGTGAGGCTCTAAGCTCGGTTACTTCGATCCCCGTATCGGTGATCACCCATAAGATATCTAAGTCATAGAGCGCGACTTGATACAGCTTAGGATCGGTCTTAGCCTTCTTATAGGCTGGACGTGGATCTTGGGCTAATACCCCTTCAATTAATTCAGCTAAATGCGGATAAGCTGGATTTTGCTGATACTGTTCCACCTGTTGCTGAGCCTTTTCGGAAAAAGACACATCGACCAATACAGGCGCCTCTTGAGCGATGCCGCCTTTGGCATCTGTAATCGAGTCGGAGAAGGGGATATAGGGTTTAATGTCGATAATCGGTGTGCCATCGAGTAGATCCATCCCAGAGATCTCGAGACTGACCTTACCGTTGTGGCTATGCACCGCGTGCAGCTTAACCACTGACTGACCAATACCGTTTGGTCTGAAGGTGGAGCGTGTGGCAAATACTCCTAGCTTCTCATTACCGCCGAGCCTTGGTGGACGAACCGTCGTCTTCCAACCTGCGGCTAGGTTTTCATGGAAGCAAAATAGCAGCCATAGGTGTGAGTATTGCTCTAGGCCTCGAACGGCATCGATCTGGTTAAACGGTGGAGCTAACTCGACAAAGCCGCGGGCGGCGCTCACCAGTCCCGGTTGTCTGGGAATACCAAACTTCTGTTTATAGGGAGTGCGGCAATAGGCTACGGCTTGAATTTGACTATTAAAAGACATTAAGGCTACTTATAAGAAATAATGGTTAGTGCTATTCGCGACTGGTGGTGACAATCGCTTGTCCCACACAAAGGGCGCGAGTGATGCAGTTTGGGCTAGCTTCTTCAATCAATAAACAGTTCTTGATCACTAAGCCGTTGGCTTGCTTATCGGCAGCAGCGCGGCGAGCAAGAGTGCGGGCTTCACTGATAGAGGCTGGCGCGTCATTTTCAGATATTTGACAGGTTTCGCCCTCGACTAACCCTTTAATCTCAAAAGGTCCTATCGGCTGTAGTGTGCCTTCATAGACAGTGACATCCGATGCCTTAAAGTAGTCATCGATGGCGTCGCTATCTAGGTTACTGCTAAAGGTGTACTCACCCGCACAGCCACCGAGCATAAGCACAAAAATTGAGGGTAATAGATATTTCATGGTCGCTGGCCTATTTTATTATTGAGGTGAATGAGCCGATATAATGATTAAAGCTGAAATAAAAAAGTGCTCATAATGAGCACTTTTTTACCGTTAGGCTTTATCTGCGCTATAAGTCAGAAATTTTAGCGCTTTAGATACTTTTGATAAAGCTGTTGATGGCGATTATTAAGATCAATTTTACGACCATCGATATAGATTGACTCTATGCCTGCCTGCATTGGGTCTAAAATGTCACCTGTTGCCAAAATAATATTGGCTTTAAATCCCGGTGCTATCGCGCCCATATCATCAATATCGAGCATCTTTGCGGCATCCAGCGAGATGCTTTTTAGCGCTTCCTCTTTAGTTAGGCCATAAGCGACGGTTTGCCCTGCGGCAAATGGTAGGTTGCGACTATTCCAGTCAGATGAGAAGGCCAGTGCAAACGGAACCTGAGCCTGCTTGAGTAGAGCAGGGATCTTAAATGCCAAATCAATCGGCTCATCGTTACGTTTTGGCAATGTCAGCGTTTGATTATAAATGACCTTAGCATCGATTTCTGCAAGTGTGCCAGCTACGCGCCAGGCGTCATAGCCCCCTACAATCACTAGCTTAAAGCCAAAATGTTTACTTAAGGCGATAGCTTCCTCAATCTGCTTTTGTGACTGGGCGTGAACAAATAGCTGTGCCTTGCCCTCATAGAGCGGCGCTAAGGCCTGCCAGCGAAGGTCAATCTTATTAATCTTGCCGGCCTTGTTAGCAAGCTGATAGCGCTGACCATCGGTAAATGCCTGATAGACTTTATCGATTCTGAGCTTTAAGTCTTCCAGTTGCTCTTTACGCTTATCGGCATCGGTTGATAGCCAACGAATATGGGGCCAGTATAGGTGAAACTGTTTGTTGGACTCGACTAGCGCATCTTCAACGGTCCAGCTATCCATCGACAAAAGTGCCGATTGTCCGGCTAAACCATCACCTTGCGGCACGACTTGGGCGTGGGTAATACCATTGACTCTGACGGTGGGAATGATCTCCGAGTCTGGGTTAAATGCCGCCGTAGCCTCTAGTTGAGGATTGATATAACCCACCTCATAGGCATCGTTACTCGGACGCATCATCTCCACTTCAACCAATCCCATGGTGGTGTCGAGTGCAATTAACCCCGGATAGAGATGCTTGCTTGTCGCATCAATCACCTCTGCATTGGCAATTAACGCCGAATAATCACTTAACGCAGAATCAGTCTCATCCTCAGCCCCCTCCGATGTCGTCTGCGGGGAGGGCGCGGACAGTGACTTACCGACAGCGATAATCTTACCGTCGGCCATTAGCACATCACTCTCTTCAAGCACCCCATCAGTCACCGTATGCACAGTGGCATTGGTAAATAAGATCGCTTGATTTTGTGCCTTAGCAGGCAGCATGTCATGGGCGCTTGCCATCAGACTGAAAGGCAGGCCAAATAGCACGATAGCTTGTTTTAAAGTGTTGTTAAACATGATTATAGTGCTCCTTTAGCCGTTTGCTGCCAGGCATTGAAATGGGTATCACAATGCCATTCAGGCTCGGTTAACTCCATCGGTGTTTCACCCTGTTTATGGGCGTCATCGCTTAACAGTACTTTTTGAATGAGTGCGGCGCGCTCCTTGGCGACCTCAGTTTGCAGCGCTTTATCTTGCTCGCGGCTGAAGTAACGACGACCGCTAATCCAGGTCGCGTCGACCTTGGCATACACTGAAAGTGGTGCATTGTCCCAAAGCACTACATCGGCTTGCTTACCTTCGACCAGCGAGCCAACCTTATCTTGAATGCCAAGTTGAATCGCTGGGTTGATGGTGATCATCTTCCACGCATCCTCCGCAGACATACCGCAATACATCATAGATTTGGCGGCCTCTTGGTTAAGGCGGCGCTGCATCTCATAGTCGTCAGAGTTGATGCTAGTGAGTACGCCTTTATTTTGCATCAAGCAGGTGTTTTGCGGAATCGCATCGTAGACTTCAAACTTGTAGGCCCACCAGTCAGAGAAGGTAGAAGCATGGGCACCATGCTTGGCCATCTCATCGGCGACCTTGTAGCCCTCAAGAATGTGAGTAAAGGTGCTGACTTTAAAGTTATAAGCCTCGGCAAGACGCAGGAACATCAAGATTTCAGATTGCACGTAAGAGTGAATGTGGATATTGCGAGATTGCTCCAGCACCTCGGCAATCGCCTCTAAGCGGTAGTTGTACTGCGGTGCGACTGTGCGTCTACGCTCGCTCGAGCGCATCTTATTATAATCGGCTTGCGCCTTGCGGTAGGCAAGTGCTTCATTAAAGGCCTCGCTAAACAACGACTTTACACCGATACGACTCTGGGGGAAGCGATGGGTAAAATCATCCCCCCAGTTACTCTGCTTAACATTCTCACCTAAGGCGAACTTAATGCTTGCTGGCGCGCCTTCAAATTTAAGTTGCTGGGCATTGTCGCCCCACTTAAGCTGAATGATCTGCGCTTGTCCGCCAATGGGGTTGGCACTGCCGTGAAGAATTTGCGCCGTGGTGACACCGCCAGCAAGACCACGATAGATAGCGATGTCATCGGGGTTGATCACATCGCCAATACGCACCTCTGAGGTGATAGCATCACTGCCTTCGTTAGTGCCGCCATTTAGGGCGATGTGCGAGTGCTCATCGATAATGCCTGTGGTGACATGCTTACCCGTGGCATCTATGCTGGCGTAACCAGAAGGTGTTTTGAGGTTCTGCCCTATCTCTTCGATTTTTCCGCGAGAGATAATTAAGTCACTATTTAGCAATACACCGTTGCTATCAGAGGTCCAGATGGTGGCGTTTTTAAGGTGTACCTTATCTTGCGTTGGGCGTTCACTTAGACCGTAGGCGACGTTCGGTGTGGTTAACTTAGAGATAAGCGCTGTTTGAGCCGGTTTATCTTGCTTATCTGTCATCTCGAGCGCTTCCAGCTTTATACCACCGAAAGGAAACATCTGATTATGACTGTCGAGTAGTCTGCCGGTGAGCCCTTGGCTATCTAGCCAAAGGGTGAAGCGACTGATCCCGCTAAAGCCTGCATCAGACAGGTCGGCACTGAATGTGAGTCGTCCCTGCTGGTAATCAATGTTGGCAAGCTCAATCGTATCCTCACCACTCGTTAGGGTGCCAGCTAACGATGGTGATTGAGTGATATTGAGATCGAAACTTAGCTCATTAAGCTGTATTTGATAAGCGGTGTCGAGTAAGTTTCGGTCGCGTTTAATGAGTTGACGCTCCTCGCCCTGTAACCAGATACTGACAATTTTCCCCTCATCGAAGATATTACCATCGGTGATCACCAGGTCCGCCATAAAGCCGGGCTCTAGTTTACCCGCTAAATGATCGATGCCTGATATTTCAGCCGCATCGGTAGTGAGTGCTGCAAGGGCGGCCTCTTCGGATAAACCTCTTGTGAGCGCCAATTTCAATCTTGGCCAAAATTTATCAGACTCTATTCCATACTGTGTTAATGCGAATGGTATTTCGGCAGCTTCAACCATGGCTAAGTTACTCGGGGCGCGTTCCCAGTGTCTTAAAGAAGCTAGGCTGACTTCTCGTTCACTGTCACCATCGATTATTTCAGGTGCTGCGGGATAACTCAGTGGCAAAATGAGGCTAAAGGGGAAAGATTTTAATTCTGTTAATCTTGCATACTCGCGACCATTACCAATTAGACTGCCACTTAACTCATATTCGTTTAATAATCGAGCGGCTCTAAGCTGATTATTGAGGTTTTTCGTTTCAAAGATGAAGTTTTGCTTTTTGTCATCACTTAATCGCTCTAATGCGATATTAAATTCAACAGTTTCTCCAGAGCTCTTATTTTTATTTTGGTTATACCATTTTGCATCGGCGAAGGTTTGTCTGATTAATGCCATACTGCCCATTAAAGATTGTGGGTAATCTTGAACAGACGAACCTTTGTTAAAGGCCATAAATTGGCTTGTTTGTGCATTATAAATAACATCGTTTGCTTTCTTATCCGCTAACGATAATGTCACTCCTTGGCCACGAAATATACCATCTAAATAACTAGACTGGACGCTAGTAAAGCCATTATCAATCCATTTCTTTGCTTGGTCTTTATCAGGGTAAACATAATTAAACCATTGCATCTGTGAATGGATTGCACCATTGCTTGCATTACCTCCGATACGCTTAATTTCATATACGGGGCCGGATGTATCTTCGACCTCTCTTTCATAGTCGATAGCATATTCTGTGAAAGGATCAATAAAGCCTGAATATATGGTGTGTCCCGATAAATCTATTTCAAACGCCCCCTCAGGGATATCGTTATCTTTGATAACGGCTTTGATCTTTCTGTTTTCAATCAGCAGGGTAGCATCGGTTAGCATTTCACCTGGTGCCAGCATCAGGTTTGCATGGGTTAATGCTGTGAGTCTAGGGGTATTGTCAGACAGTTGCTCATTAGCCAATAGTGCTGGACTGCATAACAAGCTAAGTAAAGCGATTGGGGTTTTGATTATATGTTTACGCATTATTCTACTTATTATTGTTAGATAAACAGGAAAATGATGAGCATATCCTAACTTATTAACAATCACTAAGCAGTAATTGTAACGACCGATTTAATTTTTTTAACCTTAAAACGAAAAAGCCCCGCAATTGCAGGGCTTTTAGTTGTGGATGACTCGATATTAGATCAAGAAGTCTTCCATTGTACGGCCTTTCTCAAGCTCGTTCTTAAATACGGTAGGCATACGGCCTTGACCTGTCCACTGTACCATTTCGCCATCAACTTCAATTTGATATTTAGCTGGACGAGGAGCGCGCTTCTTAGGAGCGGCTTTAACGGCTGCACCACCAATATCATCTACAGATAAACCGATAGCTTCCATTTGCTTACGGATCTCTTCGATTTTAGCATTACGCTCAGCCATAGCTTCTTGTTCTGCGGCTTCTTGAGAAGATTTTTCTTCAATAATTTTTTCAAGCTTTACTGACAACTCTTTTAAATCATTAAGTGATAACTCTTTCACTGCGGCTTTAAAACGACGACCGTGGGTCAATATTTCAAGAAAATCGCTCATAATTATTCAGATCCAATTAATAATAAGATGGTGACAACAATATTGCCTTAAATAATAGAAACTATTTAGC
>NZ_JAKEVD010000016.1 GCF_022398325.1 Shewanella sp. Isolate13
CTGTATAGGGGAAAGACACATTTTGTTATATTGGTAGTTTTAATCAAGTAATCACTTAAACATGGTTAAAACATAAGCTAATTGTGGTGTTCATAAGGATACAATGCATTAGCAAACAGCAATCTAATCTCGTTGTTCCTCTACTAATTTAGACAAAAAAATTTGCTTTAGCTTGATTTTTATCACTCTTTACTCAAATAAATTTAGTTTTATTTCGACATTTACTCCCAATCAGACACTTACAAACAAAAACCTTCACATTCACTAGCTGAAAAATCGCTCTAGATTAAGCAATACTCAGCCCCTTAGGCTCGCGAATAAGCAACGTATTTGAGAGCTATATCTCAGTTTGTAGTCCTCGCAACTAAACACGAATGAAAACAGTTCTCAATTGCATTATTTAATGTAGAATGCAGTTAACTTTTTAGCTGCTTGTAAACTTACAAGTAAAATTAGGTATACCTAGAAGTGCAAACTATAAAAATATCCTTACCTAAAACACTGGATTCGGAAAGGTTAAAGATAGGCTTTCGTGCCTTTTCCGCTATTTTTGCAGGCTACCTTTTAGCCGCCACAGTATCAGGTTTGCTTGCCCTAACCCTTCCCTTCTCGCCGTTAGACAATGTACTCACGGCCATGATGTTGTCGTTTGCTGTCTACGCAACCGCTGGAATATGGGCATTTAGTGTTCACAATCACTGGCGCGCATTAAGCGATCTGCTTTTACTTAGCGGCCTTTTTTACCTGCTTACTCGCCTGATAGGTTAAACAATGAAAGAAACTTTTTTTCGTAGCATGACTTGGCTGCACACCTGGGTAGGCTTGCTCGTTTGCTGGGTACTATTGCTAGTGTTCTTTGCAGGAACCTTAAGTTATTACCGCTATGAGATGACACTATGGAGCAAGCCAGAGCTACATAAAAACGTGTTCCAGCAATATGATGCTAGCCAAGTTGCCACTGAGCTTGAACGTGCTCAGCGCTATTTAACTGAACATGCTCCGGATGCACGAGACTGGCGAGTCAACTTCCCAACGGATCGTAAACCTTATATGAGCTATGGCTGGCAAACACAGCCTGAAGCGGGGCAGCGTCGCGGTCAGTTTGTTGAACATATTGTACCAATCGAAGGTGATAAGTTAATCAGCGAAGTGCGTGAGTCTAAAGGCGGACACTTCTTCTATCGTTTGCATTTCGACCTCCATTACATGCCCGCAAAGGTTGCTCGCTGGATCGTAGGCTTCTGTACCATGTTTATGCTTGTGGCACTGATCAGTGGCATCGTCATTCATAAGCGGATCTTTCAAGACTTCTTCAGCTTTAGACGTAACAAAGGCAGTCGCTCATGGCTAGATGCCCATAACGTAAGCTCGGTTATTGCCCTGCCTTATCATCTAATGATCACCTACACAGGGCTTGTAACACTGATGGTGATGTATATGCCATGGAGTGTTATCACTGCCTACGATGGTGACTTTAAAGGCTTTAGCAAGGAGCTTAGACCGAGCCGAGTACTCGTTAAACCCGTGGGCATTGAGGCGCAAACGGTCTCATTGACGGCACTGCTCCCGCAAGTTCAGAAGCTCTGGGGGCAAGCACCACTCAAACAGGTGGTAATCAATAACCCGAGCGATCAAAACAGCCGAGTAAACTTTTATAAAGAAACGGGTGAAGCCGTTACCGATAGAAGAACCGCCATTACCTTTAATGGCACTAATGCCGAATTGCTTAACCCAGGTGTAGAGCCAGGCTCAGGTGTGCGTAATACCCATGACACGCTTATCGCCCTGCATACTGGACGCTTTGCCGAGCCGATATTGCGCGCACTGTTTTTCATCTGCGGTGTGTTAGGCTGCGCCATGATCACAACCGGGACATTACTCTGGGCGGTGAAAATTCGCCAGAAACAGCAAAAGCAGATAAAACAAGGTGCCAAACCTAGCCTTGGCTTACGCCTAGTCGAGGGGCTAAACCTAACATTTATTACTGGTCTACCACTTGCGACTGCCGCCTTTTTCTACGCTAACAGGCTATTGCCAGTGGACATGGTCAATCGCGCACAATGGGAAGTGAACACCTTCTTCATTACACTTGCGGCTGTCGCGCTGTTGGCTTGCTTTAACCGAACTTTGACCGCCTGGCGTCTTGTCATAACCGTGACGGCAGCAAGCTTAGTCGCCATTCCAGCCTTAAATGCGTTGACCTCCAGTAGTCACTTATTAAGCAACATAGCCCAAAATCAGTGGCCGTTAGTGGGCTTTGATTTAATGTGTGTATTTATCGGCATGTCACTCTTTTTTGCTCGAACGAAACTAGTAGCCAAACAAGCTGTCACACCAAAGAGAAAAGTCAGTAAAGGCCGTCAGGTTACCATCGATGCCTCACCAGCGACGAAAGAAGGAGTATAAGCGGTGATAATAAGTCTCTTAGGATTTAGCTACCTCGCATTTGGGTTATTAGCTCTGGCTATGTTTTCCCACTATCGGGATACTTTTGGTCGCGCGCCGAGCCCGATGCAGGCTAAAGTTTTATATATTGCCGGGTGGCTAGCCATCGCAGGCACTTATTGGGGATGTATAGCTAACCTCGGCGCCGCTTACGGCAGCATTTTATTCTTTGGCCTACTCTCTTTTGCAGGGCTGTTGGTCATTCTAATGCTGAGCTATCGAGCTAAGTTCTTACCTTACTCTATGGCATTGAGTACCCTATTTAGCTCTATTTTGCTCGGATTAAACTAATGATAGCTGGACGTTAATTAAAATGTAGCCAGCCAGAATTCAGCGAATCAGATTAGCGTAAGCTGAGTACAACTCAGCAAGGTGTTCTGTATTCTCAAGGTCACGCCATCGATAAGCCTTTTGCGTTAGTTTTAAGCTGGTGCAAAAGGCTTTTTGCTCTCAATACCAACACGAAGGAGTCGAACACGGTTCAGCTTGTATTCAGCTAATAAACGCTAAGGTGATCCTCATAAAAGACCGACTTGGAGAGTTCATGCTTGATTCAAATCCGCCGATATCCCCCCTTGTTTCAAATGGCCTTGTTTCAAATAGCCAAGCACAAGTCAGTCCAAGTTCCCCACACAGGCAGCAAGCGCCTAAACCAAACAATGCTCCAGTGTTGCAAACCGATACCGTCACTCTGAGCCCTCAATCTATTGCGCTTTGCAACCAAGGGCTAAAATCCAATCCTCCACAGACACTCCCCGTGCAACCAAAACTGCCTAACGAAGGGCAAAAAATTGAAGGCTATGTGGAATATAAAAAAGCAAAGATGCAGTACCAGGTCTATGCCGATATGGCGAATATTGCCACAGGTCGTGACAATAACGTCTCCCCTGCGACAGCTTATTACCTCTCAAACAATGACGATGCTCGCGCTGCTACGGTGAACGCTAAGGCCCAGCAACAGCAGATAGCGAGCATGCAAACTTATGTAGAGACCAGCCAGAACAGCAATAAAATATAAGCACTTTAAACACCTTACAACAACCTAGGTGACACATAAGCATAAGCAGAGTTGGAACTCGCTATGTTACTAAGCTGCTATCTCTCAAGGAACACACCAAAGTAAATTCCTGCAGTTGATTAAAATCAAGCTATCAACTCCCTTCTACGAGTACACTCCACTTTAGTTATTTGCAGTTGCAATCTATTGACTCAAAGAGTTAGCTTAAACACTTCCCCCCTAGTCATTAGTCATGTATTCGCATATCCATCTACTAGAAGAGTTAACAGTATGACTTTTAATATTAACCTCAGTTGGAGCGCCGCTGAGGAGCCTATTAACGATCCCCAAAGCTTTTGCCGTGACCACCAGATTAGCTTTGGTAGCGGGCAGCAGATCCAAGCCTCATCCGCACCGGAATATAGCGGCAATGCCGCTAATATAAATCCAGAAGAGAGCCTACTCGCCGCGTTGTCCTCGTGCCATATGCTAACTTTTCTGACAATCGCACACCTAAAGCGCCTGCCTATCCTGTCCTATAAAGACAATGCCTTTGCCGAGCTTGGCAAGAATGGGGCAGGTAAAATCTTTATTAGTAAGATAGTCCTATGTCCAGAGATCGAATTTGCCACTGAAGTCGACCAAGAGATCATCGCTAAAATTCATGAGAAATCTCACGAAAACTGTTTTATAGCCAATAGCTTAAACCCTGACATTCAGTTTGAAATTAAATACTAAAGAGGTCGCTCAAACTTATCTCTAGGCGGTACAGATCCAGGCATAAAAAAAGCTAGGTCATAACCTAGCTTTTCTGCTTAGATATGTGAGTGCTAGCCATCGTTCTCAACGAAGTCATCGGTAAAGTCAGTTTCCCAATACTTATACCCTTGAACCGTAGCCTGAGCCGCTGCGCCCATCAAGTTAACTTGGTAAGTCTTCACACCAGACACATCAACCGACTGGTTTGCCGATGCCTGCTCACCGCTGCCCTCATACTCGGCACTGGCTTCAGCCTGAGCCTGCCCTTCATAGCCCGACTCTTTAAAACGCGTCAATGCATCACGCTCGGTAAAGGCTTGAACGAACGCCATCTGCTTCCAGCCAATGCCCGCACCAACACCACCGGTTGCGAAGCGATAGTAAGAGAGCTTGCTACCTTCATGTAGCACGCAAATTCCACCGCCAGTCGATAAGGCAAACAGATAGCTATTACTACCGGTACACACCACATAACCAACTGAGTTAGCCACTGCCGTTTTCGCCGCTGGATGCTCGGTATAGATCTCCTGGAGCGCTGACTGAGTCTCTTCTCTCGCATGCATCTTCTTAGATTCTGGGGTATCACCCGTCGCACAACCAACAAGTAATACAGGTAGGGCGACGGCTGCCAGTTTAAGTTTGTTTAGTCGAAACATAGTTTCATCCTTATCGGTAGATATTGATGAGTGTTCGATACACTCTCGTAGTATGTGGTGCTTATGAACTTGCGCCATTTAACATATAGCACATGAACCAAGTTATTGATTCAGTTATATATCATAATTTAGCTTAACCAATCCTTTATCAAGCTTTATCTCTGAGGCGCATACTCAATTAATTAAGGTTGTTAAAAACAACCAAGCTATCGACTGCCTCACACTGTAAGTACTGGACTCTATGTTATTGCTTATCACGACTGAATAATTGCCCTTTGGTGACACCATTCGCTAACAAGTTATTATCAGCCGATAAAAAAGCCGGATTACGCTGACTTATAAGCTGTTGCGTTTTTTCAAGAACTTCCAATCTCTGGACTCTAAGAAGAAGGAGGCAAAAATCATATAAACGCCCACTAAAAATAGCTGCAAGATCCTAAGATAAAAATTCACCGCAACATCTTTATCCGTAGACGATGCCGTTGAGCCTACAACCACCAATAGTGCCGATAAAATACCGGCATAGAGAGGGGCTTTAGCTGGATCGGCATAGATCTTTTGCCCGAAAAATAAAGCCGCTAGCATTGACATACCGATATAAAATTGGACCTCTGGCACTATGGTGAGTAAGTTATAAAACACAACCGCTAAGGCACCACCGATACCGTTAGTGACCAGCAGGAATAGACTCACCTTAACGCTTTTAGCCCCAGCGGCCTGCAAAGACAAAATAGCAATAAAAATCATGGTTAGCAGCGCACCCGAGATCTCTAAGAAATAGAAGAAACAGATCACAGGAAAAGCGATAATAAGCGCGCGAAATGCCTCATGGGTTCGTTCATCATGGCTCTGAACAGCATCCGCTAATTGCTCTTTCTTAGGAGACAAGTCGGGTAACAAGGCGTGAAGTAACGCGAATATAGCCACAGCGACGACACCTGAAAAACTTAATCCCACGCCAACAAGAATTGCGGCTCCGGGCTGTAGTAAACTCAAATAAGGCAGTAGCAGCGTCGCCACGATAAAAATAGTGGCAAAGAAGTTCCATTTAGGGTCGCTAAACAGGTAATAGCCCCACAGCATCATCATGGCGAGCAGTGGCAGTAACACCATAGGATAGTGAGTCGGCCCAAAACTTACCAACCAGGCTAAGCCAATAGTACAGATCATCGAGATAAGCAGCTCATACACGGTTTGTATTGTGGGCTCTTGCCTATCAACCAAAAACTTAGCCACAAATACCGGCACGATAAACGCGAGCGGCCATGCCCAAATAGCTGACACAGCAACGGCGAGACCTATTCCAAGGGTGAAACGCAGCACCCTACGAGTGTAAATGGCCTCTTGCGTCACAGCTTGTGCAGCATTAGCAACTGCAAGTGAGCTGTCAGCTCGTTTGCTATCTGACATAAGAGAACCAGCTCACGAGGCGGATCCAGAACTTACCAAATAGATTGATGACACTGCTATCACTGGTGTAGACAATCACATCGGCTTGACCACCGACACGTCTTAACCCCACTGCTTCATTGGCAGGCAGCACAATGGTAACTGGGAAGCGCTGGGATTGACGTAGCCAACCAGTTTGACCCGATACCTGCGCCAACTTACCAGTCTGCTCACTCTGTCCCCAGTCGATACCGTAATCGATGCTGCCGACCTTAGCCTTAAAGACTTCACCGGGAGCGTAATCGAGAGCAAACTCAACTTCATCACCTGGTTTCATATTGCCTAAGCTGTTTTCTCTAAAATATGCCTCTATCCACACATCTTCCGATGAGATAAAGGTCATCACAGGCTGGCCAGCGCTGGCGTATATGCCCTCTTTTAACCTGAAGTTTGAGGCAACACCATCGGTTGGTGCCGTGATGGATGTACGAGCCAAGTCCAGCTGCGCTTTCTCCAAGCTCAATAGCGCCGACTTCACGTTTGTATTGTTCTCACCTTCTGCGCCTAAACGCTCCTCAGCTTTAGCTAAATCCGCTTTGGCGCTAGCGACACCGGCTTCAGCCTTAGTCAACTCGGCTCTGGCATTATCGGCATCCGCCTGTGACATCACAGCTCTGTCAACCATGGCAAAAATACGCTTAGATTGAACCTGGGCATTTTTCAGGTTGGCCTCTGCATTAGTCACTTTCGCCTGAGCCGCAGCGACATTGGCCGTCTGAGCACCGACATTTTGCCCGGCTTTCTTGAGTGATTGCTCTGCTTGGTGCAGCGCAATTTCATAATCTTTTGGGTTAATTTTGGCCAGTACATCCCCGCGTCTTATGAGGGTGTTAGGCTCCACTAAGATGTCGATGATTTCACCGGACACTTGAGGACTAATGGGGACCACATAACCGCGAATACGGCCGAGATCGGTTGAGGGGATGAATCTATCTGCGATAAGGTGAAAAACAAATAAGAAGCTGACAACAATTAAGATGATATTGGTCGCTTTGCGAATTTTTGTGTTTTTCTTGTTTGCTGTCTGCTCGGCCTCTTTACTGAGCTCATCATTAGCGGCGTCATTCCCACTCACACCTTTATCTTCAGTCATACTCATCCCTTTAGTAGCCGATAAGCCTGTATCTAATGACCATTAGTACAGGCCTCAATATTGGTGTCTATTAACACCCTAATCTTTGAACTATTTTTATCCAGTTTAGTGCCTTAAACAGTTAGCTTTCAATAATTTTTGCAAAATATTTAATGAGCTATCGATTAATAAAACACCTTGAAATGATAGCTGACTAGCAGCAAGCTTGATGCCATAGATAAGAAAATGGGCATTATTAACTTATTGCTAATAACGCCCAAAAGGAGAAGTAAAGCCAACCTCAATGTAAAACGATTGGCGTGGTACTTATTTAAAACGCCTTATGAACGTCTTCTGCCATCCCCTTTGTCGGCATAGGCTTTGGCCTTAGCTCTGGAACAGGTTGCGCTTGCAGGGCCCCCTTTAAATAGCTAATCGCTTTATTGAGCTGGGCATCTGTTCCCATAAACGTCGCATAAGGTAAGTTGTCGACCTCTATGTCGGGACTCACCCCGCGCCCTTCAATGATCCAACTGCCGTCCATCGCATATTGTGGATATTCGGCTACTCGTGCCATGCCTTTATCTGTCAACGAATTACGACCAGATAACCATACACCTGCGCCCGCCGTCTGCTTACCGATCAACGGAGCGATACCTAGCGCCTTTACACCGGCCGAGAAGGTTTCGCCATCAGAATAGGTCAACTGATCGGTCAACACCACCAGCTGGCCCCTAAAGGTCTGCTGCATATTACCCGATGGCGTGCCATGGGTCGGTGCCCAAAATGCCCATGTACGGCGCAGTAACTTTTCGATGATCCAGCTATCAATATTACCACCGCGATTACGGCGCACATCGATAATCAAGCCATCCTTGTCGACGTTAGCGTAAAACTCTCGAGCAAAGCTGGCGATATCACCGCTGCCCATAGCATACAGGTGCAAATAGCCTATCTTGCCGTCACTGTTTTTAGCCACTTCATCACTGTTGTGACGTACCCAATCTACATATCTGAGCTTGGCATTCTTAGAAGCAGTAACGGGTTTAATGATAGTTTGGTGGGTTTTGCTACCGCGCTTTAGCGTGAGTAAGACCTGTTTGCCGTCTTGGTTACGCAAAAGCCTTGTTACATCGGCAATATTCCTTAACTTTTTGCCATTGATGGCGACTATTACATCACCTACTTTTGCATTAACGCCCATCTGCATCAGCGGAGCCGCCTGTGTTGGCAACTCAGGATCGCCCTGATAGATATGCTCAATCACCACGCCCGCTTTAGTTTGCTCTAATCGTGCCCCTAGGCTTGCCGACTTAGCCTTGTTAGGATCTTTAGGGCTGTCACCACCACGCACCTGAGAATGCAGTGAGTCCAGCTCGCCCATCATCTGCATAAAGATATCGTTGAGCTCATGACGATCTGTGAGTCGATCAACCAAAGGCTGATACTTGGCCTTGGTTGCCTGCCAGTCCAATCCGCGCATGCTCTTGTCATAGAAAGAGTCCCTATGCATTAACCACGCATCTTCATACATCTGTTGCCACTCAGCCGCAGGCTCAATCGCAAGTTGCCATAGTTCGGTCTGTACATTAGCTTGCTTAAGCTCTTTAGGTAGCTTGTCACCTGCATCGACGATCAACATCTCGCTGCCTTGCTTTGACTGCTTACGGATAAACAGCTTCTTACCATCTTGAGACAATTGGTACTCGCCAACATCTTTAGAGAAGGTCTCAACCTTAGGGCTTAGGGCATCGAACTTAACCACTTTCAGCGTCGACTTACCACTCGTTGACGTATCAAGCAGATAGAACTTATCTTTTGCCATCTGCAACGAGTCATAGTTACCGGCGGCGACAGGCACTTGCCATAAACGGCTGGCTAAACCATCCCATTCGACCTTAGTTTCTACCTCATCGTCATCGGCTTGTGGGGCAGACATCAGCTCATTTGGCTTTTGAAAGGCAAAGCGTGCATCTTCATTCAGAGCGATAGCAAACACTTGCGTGCGCTTATCAAACATCGGGCCTAAGTTTCTATCTCCCCAAGGCGAGCTAGGCGTTGAGACAAACTGTCGGTTAGACAAAAAGTATAACCAGTCACCATCGGCGCTAAAGCTCGGTGAAAACGACTCATATTTATCACTCGTCAAAGATTCAGCGCGCTCCTTCTTTAGCGAATACAGCACAATTTGTGGCCTTGCCTTGCCCATCTCTGCCTTGGTTAAGGCGATAAAACGGCTATCACCAGACCAGACGATATCGGCATACGGTCCAAGCCCCTCACCTTGGCTGATGATCTTCTTATTACTGCCCTTTTTCAGATCGAGTAACCAAACATTACCGTCATAATCATCATGGGCAAGGTAGCGGCCGTCCGGAGACTGATGCAAATTAAGCCTTAGGCTTTTACCATCTTTTGTCAGTTGCTTAGATTTTTCACTGCCATCGGCGGCAAACTGCCAGACCTCTTGCTCGCCAGAGGCATCGCTAATACCGTAGATCCAAGCACCATCTTGACTCATTATCGCACTGCGAACACGGCTGTTTTTCGGCAAGGCAACTTCTACTAGACGCTGACCATCGGTGCCCGCTATCGCGACATGGCTGCGAGCTGTGATCACCACCTTATCGCCCTGAGGGGCTAACCGTGTCGAGGTTGCGTACTTCATCGGCTCTTTTACCCAGTGCTCCCGCTGCTGGGCAAAATCGGAAACGAGCTCAAGATCAAGGAGCTGATCTTTCCCTGAAGCGATATCAAATAGCTTTATATCTGCCCCTTGCTGAAACACGATACGACCTTGATCTAATCGAGCCGTACGAACCTGCCACTCTTTATAATGAGTGTGCTGCTGTAGATCGCTTCCATCTGTCGCCATTGACCAAATGTTGTCATTACCATCACTGTCACTAATAAAATAGAGGCGCGACTGCCATAACATAGGCTGTCTTACAGAGCCTTGGTGGGATTGAGTCAGAGGTGTTGCCTCTTGTTTACTGCCTAATTTAAATTTCCACAGCTCGCCTTTAGCACCACCACGATAAACCTTGGCGTTATCCCCCGTTGTCTGCAGGCCAAATCGAGTGAAATAGACGTACTGCCCCTTGTCGTCTATCGCACCTTCAATTGCATCGGCTAACGGAAGATCGGTTGTTATCAAGGTTTCTGGATCAACGGTTCTTAATACCCAGTAGTTAGCTGGGCCGAAGGCATTATCGGTTGAATAAAGCACCTTACCATCGGCAGTCCAACCTTGAACACGCACGCGGCTGTTTTCAAAGCTCACCCGCTTCGCTTGCCCACCAGCAATGGGAATAACGTAGACTTCGGTCGAGCCTTCGTAGTTGGCGGTATAGGCCACAGATTGTCCATCGGGGGAGATCGTCGCCCCTAACTCCTGTGCTGGTAAGCTTGTTAGACGTGTCGCTTTAGTATCAGCCAAAGATTGGGTCCAGAGATCCCCTTCCGCCGTAAATACCAAGGTTTGCTGGTTCAATGCTGGCGCACGAAAGTAACCTGGCTTAACAGTGGACTGCGTGGCGAAAGCGGGGGAGAGATTAATCGTGCCTAAGGCAAGCATACAGCACGCGAGAGAGTGACGGAGTTTCATCTGAGCTAGCAATCCTATTGTTTTTGTTCTTAATTGAGGCAATAAGGTAGCAAACTTTTCACAATACAGCAGCAAAATACTACCAAATAAGTAGTTAGCAAATGTGTTTACCCGCTTAAGAAATATTAAGCAAAACTTGCTTAGTTTCCGCTAATTAATAACTGCTAAGCTTAAAGTTAGCGCCTTTACTGTATGAGGTATTAATGCCAAGAGAGTATGTCCGTCCATCACAAAAAGATGACATTCGCGTTAATCGCGCTTTAGGAAACATGCCTAGAGTTCATGCGGAAAGTTATTCTGAAACCCAATTACTCTATCTTAGGCGAGCATTAATGAATAACCGCTGGCAGAAACATATGATAGATAATCGTGGCAGTTTCTATCTTCCCTTTATTGGCTGGCGTTTTTTCTATGTCTTCCTGTTTGGACGCAATAAACGTGCATACAGTCGTAAAGAGAAGCAACTTTCCTTGGCCCTTTTCCTGCTCAGCATTGTTGCGTTTATCTTAATGTCTGTAGCCTTGGGGTTGCTTCTACTCTACTTGCTAAAATCTATGTTAGGTATTGACCTGTTTGAGGGGACTTCCCTTGGGATTTGGGACTGGTTCAAATCGCTTTAATGCTGAGGCACTTCAACAATTAAAGATAGAACAAAGCCCGCGATAGCGGGCTTTATTCTGTGCGTTAATCAAGGTTTTATACCAATCACTGCGAACGAGATAGCAATTAATGCCCCGACATCACCGCTTTGCGTAACTTAAGATACCTATCATTAAGCGGGTGAGTCGCCTGTAGCAACTGCGGTGCTTGCTCTGCCAACTGCTGAAGCAAGTCATAAGCTTCTGCTATCTCTTTGTCTCTGATAAGCCGTTCGATATTATCCAGTTGCGCCGTTAAATCAGCATCCACAGGAGCACTGTTCTGCACAGCCTGAATAACGTTGTCATCCAATTGCTCAGCCATTTGCTTAGGCGCGTCCATCGAGCGCATCATCTGTGGCTTAGGCGGAGAGGACATCATCACTGGCTCCCCTTGCTCTAACACATCGCCACTTTTCATCGCTGGATTTATTACAAACAGGGTTACGACCACTAACACAGATGCAGCTGAAGATAATGGCCAGCGATATTTACGCCAAAAAGATTGACTCTGAACAGGCTTAGCGACTCGACTACGCGCCATATTTAAGATCTGCTCATCGAGCTCTGTTGAGGGTTGCTCTTTATCAATTTTTTGATAAAGCGACTTAATTTCAGCCTCTACTGCTTCATGCTCTTTATCTGTCATGCTCAGCTCCTTGCCATTTCAAGTCAACGCAATCCTTAAGTCCCTTATAGGCGTAACGAATACGGCTTTTCGTCGCTTCTAGGGTCGCCCCTGCAATATCGGCGATAATCGCTGCGGTAAAGCCCATCTCGACATTAAGCAAAAATGCCTCTTTTTGCACTTGTGGCAAATTGGCCACACAGCCTTTAAGCAGCGTTGATTTTCGTCTATCTAACTCCTGCTCTTCAGGGTTAAAGTCATCATTACTGAGTTGAGCCTCTGTATCTTGCTCAGGCTCAAACACCTCTGTGAAACTATTCACAGGCTTAACGGCTCTTACGTGGTCGACTATCAGGTTATGAGCGATTCGATACAGCCAAGTGGTAAATTTAGCGCTGGTTTCATAACTGCTGGCCGCCTTTATCACGCGACTCCAAGTCTCTTGATAGAGATCTTCTGCTAACTGTTGATCATAGATTTGACGAACGAAGTATCGGTATAGCGGACCTTTATGCTTACGGTAAAGTAACTCAAACGCTCGAGCACTACCGGCTGCATATTGCAACATCAAGGCTTGATCTGAATCGACCTCATTGGACGGTTCGACTGAGGGCAAAGGTTGCTCCACGGTATCTTCCTTAGCTAAAAAATTTTACACATTATCGACCGCTAAGCTTTGTATAGTTTAACTTAGATTGCAAGTGCTTAGGTCACGGGCTGAGTATTAGGCTGGTAGCGAGGATTTACAGTAAAAAGTGAGGAGCAAAAATTTGAAGCGGCAAGAGGCAGCAAAACTTTCTGTAAATTGCTTGAACCACTTTCCTCATAAAAAATGCCACCTAAATAATTATCTAGGCGGCATTTGATATTGACTGGCCAAGAGCCAGTTAAATTAAGCTAATTTAGCTTGTAGAGCAGCGTCTTTAGCTTGAACAGCTTCAGCAGACTTAGCGCGCTCTTCTTTTACGGCTGCAGCAAGTGCATCATCGCCAACGGCTAGCATTTGAGCTGCTAGGTAACCCGCATTTTTAGCACCAGCACTACCGATAGCAACAGTTGCTACAGGAACGCCGCCAGGCATCATGACGGTAGATAAAAGTGCATCGTGACCTTGTAGTGGACCACAATCAACTGGAACACCGATTACTGGACGAGTAGTGATACCCGCAACAGCACCGGCTAAGTGCGCAGCAAGACCTGCAGCACAAATAAAGACTTTACAACCACGCGCTTCGGCATCAGTAACATAGGCATGCGTAGCTGCAGGCGTACGGTGCGCAGAAGTTACCTTTGCTTCAAAGTTGATTTCGAAAGTTTTAAGCACATCGAGGGTGGCTTGCATTGTAGGCAGATCTGAATCAGATCCCATTAATACTGCAACAAATGGTTTGCTCATTTTAAGTCCTTGCGTAGGGCGGTACATTATTATATTTGCGCGCATTATAATGAAATTTAGCGCACTTAGTAAACAGGCTTCCCCCAAGCCTGCGGCGCAATTATCCCTAAGGTTGGCCTCAACTGCAAATAACTTATTAATACATATGTATAACAAACCAGTAAAATTACACATACTTAATTGAACTCACAAAAGTGACTTCATTGTTAAGCCCGCTATGCTAGGGGCTCAGACAAGTGTAACCCAGCTCTCATAATCAAGAATCACTGTAACAACTAAACTCTCATCTGGCTCAGATTTTGATATAGTGATCGACTTTTCAAGTTGTTTTTATCATTAAAATTAACATGATAAGTTTTCAAGTAGCTAATAAAAACAAAACGCTGGCGCCTTTTGAGACAGCCCATTTAAGTCTCAGCCTTATTTAACGAATAAAGATAATCATGCTACCCATCAAAGATAGTTTAAAAAGAGAGATGATTGACTCACTAGGCCTAAAAACTCACCTTGTGCTTTTAGGCGTACCTATATTCTTACTGCTTACCTCTTGGGAAGGCTTACTCAATATCAGTGCCCCTTTCAACCTTGTTATGGTTGTCTGCATTTATCTGTTCGGGTATGCGCTGAGCTATTACTTTCATCAGTGTCGCCTAAATCGGCTCTGGAGCCACCTGCAACAGGTGATCCATCTTAATAATACGACCTTCGAGCTAGTGAATAGCGCCAACCAATATCAAGACGAGTCCAAGTTTTTAAATGCCTTATTAAACAAAGCCGTTAATGGGGTTCAAGCGGCCGAGATGGGTTCAATCATCAGAGTCATACCCGACACCGATGAACTTTATTTTGAGTCTACCATCGGTATCGATATCGAAAAGCTTAGAAAAATAAAGTTTAATCTTAGCCAGTCCTTCGAATATCGTTTTTCTAAAGGCATCTGCGATCGGGTCGTATTGATTGATAATATGGCCAATATTAATGGCCACAGCACACTCACACCTGAGGACCAAGCGGCACTACTAACCGCGCCACTATCACCGATAAAGTCGACGCTATCGAGCCCAATTCATATCGAAGGTAAACTTTATGGCATGCTTAACTTAGATAGCTCAAAGTTGAATGCCTTTAGTCATTACGATAGAAATCTCGCGGCGGTCTTGACCCATGAAGCAGCTAATGCCATCGCCCTTTATCAAAAGTCACGCCAAATTTATCAACTGGCAAACTTCGATAGCTTAACCGAACTCTATAATCGTCAACACTTTGAGTCCGCTGAAAAAGAGTGGAAAATCGATAGTACATTAGGCAGTTACTTAGTCATTTTAGACTTAGATAACTTAAAAACGATCAATGATGACGCGGGGCATCAGGCGGGAGACAAGGCGTTAAAATGTCTCGCCTCGGCGCTAAAGCAACAATGGCACCCAAAGCATCTTGTAGCACGTTATGGTGGGGATGAGTTTATCGCTCTGTGCCACGGCCCCTTATGCCAAATAGAGGCTGATCTTAACCGAGTTCAGCAAATTCTAGCAGCGCAGTACTCACAGGAGAAAACCGCAGGAAGGCAGGCTATTGAAGTTAAGTTTAGCTTTGGCATCGCTAGCTACAGCCGTGGTTGGAGTCAATGCTTTAAAATCGCCGATGACAACATGTATCAACAGAAACGGTACAAACAACGCGTATCGCTTAAAGAGTAAAGCCAACCAAAAAAAAGCCTCTACATTTGTAGAGGCTTTTTATCAGTCTTTTCAAAAAAGAGGTTTCTAGCCAAAGAATAGTCGCCATAGCCAAGAGGAATCTAAATCCTCCTGACACTGTCTGTACTGCGCAGCATAGCGCTTAGAGCGAGCATCGACCTTACCTGCCACCTTAATTAACCAGGCCTTCTGGTTGTATGTCTTGCGCTGGTATCCCCCCCAGCCTTCATGATAATTGAGGTATTGATTACGGGCATCCCACTTAGACACACCATTAATCTTGTGAGTCTTATAGATAAACCATCCCATAAAATCCATGGCATCATCGAAGTTACTGCGGCTCGACCAAGAGTTACCCGTCTCTCTCACGTAATCATCCCATGTCATGGTCTTGGCCTGAGCATAGCCATAGGCATCACTGGCACGTCCGATGGGAATAAAACCTAGAAAGTATTCCATTGGCGGCGCCGCATTATGTTTAAAGGAACTTTCTTGATACATCATGGCTAAGGGCACATGTACTGGGACCCCCCACTTCTCACGGGTATTTTTAGCGGCGCTATACCAAGAACGATTTTCGGTGTAGATCGAGCATAGGTTCTCGGGATCTTTTGGCGGAGGAGTTGCACACCCAGTCAACAGTGTTGCCAGAATAACAGTCGCAAATAATGCAGGCCATTTCATAAAAAACAGTACCAATAGACAATAATAGCAAAGCGTTAGTGTCACATTGATAGGCTAAAGATGCAATTAAGCGTTTAGGGAATTGTGTTATAAATCAACTAGGGGGAGAGATGGAACCAACCAGCTATAACTCTGGCGTAAATTCACAATCATGGGCTTCTTGTTGCCACACTTCAGGCTGCCAAAAGCCACTATCATTGCCCCGATACACCTTGTCGGTATTAAATTTTGCACCTATGTGATAGCGCTGATTATGCGCAACATTAATCGTAAGCTGTTTAGGCGTGCGGGCGCTAAGTTTGACTTTCAACTTGGGGGCATCAATTAACTCGGCAACCGTAAAGGTGTGCTCGCCGATACTCAAGCGGTAATTAGGCTGTGAAATAACAGGCTTGCCATCGAGATGGGTCACAACAACGCGGTAAACATCGGCCTCACGGTCAGGCTCCATATAGGTCGCAACAATACCACACTGGTTAGCGGTATCGGGTTGTGAAGCACAGCCCGATACTATCAATAGTAATGCAGTAATGCCGAGTACACTTTTGAAGCCCTGCATCATCGCAACTAAACCTTGAAGTAATCAGCTAAGTATTGCTCGAAACTGACACTAGGCTGCGCCTCAAGCTGAGCCTGTTTCTCAAGTGATTCAACAGCGTCTTTCTGGTATCGCTTATCGATATGCTCTGCTAGCGGATAAGCTTTCAACTGCTGATGATACTGCTCAGCAAGTTCCAGCACCCATTGACTGTGATCCAGCTGCTCATTCTTTAAGCCTTGCATGATTTTGCCAGACAGCGTCTCGTCAGGATTATCGACCGCCTTATGCCACTTAGCCAATGCGACTTGATAGTCATCACAGCCATCATCATCGAGTAGTTGTGCAATGGCCTTTAAGTCGGTGAATAAGTTCTCTAACCAGCTTGCAAGTGCAACCTGCTCACCGTTTCGCGCCAGCATGAGCCCCGGCTTACGTCCCTCTAATACTACTGACTTAAGGTTAGCTGCAATTTCGGCCTCTTCATCGGCATCCGATGCGTGCGATGGCTGCAGCAAACAATTCAACAAAAAGAGATCTAAGAAGCGGATCTGTGACTTTTCGATGCCAACAGCGCTATAAGGGTTAACATCTAACGCCCTCACTTCGATATATTCAACACCGGCACGGGCAAGTGACTCCGATGGCTTCTCATTGCCCTTAGCCACACGCTTTGCACGAATAGGAGAATAGAATTCATTTTCTATTTGTAAGATATTGTCATTCAACTGACGGTATTCACCATCCACCTTCACGCCAATTTTGGCAAAGTTTGCCGATGGCATATTGATCGCCGCTTGCATACCCGTTAAATAATCACTAAGACTGTTGTAACTGATATTTAAGTTATCTTGCTCTTGGTTGGTATAACCTAGGTCACTCATACGCAATGAGGTTGCATAAGGCAGGTACAAGGTGCCATTACCAATCACCTCAAATGGGAAATTACTGGTTTTGGGATCCTGAATAAAGGTGCTACACAGAGCTGGAGACGCCCCAAATAGATAGGGTAACACCCACACTAAACGGCGGTAGTTACGAATAAGGCCAAAATAAGACTCAGAAATAAATTCTTCTAAACTTAAAGATTTATCCGATAGCTCATACAAGCTGTCCCAGAGCTGATCCGAAACAGAAAAATTAAAATGCACACCTGAGATGATCTGCATCTGTGCGCCATATCGATAAGTTAAGCCCTTACGATATAAACGCTTCATTTGACCAGAGTTAGAGCTGCCGTAGTCGGCAATTGGAATATCAGCACCGTCGCCTAAATAGCAGGGCATACTCACAGGCCATAAACGCTGGCCATTGAGGTGACGCACGCTGTAGGCGTGGGTCTGAGTAAGATCGTCAACGAGTTCATCGATATCGTTAAAAACTGGCGTAATAAACTCAAGCAAGGATTCACTGTAATCTGTGGTGATCCGCGAATTCGTCAACGCAGAGCCCAATGCTTTAGGATGTTTATCCAACGCCAAATGACCCGACTTTTCAATTCTTAACGCTTCACGCTCAATGCCTCTCTGCATCGATTTTAGCGCTTGTCGACTTGCCGGATCCGACAACTTACCAACTAATTCATTGAAAGATTTCAATACATTATTCTCTAGTGCGTGACTCTAACCATATAGCTTGCCTGTTAGACCCGCTATAGCTTGCTTAAATTTCAAGTCGAACCAAATTCGCGTTTATTAACACCAGCCTAATAAACGATGAGATGGTGCCATAATCATGACACCATCTTTCAGATATATGGCCTAGCTGCGTCTTTTACAACTGTAAAATTTTAATTGGATAACCAAGTGTCGATAAATCAGACTCAATTTTAGCGCGATCACCTACAACTAAAATCACCATGTCATCAATACTCAACTGCTCTTTAGCCAATTTATTCAACTCATTACGGCTGATATTATTGGTGATAGCACTCTGCTGCTCACTAAAGTTATCGTCCAAATTATAGCGCTGAATATTACGCATTAAGCCTGCTTTTTGATATGGAGTCTCATAATCGAGTGCTTTTGACTGTGAGATCGAGCTCTTCATGAAGTCTAACTCTTTCTCTGTCATCCCCGATTCTTGAAATGCATTAATCTCTTTTATAAATTCAATTAACGCCTCTGTTGTCACATCACTGCGCACACTTGCCGTAGCTTGATAGAAGCCTTCCTCAGGGCCACCTGAGAAATAACTTCTCGCACCATAGGTATAACCTTTATCTTCACGCAGATTCAGGTTGATGCGACTGTTAAACGCGCCACCTAACGGGTAATTCATCAAATAAGACTTAAAGTACTCACCCGTGGCATCGAAGGGCAACGCACGCTTACCTATCTTTATCACTGACTGCGCCGCATCGGGCTTATCAAGGATAAAGATCTTACCACTTTGAAACTCTGGTAGCTTGGCAAGTTCAGGCAGTGGTGTTGCCGCCCCTTTCCAATTTTCGAGACCCGAAAGTTTACTCAACATCTGCGCTTCATTGAGGTTACCCACTGCGACAATTTGCGCATTCCCCGCCGTATACTGCTGCTTATAGAAAGCTTTAATATCATCGAGAGTGATTGCCGATATCGTGGCGAGCGAGCCACCACTACTGACACCAAATGGGCTCTTATCGCCATATAGCAAGCCACTAAATGCGGTATTTGCCAAGTAGTTTGGCTCAGTTAGCTCACGCTGCAAATGTTGCAGCTTTTGCTGTTTGACTCGCTCAAAATCAGCCGCCTTGAAACCAGGCTCAAATAGCTTTTCCTGCACAATCGCCATCGTCTTATCGAGATTGGCGGTTAATGACGAGATCTTCACCTGACTTTGATAACCGCTGGCACTAAAGCTCACGTTACTGCCCAGCATCTCAAGCGCCTGCGTGAGTTCTTCGGCGCTACGCTTCTGGCTCGACTCATTCATCATCGCAGCCGTCATGCCCGCTAGGCCTGCTTGGTTAACATCGAGTAATCGATGCCCACCGTTTAGATAGATCACTATCTCAACCGTCGGTGTCTCACTCGTTTCGGTGCCTATCACCTCGATATCATTGGCAAGTTTACCTTGCCAAAGCTCAGGCATGGTCAGCACGGGAGCGGGACCTGTTGCCGGAATAACACTTCTATCGAATGATGAAACAATCTGCGGCGCTGCAGCTAGCTCCTCTACTGCAACCTTAGCAACCTTCTCCACTGGTGCAACGAAATTATCGGCCTTAGCGATAAGCGCTGTTTGTCCCAGAGGCACAACACTCATCACCACCATCGGCTTATCTTTTATGTACTTATTAAATACCCGCATCACATCTTCTTTAGTGACATTGGCATAACGAGCCAGATCGAATCCAATCATATTCGGGTTATTAGAGAAGGTCTGGTTGAAGGCAAGGCTTGCGACCTTTCCTTGCACGCTTTGCAGACCAAAGATGGTTCCTGCCTCGAAATTAACCTTTACTTTCTCAAGATCGTCGTCTGTCACGCCGCGCTTCTCAAACTCTTTAATCGAGTCACGCATCGCCTGCTCGAGTTCAGCCAAGTTGCCGCCTCTTGCAGGGTTAGCTAATGCATACATAGAAAACTGACAGGCTAACTCTTGGCAAGGATGGCTTACCCCAGCTTGTACTGCGAGACCATCTTTAACTAAGTTTTTATAAAAAAGTGAGGTTTTACCACCACCTAAAATATTCGACAGTAGATCCAGTGCGGCTTCATCTTCATGACGGGCATAAACCGTCGGCATACCAATTCTAAGTAGGGGCAAATGCACCCGATCTTCCATCGACAGGTAACGAGTCTCATCGAGGGTCACTAACTCTTTTTTCGGTGCATCGACTTTAGGGCCTGATGGGATCTCACCAAAATACTTGTTCACCCACGCGAGTGTTTGCATCTCATCGAAGTCACCGCCTATGGTTAAGGTGGCGTTATTTGGACCATACCAGCGTTGAAAGAAATGCTTAACGTCTTCCACATCGGCACGATTTAGATCCTCTGGCCAACCGATAACTGGCCAAGAGTATGGATGCCCCTGAGGATAAAATGCTTGATTAAAGCGCTCTCCCATACGTCCATAAGGACGATTATCAATCCGCTGTGCACGCTCATTCTTAACCGTCTCACGCTGGACTTCAAACTTCTCTTCGGTCAATGCGGGGAGGAAGAAGCCCATGCGGTCAGATTCCAGCCACAGCATTTTCTCAAGCTGATTATTAGGTACGGTTTCAAAGTAATTGGTTCGGTCAGTATTGGTGGTGCCGTTTAACGTCCCCCCCGCTTCGGTGACCATCTTAAAATGTTGCTCATCACCGACGTTTTGTGAACCTTGGAACATCATATGTTCAAAAAGGTGAGCAAAACCGGAGCGCCCTTCTAGCTCTCGGCCTGAACCAACGTGATAGGTCACATCAACATGGACTAAAGGATCGGAGTGATCTTCGTGCAAGATGACAGTTAAGCCATTGGCCAACTGGTATTTACGGTAAGGGATCCCCACCTGTTCGCCACTGAAACTAACTGTTTCTAGTAACGTAACTCCTTGCGGCAAAGAGGTTTCACTCTGTTGCTGTCCTGCGCAACCCATTAATGCAGCACTAACGGCTACAGCTAATATCCATTTCTTCAATGACTTTCTCCTTTATCCAACTGCTAACTTGTCTAACATTAGCCATGTTGTTGATTATTCCAGCTAGTATTACCTACAACAGATAAAACAACCAGCACTGAAACCTGAATTAATTTGCAATCAAACCTGTGGTTTTTTATAACAATAAACCACAAGTAAACGTGATTACTATCGACTATCTCGGTTTGAAGTAAGTTCCTTAGCTTGTGAATTAATAGATTTTTTTACACTTCCACAGCCAACAACCCTACAATGTTGCAACACGGTTAAAAATTAAAGTTATTAAAACATTCTCTCTTATCACAATAAGTTATAACCAAATGGGTTTGTGATGCAAGTGTGTCTATCTATAGAATGAACAGCAATTAAATAAGTAATTGGTAACAATTGCCTAAAACTAATACTGGAGTGAACAAAGATTCACCCGTAAAGTAACTTGATAAAAATTAAATAATTGGAATTCGATAATGTGGCAAGCGATTAAAAACATCCCATTTTGGCAGAAGGTTTTAGCGGCCTTTATATTGGGCGCTGGTGTGGGTGTCATTTTCGGTGAGTCGGCAACGGTATTAAAGCCACTTGGCGATCTATTTATCAGTGCGATTAAGATGTTAGTTGCACCACTAATTTTCTGTGCCATCGTTGTCAGTATCACCTCTTTAGGCTCTGAAGTGAGCCTAAAACGATTAAGCTTTAAAACCTTAGCCATGTTTATGCTGACTGGCACTATCGCATCGCTTATCGGACTAACCATAGGCTCAGTAATCGATATGGGCGGCTCGATGGAGCTAGCCGCTACAGAAGTTCGCGAGCGCAATGTACCCGGTTTCGCTCAAGTGTTACTCGATATGATCCCTGTGAATCCATTCGCCTCTCTTGCTGAGGGAAAGGTGCTGCAGATCATCATCTTCGCTGCGCTAGTGGGTATCGCAATCAATAAGGTAGGCGAAAAAGCACAGCCACTTAAGCGCACTATCGAAGCGGGTGCAGAGGTAATGTTCCAGCTCACTCGCATGGTACTGCAACTTACCCCTATCGGTGTATTTGGTCTAATGGCTTGGGTTGTTGGTGAGTACGGTCTTTCAACACTACTGCCACTGGGTAAGTTTATTGGTGCTATTTACCTTGCAGCCCTTATCCATATCATCTTTGTTTACGGCGGCTTGATTAAGTTTGCCGCTAAGCTAAGCCCTGTGCAATTTTTCCGTAAAGCTGTACCTGCACAAATCGTGGCATTTACCACAGCATCAAGCTTTGGCACCCTGCCAGCAAGTACCCGTTGTACAGAGTCGATGGGAGTATCTAAGCGTTATGGTGCATTCGTGCTGCCGCTGGGTGCGACCATGAATATGGATGGTTGTGGCGGTATTTACCCTGCAATTGCGGCTATCTTTATCGCACAGATCTACGGTATCCCGTTGGATATGACTGACTATATGTTGATTGCAGTAACAGCAACGGTTGCTTCTGTCGGTACGGCGGGCGTCCCCGGTAGTGCCATGGTGATGCTAACCGTCACCTTAGGCGTTGTCGGCTTGCCACTTGAGGGCATCGCATTTATCGCTGCAGTTGACCGTATTATCGATATGATCCGCACCGCGACTAACGTCACTGGCGATATGATGACTGCGGTAGTCATCGGCAAGTCAGAAGGCCAACTAGATGAGGCGCAGTTTTATACTCAGGAGAATGGCACACTAGAGCAGGCCAGAAGCTAAACACCGTCATTTACTGAATAAAAAGGCCGCAATTGCGGCCTTTTTAATTTATACTTTTCAATATTATACTGGGTAACTAGGTTATTTAAGGAGTGGCTGGATATGACAAAACTCTTCATTCTTCCAATACTGCTTTCACTGGCATGGGCGCTTTTTCTTAACTATAACGGTGTACCATTAAAGCAGGGAAAGACGGGGTTTCTCTATATCATCGGCATCAGCCTGACCATAATTTTTGCCCTTACCTTTTTACTTTGGTTAACTGCGGGTCAAAATGTTCGTAATTAATAAAACAAACTTCAGCACGAGCAATTTTAGCTAAAACAGATTGAGTTAAGTAAGCGCATACGAAATACCAATGGGCTTAACATAGTATGTTAAGCCCATTGCCAATTAACGCTACTATTGGCTTTTTCCTGTCAATGTTAATAGTGGAGAGTACAAATCTGGCCGCCTATCCCTAAATAGTCCCCAGCTATAACGTGCAAGCCGAGTTGCTTGAAGATCGATCTCTGCATAGATAACCTCCTCATGATCACGACTCGCTTCTGCTAGTAACTCTCCCGTGTGATCAGTGATAAAAGAGGATCCATAAAATCGTGTTTCAACTCCATCATCGGTTTCAACACCCGTACGGTTAGCCGCAATCACTGGTACTAAATTTGCGGCGGCATGACCTTGCATAGTACGCTGCCAATGTCCTTTTGAATCTAGACTTGGATCTTGAGGCTCTGAACCAATAGCGGTGGGATAGAATATTGCCTCGGCCCCCGCCAGAGTCAGACTGCGAGCTAACTCAGGAAACCATTGGTCCCAGCAGATCCCCGCCCCAAATCGACCGTAGCGGGTGTCCCACACTTTAAATCCTGTATCACCCGGGCTAAAGTAGTACTTCTCACTATAACCAGGCCCATCGGGAATATGCGACTTACGATAATTATCTAAAATCGAGCCGTCAGCATCTATCATCACCAATGAATTAAAGAAGTTATTGCCCGACTTTTCGAAGTAACTAATAGGTAAAACCACTTGTAAAGATTTTGCCAAATTACTCATTTTTTTTTGGATTAAGCTGCTACTCTCCAACTCAGTTGCTAATTCAAAATATTTGGCATTTTGTTGCTTACAAAAGTAAGGTGCAGCGAATAACTCCTGAAGCAGGATGACTTGCGCACCATTAGCTGCGGCCTCTTTTATCTTTTCAGTTGCCTTAGAAAGATTATGTTCAAGGTCCCAATTAATGGTGAGTTGGATAGCTGCAAACTTGACAGGTTTTGACATGCAAAGCCCCTTTTCTTTAATCATAATAATATGGTGCGAGCTACAAAGAGGGCTCAAAGTGAACCCTTCAATCGGAAGGTGTTAACGGTTATTGGCCTGTCTTGACACGAGTCCACATGCGATTCATTGCCCGTTCAAACTTCAGACTACGTCCCTTATCAGCGAAAAGGTTATTTAAAGTTTTTTCATCGGGATAAATGCCTGGATGGGAGGTAATTTCGCTATCGATATATTGCTGAGAGTCTGCATTTGCATTGGCATACCAGACGTAATTTGAGATCTCAGCAATAACCTTAGGCTCTAGAATGTGATCCAAAAAAGCATAGGCCGCATCAACATTTTTAGAGTCAACAGTGATATTAAAGGTATCTGCCCAACCTTGTGCCCCCTCTTTTGGGATCACATAGTCGACATTTACCCCATTGTTAGCCTCAAGGGCTCTATTTGCAGCCATAAACACATCACCACTCCATCCCATAGCTAAACAGATATTGCCACTTGCAAGGTCGGTAACGTAAGAAGAACTATGAAAGTAGGTAATATAAGGGCGTATAGCCAAAAGCCGTTCCTCAACCAAGGCGAGATCCTCTAAACTCTGTGAATTGGGATCCTTACCTAGATACTTCAGCATGGCACTCACGACTTCGCTTGGCGCGTCAACCATGGCTACACCACACTCGGTAAACTTTGAAACCATATCGGCTTGAAATAGAAGGTCCCAGGTATTGACGGGAGTATCTCCTATTATTTCAGCGGCGTTATCTGTGTTATAACCAATACCCGTTGTGCCCCACATGTACGGAACGGCATACTTATTACCTTCATCAAAAGAATTAACGATGTTCAAGACCTTAGGATCGAGGTGATGATAGTTCTTCAAACGACTCTTATCTAAAGGCTGAAATACTCCAACCTTAATCTGTCGCTGTAGAAATGAGCCTGAAGACACCACAAGATCGTAGCCCGTCTTTCCCAGTAATAGTTTGGTTTCAGCAAGTTCTTGGGAATCATAAACATCGTAATTCACTTTAATCCCAGTTTTTGCTTCAAATGAGGCAATTGCTGCGTCACTTATATAATCTGACCAGTTATAAATATTCAGGGTGCCCTGTGCCGATACCGAGCCCGTAAATAGTGCTAATGTCATTAATAACATTTTAGATTGGTTATTCATCTTGTCTCCCCCTATCCTGATATGGTTTTGTTCACACGTTGATATGCTTTATGAGGTAATACCTGCATACTGGGGCTGAGTTATACAGGCAACATTACCTCCCCCCAGTAAAATTTCACGGGCATTTTGAATAGCGATAACCTTATGCTTGGGAAAAAGCTCTCGTAATATCGCTTGAGCAGGCTCGTCCATAGGATCGTCGTAAGCGGGAACCATGATCACCGAGTTTCCTACGTAGTAATTGATATAAGAAGCGCAGATTTTAGTGCCTACAACACGGCTATGGGTCCCCTTCGCCACGTCCAGTCCCGAGGCTTCTTCCTCCGTCCATTCCAATGCCTTAGGTTGAGGCATTTTATGGATCTTAATCTTTCGCCCCCTAGCATCGGTGCTCCGACTTAAGATCTCATACGCTTCTTGATAAATTTCATACTGTGGGTCGCTGCTATCATCAGTCCACTGCAGCAATAACTCTCCTGGTGCAATCCAACAAGCAAGGTCATCGATATGACCGTCAGTCTCATCGAACTTGCAGCCACGGGGTAACCAAATGATTTTTTCTACTCCCATGTAATCTCTTAGTTCCTGCTCAACTGCCGCCTTACCAAGATGACCATTTCGGTTAACGTTCAACAAGCATTGTTCGGTAGTAAGTAAAGTGCCTTGGCCATCGCATTGAATCCCCCCCATTTCCGCAATGAGCGATGAGCGATAACGGTCAAGGTTTTCTATTTCTAGGATTTTCTGCGCAATTTTCTCATCTTTATCCCAAGGAAAATAAAGGCCACCATTTAAACCGCCGTAAGCGTTGAACGCCCAGTCTGTGCCTCTAACGTCACCTTTATCATTGACGAGAAAAGCACATGCAGAATCCCTAAACCATGCGTCATTAGTGCTCATCTCCACGACTCGAACCGTTTCAGGCAACATATTGCGTGCATTCTCATACTGGGACTGAGACACACACACTGTCACCTGCTCACTCGAGGCAATAGCGGTGCAGATCTCAACCCAAACTTTCTGAGCTGGTTTAGCGCCATTGCGCCAAACATCGCTGCGCTCAGGCCAACCTAACCAACAGCCCTTTTTAGGTTCAAATTCGCCAGGCATTCGAAAACCGTCTTCTCGTGGAGTGGAGCTTAATGTTCGTGACATAGACCTAACCTTGTGTTTATTTGATTTGATATATCCAAACCTAACGAGATAAAAATGGAGGGTCTACTGAGAAAAGTTATCTAGATTGGTTAGCTTTATTCACAAGTAATAGCTGTATTTACTTATTAATCGTAAAACCATAGAGAAAAACTCACCTTATGACGCTAACGGCAAGTAAAGTGATTTAATAGCAATTAGTATAAAGATTTGCTCACTGAGCGAGAGATTAGTAGTGATGAGGCAAGCTAAAGCTAGCGCAGATTTACCAACTAATTCGAAGAGGATTCTGTGCTGAACTTATTATTGATTTGAGTCAGTAGCCAGTTGATAAAAGTCATGAGTTTTACATCACCTTTTTTTCGCTTTTCAGCAACTAAATAATAGTTACCTAACGAGGGAACACTTTGTTCAAAAGGCCTAACCAACTTGCCACTTTCTAGCTCTGTACTCGCAGTAAAATTATCACCGATTGCCACCCCATACCCCGCAATTGCAGCCTCTAGAGACAATCCCGCATGAGCAAAGTTTAAGTTTTGTGGCGTATTTAAGATATGTGGCGCATGGGCTCCAAGCCAAGTCGCCCAAGTCTTACCATCTTGATCGTCGTGTAATAGACGCTGCGCACTTAAATCTAAAGGTAGAGCCCCCTCTTGTTTTGCATCTAAGCCCGAATTTTTATCGAGCTGGAGCAGCTTGGGGCTACACACAGGAAAAAACTCCATCTCTTTAATCGGTGTAACCCAGTAACGATTCCAGTCGGCATCACCGGCACCGTAGATAATCGAAAGATCTGCCTGAGGATTGATGTTCGTTTCATCGCTTGTGTGAACTAATAGACTGACATCGATTGAAGGGTAACGGATTGCAAAATCACCGATCTGTTTTATCAGCCACTTAGAGGAGAGTTCTGGAGGAGCTGAAATAACTAAACGACCACTTAACCCTGGCTCAACTGCTTTTTCACAGGCTTGGCCTATGATATCGAAAGCCTCCTGTATTGCCGGTAATAAGTTGGCCCCCGACTGAGTCAACTTGGCGTTACGTCCCTGCTTCTCAAACAATTTAATCCCTAAAGCATCTTCTAATGTCTTCACTTGATGACTAATCGCGCTGTGGGTAACGCAGAGTTCATCGGCAGCACGAGAAAAATGCTCATGCCTAGCTGCAGACTCAAATGCTCTCAAAGGATTTAACGGCGGAAGACGTCGCATAAGCTAATAATCTTGTTGGTGAAATAAGTAACTAAATTAGACTATGTCAGAACAAATAAAATTAACAGCGACAATTGATCATGACCAAATAAAAATCCCGCATCAGAATACTGAATACGGGATCATACCAACTAACCAAGTACAGCCAGTAAAACACCTGCTGCGACCGCACTGCCTAATACCCCGGCTACGTTTGGTCCCATAGCGTGCATCAACAAGAAGTTTTGGTTATTAGCTTCAAGACCGACCTTATTCACCACTCGCGCCGCCATAGGTACGGCAGAGACACCTGCAGCTCCAAGCAGTGGATTGATCTTACCGCCTGAAAGCTTGCTCATCAGCTTGGCCATTAACACACCCGCTGCAGTACCAATAGAGAAGGCAACAGCACCAAGAACCAAGATCCCTAAGGTTTCCATTTGCAGAAACTGTTCAGCAGAGAGCTTTGAACCTACAGCAAGACCTAAGAAAATAGTCACTATGTTGATAAGCTCATTCTGGGCAGTGCTCGATAACCTATCGACCACACCCGACTCTTTCATCAAGTTACCTAGGCAGAACATACCCACCAGTGGAGTGGCTGCAGGCAGGAACAAGATGGTTAAACCTAACACCATCATAGGAAAGATGATCTTTTCCTTCTTGCTCACCTCACGCAGCTGCTCCATCTTAATTTTGCGCTCAGACTCTGTTGTCAGCAAACGCATAATCGGTGGCTGGATCAGTGGTACCAATGCCATATAAGAATAAGCGGCTACCGCAATGGCTCCGAGCAAGTCTGGCGCTAACTTAGACGCCAAGAAGATGGCCGTTGGTCCATCTGCACCACCAATGATGGCAATAGCCGCCGCATCGGTCATTGAGAACTCAAAGCCTGGCACCCAGTTAAGTGCAATCGCGCCGATTAAGGTGGCGAAAATACCAAACTGAGCCGCAGCACCAAGCAACAACATCTTAGGGTTAGCGATGAGCGCGCCAAAGTCTGTTAGTGCACCGACCCCCATAAAGATGAGCAAGGGAAATACACCTGTTTCAATGCCAACATAGTAAGCAAAATAGAGCAGGCCCCCTTCCTCAGTAAATCCACCATTAGGGATGTTAGCCAATATAGCCCCAAAGCCAATCGGTAACAGCAGTAATGGCTCAAACTTCTTTGCGATTGCTAAATATAATAACAAGCAACCTACACCCATCATTAGCACTTGGCCTGAGGTAAAGTTGGCAATGCCAGACTCAGACCAAAACGCGATTAATCCTTCCATGATGACCCCTAAGCTAATGCCAACAATTGGCTACCCGCTGCTACAGCGTCACCTTCTTTAACCCAAACCTTAGAGATTACTCCATCGGCCTCAGCACGAACTTCGGTTTCCATCTTCATCGCTTCGAGGATTATCACCACATCCCCCTCTTTAACACTATCGCCAGGCGATACATGTACTTTAAAGATATTGCCTGACAGAGGCGCATTCTGCTCATGCTTAACCGCAGACAGATCCACCACAGGTGCCGCTTGTACAGGAGCAGTAAACGGCACCACATTTTCAGTAGGTGTGATCTGGCTGATATCGCCACCTTCGGCAACCTCAACCACAAAGCTCTGTCCTTGAACGGTAACCGTATAAGTTTCTGGCCCCTGCTTATTGGCTGCTGCAATCTCCGCTTGTTTAGCCTGCTCTAGTGCTTTAGCAGCCACTTCCGGCTTTGGTTCAAACGCATCGGGGTTATTGCGATTACTAAGGAATTTAAGGCCAATCTGTGGAAATAGCGCATAGGTCAGAACGTCATCATCGAGCTCTTCAGCCAGCGTAATGCCCTCAGCGGCGGCTTTCTCTTTTAGCTCTAAGCGTAATTTCTCTAACTCAGATTCGAGCAGATCTGCTGGACGGCAGGTAATCGCTTCGCGACCAGCGAGAACTCGCTGCTGCAGTTCAGTATTTACAGGGGCTGGAGTCGCACCATATTCGCCTTTGAGTACCCCTTCGGTTTCTTTGGTAAGCGACTTATAACGCTCGCCTGTCAGTACGTTAATCACTGATTGGGTGCCGACAATTTGTGACGTTGGTGTCACTAATGGTAAGAAACCTAAGTCTTCACGTACACGAGGGATCTCCTCAAGCACTAGGTCTAACTTATCTGCAGCGCCCTGCTCTTTAAGCTGGCTCTCCATGTTAGTAAGCATGCCACCTGGCACTTGAGCACGAAGAATGCGTGAATCGATGCCTTTTAGCTCGCCTTCGAAAGCTGCATACTTCTTACGAACGGTTCTAAAATAGGCCGCGATCTCTTCTAGCAACGCCATATCATAGCCCGTTGCTCTTTCGGTGCCCTCTACCATAGCAACCAAGGTTTCTGTTGCGCTGTGACCATATGTCTGACTCATTGAAGAGATTGCCGTATCGAGCACATCGATGCCTGCTTCAATAGCTTTTTGATAGGTTGCCGTGCTCAGACCTGTGGTCGCATGACAATGTAGAGACAAAACTAGGTCAGTTTGTGATTTGATCTGGCTGATCAGTTCGAATGCTTCAAACGGCTTTAAAAGCCCAGCCATATCTTTAATGCATAATGAGTGACAGCCCATATCTTCGATACGCTTAGCCATGTCGACCCAAGTATCTAAATTATGTACAGGGCTAGTAGTATAAGACAATGTGCCTTGCGCATGTCCGCCAACATCAATGACAGATTTAACTGCGGTTTCGAGGTTACGAACATCGTTCATGGCATCAAATACCCTGAATACATCGACGCCATTAGTATGTGCCCGCTCAACAAAACGGTGAACTAAATCATCAGCGTAATGGCGATAACCTAATAGGTTTTGGCCACGTAGCAACATCTGTTGGGGTGTATTTGGCATCACCTTCTTCAATTCACGAATGCGCTCCCAAGGATCTTCACCCAAATAACGAATACAGGAATCAAATGTCGCGCCGCCCCACGATTCAATAGACCATAGGCCGACTTTATCCAGTAGTGGCGCTATAGGTAACATATCTTCGGTACGCAAACGAGTAGCGAGAATAGATTGGTGTGCGTCCCTTAAGGCGACATCAGTTAAAGCCAATGGCTTGCTCATACAAAAACTCCCTACTTTTATTATGCTTTTTTACGGTGCTGATGAATTGCAGCAGTAATTACCGCGGCCATTAACGGGCTCACGGCGGATTGACTCGATTGCGGTTGACTATCAGTAACAGGGCTATCGCACTTAGGCGTAGGCCCAAACTGTCGAGCAACCAATTTCATCACAACAATAAGAATACTGAGAAAAACAAATACTAGTGACATGCCTAGTATCATGATCCCCAATGCGTCATATAACTGCTCAGATATTGAAGCCATCTCTTCCTCTCATTGGTATGAAGTTGTGAATATAATTGAAACTTTAGAAATAAATATTCACTACTTATTCACACACTATGCAATTTATTCCATTCATTTCAGGTACAGGTTTACTGTCAAAGGGCTAGTACCGACTTTAACAATAACTAATTTATAACAAAGTAGCGAACCAGTTGTAAATTGGTCATACCATAAAAACAATTATTAACTGGCAACGACTATTAAAAATACATTAAAACAAGGCTAAAACTGAACATACGATAATGAACAGAGTTAAACAGCGACTATTTCAAATTTAACAGCCTATTTACGGAAAAATGAATTCAGAAAAAAGAACAGATATTGCCAAAACAAACCGAAATGAAATTTTATGCAATCCTCAACATGGGTTTCTGGCATGGTTTTTAGGCAACGTCTGTGAACATAGAACTGTAGTTATGAATAAGAAGACCGTCACATGCCAGCGCAAGAGAAAGACACTGAAGGTACTGTTGAACATGATAAGAGACGAAAAGAGATAGATGTTATACAAGCCGTTTAAAACGCAGTATTAGAGCGAGTATAAACCAAGAGCAGCAGCGTCAGATCGACTTATAACCTATTCATCTGGGTTGTCATATGAGAAGTGTTGGGGGCGAGAGAAGTCGTAACTCCTACACAGCTTGAGTAAATCACAGGTACAAAAAAACCGCACTAGGTGCGGTTTTTTTGTATGAATGGCGGAGAAGGAGGGATTCGAACCCTCGATGGGAGTTAAAGCCCATACTCCCTTAGCAGGGGAGCGCCTTCGGCCACTCGGCCACCTCTCCGGCAAAACATGGTGCGCGTGGGAGGATTCGAACCTCCGACCGCCTGGTTCGTAGCCAGGTACTCTATCCAGCTGAGCTACACGCGCAAACTCGGTACAATCTAAATCTAACAGGTTTTATATGGTGCGGATGGGAGGATTCGAACCTCCGACCGCCTGGTTCGTAGCCAGGTACTCTATCCAGCTGAGCTACATCCGCTCATATAAAACTTTCACAATCATTCTGAGGACAAAAAACCGCAACATAGTTGCGGTTTTTTGTTCGAATGATGGCGGAGAAGGAGGGATTCGAACCCTCGATGGGAGTTAAAGCCCATACTCCCTTAGCAGGGGAGCGCCTTCGGCCACTCGGCCACCTCTCCGTCAAAACATGGTGCGCGTGGGAGGATTCGAACCTCCGACCGCCTGGTTCGTAGCCAGGTACTCTATCCAGCTGAGCTACACGCGCAAAATTCGGTACTATTTCATATGGTGCGGATGGGAGGATTCGAACCTCCGACCGCCTGGTTCGTAGCCAGGTACTCTATCCAGCTGAGCTACATCCGCTCATATAAAATATCTGCGGTAAACTGATTCTATGGTGCGGATGGGAGGATTCGAACCTCCGACCGCCTGGTTCGTAGCCAGGTACTCTATCCAGCTGAGCTACATCCGCGCATATAGAATGTTTACTGCTATAAATGATTTAATGGTGCGGATGGGAGGATTCGAACCTCCGACCGCCTGGTTCGTAGCCAGGTACTCTATCCAGCTGAGCTACATCCGCTCATCAAAACATTTATCACATCAATAGAAATGGTGCGGATGGGAGGATTCGAACCTCCGACCGCCTGGTTCGTAGCCAGGTACTCTATCCAGCTGAGCTACATCCGCATCGTTGTCTATTGTAAGAAATGGCGGAGAAGGAGGGATTCGAACCCTCGATGGGAGTTAAAGCCCATACTCCCTTAGCAGGGGAGCGCCTTCGGCCACTCGGCCACCTCTCCGTTTCTTGGCGCACATATTACTGTCTGCCGAAAATAAGTCAAACCCTTTTTAAGAAACCATTTCCGTTTGAGCTGTTTTTAAGCATCTTGTCTGCATAACAGTCTAACCTGCCGCTTAAAGCCGTTTATTTCAGCATATTATTTAGGATTAAATAACTCCAGATAATAGTAAAGCCAGTTATTTACTGGTTTTTTATTGGTGCTCAATGAGGCTTAAGTGACCCATTCTGCTCAAAAGTTACCGCCATCTAGAAGCGTACCTGACTTTTTAGGCTGAATAGGCAGGCAAATCTCATCATCATAGTAGAGAAACTTCTGCTTTGGGAATGAATGCTGAAACACAACTCAAAAATCTATTCACACCGGCGCCTAAAACCCAAAAATAAAAAAGCCAGTTAAAAACTGGCTTCTAAAATTCTTAAGTGATCCATTCAGATCAAAAGTTACCGCCTTCTGACGGCGTACCTGACTTTTCAGACTGAATGCGCTGGTAAATCTCTTCACGATGTACAGAGACTTCTTTAGGTGCATTTACACCAATTCTTACTTGGTTACCTTTAACGCCTAATACAGTGACAGTTACTTCGTCACCAATCATCAGTGTTTCACCAACACGACGAGTCAATATTAGCATTACTTGCTCCTTTAGTTCCTAGTTCTGCTTTATACGGCATAATTCCGTTATATTTGTATTATAAGGTTAGCTTAGTACAAATTAACAGTATTCTATTAGAAAAGCGTCAAATAATTACACCTTTTTTCGTATTAAATCACAGTTATTTGCCTGAAACCTTTTTAACCATATTAAGAATGATCTTTACTTGATAACTGCAGTATCAAGCATTGACATTAAACTAACATGAAAGCGTATATTCCCCAAACCTGACGCCACATTGTCGATACTTTAATCAAACAAATAGCCATTTTCTTGGTGTTGCTTTATCCCTTTGATGATATTTTCGGCTAGCTAATGAAGTTCTATGGTGAAGTAAAACTACAACTAAAGATACAGCGCCCTCTTCTCTTAAAACTAACCATTTTGTTTATTTCATAAAAAAACGCCCATCAAGGGCGTTTTTTTATCTGTTTATCACTAATGCTTAAGCAAGCTTAGCTGAGATCCATGGAATAACTTGCTCTAAGGCACCATCAAGGTTCTCTGGTTGGCTACCGCCAGCTTGAGCCATATCAGGACGTCCACCACCTTTACCGCCAACTTGCGCTGCGATAGAAGCAACCAACTCACCGGCTTTAACCTTGCCTGTAAGATCTTTCGTGACGCCAGCTATCAGATTCACTTTAGCATCACCCGCAATCGCTAGTACCACAATACCAGACTGTAGCTTCTGCTTAAGCTCATCTTGCAAACCGCGTAGTGCGCCCGCATCAACGCCCTCTAACTTCTTCACAAGGACTTTAACGCCATTAACGTCAACGGCGTCTCCTGCAAGATCTGCACTGGTCGCTGCAGCCAACTTATCTTTTAACTGAGATAACTCTTTTTCAAGTAACTTAGTCTTATCAAGCTGAGCTTTTAGCTTAGCCACGACTGAAGCGCTATCGCCTTTCAATAGTGCAGCCGCTTCTTCAAGCTGTGCTTGCTGCTTGGCAACATAAGCCATCGCCGCTGCGCCTGTTACCGCCTCAATACGACGTACGCCTGCTGCGATACCGCCCTCAGAAGTGATCTTAAATAAACCTATATCACCAGTACGGCCTACGTGAGTACCACCACATAGTTCGATAGAGAAATCACCCATAGTGACCACACGTACTTCTGAATCGTATTTTTCACCAAATAGCGCCATCGCGCCTTTCTCTTTGGCGGTTTCGATATCCATCACTTCTGCTGTCAGTTCGTGGTTACGGCGAATTTGGGTATTCACTAACTCTTCTACTTCTTTTAGCTCGCTGGCTTTAACGCCTTCAAAGTGAGAGAAGTCAAAACGTAGACGCTCAGGATCAACCAAAGAACCTTTCTGAGTCACATGTGTCCCCAACACTTGGCGAAGCGCCGCATGAAGAAGGTGAGTCACCGAGTGGTTTAGTTCTGTTCTATGGCGAAGTTTCTTATCTACATTCGCAGTCAATGCTTGGCCAGCTTTGATTTCACCTGTGACCACGCGTCCGATATGACCAATCGCTTGACCATACTTCTGTGTGTCAGTTACAGCAAACTCAATACCATCGGCTATCAGTACACCTTTGTCGCCACACTGACCGCCTGACTCACCATAAAATGGTGTGCTATCCAGAACGATAACCGCTTCTTCGCCAGCAGCGATAGACTCAATAGCTTCGCCCGCTTTATAAATTGCAGTCACAGCAGCCTTGTTGTTCAGCTCGGTGTAACCGGTAAAGCTGCTTTGCTCGTCAATCTTAAGACCTTCGTTATAGTCGGTATCGAATTGACCCGCAGCTTGTGCACGCTTACGCTGTTCCGCCATAGCGGCTTCAAAACCCGCCTCATCAACTGTAATATCACGCTCACGACAAACGTCAGCAGTTAAATCGACAGGGAAGCCATAGGTGTCGTAAAGCTTAAATGCTGTTTCGCCGTCTAACACTTTGCTTGTTAGTTCATTTAGCGCCGCATCTAAAATACCTAGGCCGCGTTCTAATGTACGAGCAAATTGCTCCTCTTCCGCTTTTAGTGACTTCTCAACGATAGCCTGAGTCTCTTGCAAGCCTTTAGCAGCATCGCCCATCACTTCAATCAAAGTTGGCACTAATTTATAGAAGAAGCTATCGGTTGCACCAAGCTTGTTACCGTGACGCACCGCGCGGCGGATAATACGACGAAGTACATATCCACGACCTTCATTAGAAGGCATCACACCGTCAGCCACTAAGAATGCGCACGAGCGAATGTGGTCTGCAATCACGCGCAAAGATTTATTTTCAAGATCCGTCACACCAAGAATAGATGCCGTCTTCTTAATCAAAGCTTGGAAAATATCGATTTCGTAGTTTGAGTGTACGCCCTGCATAATCGCTGCAATACGCTCAATACCCATACCCGTATCAACCGATGGCTTGGGTAGTGGCTTCATTTCACCGTCAGCTTGACGGTTGTACTGCATAAATACGATGTTCCAGATCTCGATAAAACGGTCACCATCTTCTTCAGGCGTACCAGGACGTCCACCCCAGATATGATCGCCGTGATCGTAGAAGATCTCTGTACAAGGACCACATGGGCCTGTATCACCCATCTGCCAGAAGTTATCAGAGGCATATGGTGCACCTTTGTTGTCACCAATGCGGATAACATTTTCTGCTGCGACACCAATTTTTTGAGTCCAAAGGTCAAACGCTTCGTCATCGGTTTCATAGATAGTGACGCAAAGACGCTCTTTCGGTAGCTTTAGCTCTTCAGTAAGGAAAGTCCAAGCGAAACGAATCGCATCTTCTTTAAAGTAATCACCAAAGCTGAAGTTACCCAACATTTCAAAGAAAGTATGATGACGTGCAGTGTAGCCAACGTTGTCTAAGTCATTGTGCTTTCCGCCCGCACGAACGCAGCGCTGTGAAGAGGTTGCTCTTGTGTAATTACGCTTATCAGCCCCCAAAAACACATCTTTAAACTGGTTCATACCCGCATTGGTAAACAGTAGAGTCGGATCGTTCCCTGGAACGAGTGAGCTACTATCAACGACCTGGTGACCATTTGTGCGGAAATATTCCAAAAAAGCACTTCGCAGTGCTGCAGTGGTTTGATACATGAAACCGTCCTGAATTAGGTTGAGCAAATAGCCCTAAAGAGCTGAGTGATAAATTTTTATGGATAGCATTATAAGCAGAGTAATGCCCAACAACCAGCCCTGTTGATGCAAAACTGCGTGAGGAGCATAAATTAACAGCCTAAAACGCGATAGCGGCTAACTGAGGGATATTAAATAGTGGCTTACTATTGGAGAAAAGCTGATGAATTTAGGCTATACAGCGCTTTGAACGAAAAAGAACTAATGTTATTGCGCGACAGCTCTAAGCAAGCTAGAAGTGAGAGTTTAAGCAGAAGGATTTAAGGTAAGTGCTTTTCGAGGATTGCGAGATAGCAGACGAAGTCGTCTGCTATCTAACGGGCAAGCTTAAAATACTTCGCCAGTCTCTAAGTCGATGTTATCGCCAGCGGTATCAGCAGGTTCTGCACTCACCTTCTCACCATTGCCTAATAGCATAGCGCGTAGTGTCGTTTCGATTTCGTCTGACACTGCAGGGTTTTCGATTAGGTATTTACCAGCATTTGCACGGCCTTGACCAATCTTGTCACCTTTGTAGCTATACCAAGCACCAGACTTTTCGATTAGCTTGTGCTGTACACCTAGGTCAACTAGTTCACCCGTGCTGTTGATACCTTGTCCATAAAGGATCTGGAACTCAGCTTGTTTGAACGGAGCGGCGATCTTGTTCTTAACCACTTTTACGCGAGTCTCGTTACCGATCACTTCTTCTCTATCTTTAATCGCACCTGTACGGCGGATATCTAGACGAACAGAAGCGTAGAACTTAAGTGCATTACCACCAGTAGTAGTCTCTGGGTTACCGAACATAACACCAATCTTCATACGAATCTGGTTGATGAAAATAAGCAGTGTATTTGACTGCTTAAGGTTACCCGCAAGCTTACGCATTGCTTGGCTCATCATACGCGCCGCAAGACCCATGTGAGAATCACCAATCTCGCCTTCAATTTCAGCCTTTGGTGTCAATGCTGCAACCGAGTCAACGATAATCACGTCTACTGCGCCGCTTCGAGTCAGTGCGTCACAAATCTCAAGCGCCTGCTCACCCGTATCAGGCTGTGAACATAATAGGTTATCGATATCTACACCTAGCTTTTGAGCGTAGATAGGATCAAGTGCATGCTCAGCATCGATAAAGGCACAGGTCTTACCCTGCTTTTGCGCTGCAGCGATAACTTCAAGAGTTAACGTTGTTTTACCTGAAGATTCTGGACCATAGATCTCAACGATACGACCCATAGGTAAGCCGCCTGCACCTAACGCCACGTCCAAAGCTAATGAGCCAGTAGAAATCGTTTCTACGTCCATTGAACGGTCTTCGCCTAACTTCATGATTGAGCCTTTACCAAACTGCTTCTCAATCTGTCCTAAAACGGCGTTCAATGCTTTCTCTTTATTTGGATCTATCTTCATTCCTAATATCCTCTGGATCACAGCGCAAACACAGTTGCACACTGATTTATCATTTGGGTGACGACTCAATTTGCCTTCGCTAGAGCCTCAATATGAAACTAGTATACTGTACAATCATACAGTATCAAGTACTGTGTAAAAATATTTTATATATTTATTTAAATCATGCACTTGCTAAAGATAAGGATTTATCCACAGTAATTTATTGCCGAAACACTGTAAGAATTCCGCCTCAACGCTGAAAAATATTGTTAATATTGGCGTCAATATTGTTTAAGGCACTTCAAGCTGCCACAGTAAATGACAGGCAAAACAAATCGATGACCGCTATTGATCCTCAAAGCTTAGAAAAACACACTCCTATGATGCGTCAATACTTGACGTTAAAAGCCCAGCATCCTGATATGTTGCTCTTTTACCGCATGGGCGATTTTTATGAGCTCTTTTATGAAGACGCTAAAAAGGCATCTGAACTACTTGGGATCTCGTTAACGGCCCGAGGCAAAAGCGGCGGCGACCCCATTCCTATGGCTGGCCTGCCCTACCATGCGGTAGAAGGTTATTTAGCAAAACTGGTTCAGTTACGCGTATCTGTGGCTATTTGTGAGCAGGTTGGCGATCCAGCCACCTCTAAAGGCCCAGTCGAGCGTAAAGTGGTGCGGATTGTAACCCCAGGTACATTAACCGATGAGGCTCTGCTGCAAGAGCGTCAAGACAATCTGCTCGCTGCGCTCTATCAAGGTAAGACTGGCTACGGTTATGCCACCTTAGATGTCGCATCGGGACGCTTCGTCATTACAGAGCTTGCCGATACCGAAGCGCTAGAGGCTGAGCTACAACGTACCAATCCTGCTGAGCTGCTTTATAGTGAAGACTTCTCTCAGATGAGTCTCATTTCAGGCATGAACGGTACTCGCCGTCGTCCAGAGTGGGAGTTTGATTACGATACTTGCCATCGTCTCTTACTTAATCAGTTTGGCACCAAAGATCTCAAAGGCTTTGGTATTGAAGACGCACGACTGTCTTTACAGGCTGCAGGCTGCTTAATGCAGTACGTGAAAGACACTCAACGTACGGCTCTGCCCCATATCAACTCTATCGTGCGCTTCAATCAGTCCGACAGCATAGTGCTAGATGCCGCAACCCGTCGTAACTTAGAGCTCACGGTAAACCTGCAGGGCGGACGTGAAAATACCCTAGCATCAGTGCTCGACAATACTGTGACGCCTATGGGTAGCCGCATGCTGCAACGCTGGATCCACCAGCCTCTGCGCAATCATGACATTATTCGAGCGAGACAAAGCTCAATTGAAGAGCTGATGTCCACAGGTTACTTTGAGCTCTTGTCTGAAGATCTTAAGGCGCTCGGTGATGTGGAGCGTATTACTGCGCGTATCGCACTGCGCAACGCCCGTCCGCGAGACTTTGCCCGACTACGTCAAGCCTTGGCACTATTGCCTCAATTACAACAGACGCTCACTCAGGCCAATGCACCTCATCTTAAGTATTTGTCGCAAGTCATCGGGGAGTTTCCAACAGAGCTCGAGCTATTGTCTCGCGCCGTTGTCGATAATCCGCCTATGCTTATTCGCGATGGTGGCGTGATCCGTGAGGGTTACTGTGAAGAATTAGATCAGTGGCGCAAGCTGAGTGAAGGTGCCACCGATTACCTACAAGAACTCGAAGCGCGTGAGAAAGAGCAGACTGGGATCTCAACTCTCAAAGTCGGCTATAACCGCGTCCATGGTTACTATATTGAAGTCAGTCGCCGCGAATCCGATCTGGTGCCCTTGAGCTATCAGCGCAGACAAACGCTTAAAAATACCGAACGCTACATCATTCCTGAGCTTAAGGAACATGAAGAAAAGGTCCTATCGAGCCAAGGCAAAGCACTGGCACTTGAAAAACAGCTATGGGAACAGCTGTTCGATCTTATCTTGCCTAAGCTATATGAACTGCAAGATTTTGCTAAAGCATCGGCAGAACTCGATGTGTTATGTAACTTTGCCGAACGTGCTGAGAGCTTAAATTACCACTGTCCAGAGCTATCAAACACGTCGGGGATCCAGATTGAAGCGGGTCGCCACCCCGTTGTTGAGCAAGTTAGCCAAAGCCCATTTATCGCGAATCCAGTGACCTTAAATGCCCAACGAAAGATGCTGATCGTTACAGGCCCAAATATGGGCGGTAAATCGACCTACATGCGTCAAGTTGCCTTGATCACGCTCATGGCACATATTGGCTGTTATGTTCCTGCCGAACATGCCGTCATAGGCCCAGTAGACAGGATATTCACCCGTATTGGTGCATCGGATGACTTGGCCTCAGGTCGCTCAACCTTCATGGTAGAGATGACTGAAACGGCCAATATCTTACATAATGCAACGCCAAACAGCTTAGTCTTGATGGATGAAATTGGCCGAGGTACCTCTACCTATGATGGTCTGTCGCTTGCTTGGTCTGCAGCTGAGTATTTGGCGAAACAGTTGCAGGCAATGACGTTGTTTGCGACCCACTACTTCGAGCTGACTCAGCTGCCTGAGCAGTTATCGAATGTCGAGAACGTGCATTTAGATGCGGTCGAACATGGTGACAGCATCGTATTTATGCATGCTGTACAAGAGGGGGCCGCCAGCCGCAGTTATGGCCTGCAAGTAGCTGCACTCGCGGGTGTGCCAAATTGTGTCATCAGTGCTGCAAAACATAAGCTTCATCAGCTGGAAAGCCGAGATCATGAGGTTAATCATAACGATCCTCAACAGCCTCTACAGCAAAGTATTAGCTTCTCATCGCCAGCTCCCTCTCCAGTGCTTGAAGCCCTAGAGAAGATGAACCCCGATGAATTGACGCCTAGGCAGGCTCTTGATTATCTCTATAACCTTAAGAAGCTGGCTATATAATCCCCCCTTTAAGCCTAGTTAAACGCGAGATAGAGAAAGGCAAAAACAAAAAAGCGCAGTTGATTAGCAACTGCGCTTTTTATTTATCTTATCGCGATTGGTATCAAACGCTATACTCTAAATATCGCTTCAACCGATAGTCCCTGTGCTCCTAGCAAGTCTTTCAAACGCTTAAGCGCCTCAACTTGGATCTGGCGTACTCTTTCTCGAGTCAGTCCTATCTCCTTACCTACATTTTCTAAAGTAGAAGGCTCATAACCTAGCAAACCAAATCTGCGCGCTAACACTTCTCTTTGCTTGGTATTAAGCTCATCTAACCACTTCACTACTGACTTAGACATATCTTCGTCTTGCACTTTATAGTCAGGTCCAACTTTATCATCGTCTGCGAGTACATCTAGTAATGCTTTGTCGCTTTCACCGCCTAAAGGTGTGTCGACGGAAGTAATTCTTTCATTGAGCTTAAGCATTCGGCTTACATCTGCGCTAGGCAACTCTAGCTGATCAGCAATCTCTTCTGCCGTAGGCTCATGATCTAACTTATGCGCGAGTTCTCGAGCAGTACGCAGATAAACGTTTAGCTCTTTGACAACATGGATGGGAAGTCGAATGGTTCGCGTTTGATTCATGATCGCTCGCTCAATCGTCTGTCTAATCCACCATGTGGCATAGGTTGAAAATCTAAAACCACGTTCAGGGTCAAACTTCTCTACTGCGCGGATCAGGCCTAAATTACCCTCTTCGATAAGATCAAGCAGCGCTAAGCCGCGATTATTGTATCGACGCGCAATTTTAACGACCAATCTGAGGTTACTTTCAATCATGCGGTTACGAGACTTTTCACACCCTTTAAGGGATTTACGTGAAAAATACACTTCTTCCTCCGCACTGAGGAGAGGGGAAAATCCAATTTCACCTAGATACAGCTGTGTGGCATCTAAGTTTTTCTGTAAATCATCTTGTACTTGTTGTTCTAATTCCGCTTCTTTTACATCCTGTTTAGTAAGATTGCTTGATGAATCTTCTACAGAGTGGCTGTTAGGTTGCTCTGCGACAACGGCACTATTTAATCTGCCCATAATATATCTCCCGAATTTTTACATTTAACTACTGCACTTCACTATCCTCCGATTTGCCAAAATGGCGGCCCAACAACTATTGTTTAGGCAAAAATTTAAGTGGGTTAACTGACTTTCCATGGTAGCGGATCTCAAAATGTAACATGATCCGATTTGTGCCAGTGCTTCCCATTGTTGCTACTGTTTGTCCAACATTAACAGTTTGCTTTTCTTTAACTAAGATCTTATCAGCGTGGGCATAAGCACTTAAGTAATCATCACTATGTTTAATAATAACTAAGTTCCCATACCCCCGAAGTGCGCTACCTGCGTAAACGACTCTACCGCTTGCAGCCGCTTTAATTGCATCACCTCGGTTACCGGCGATCTTTATCCCTTTATTTCCCTGCTCTTTGGCTGAGAAAGTTCCAATCACCTTACCTTTCACAGGCCAGGACCATCGACTCACTTTCGTTGGGAGCTCGGCTGGCTTGTGAACAACCCGGTTAACATCTTGTTGACCGCTTGTTACAGAATACGCAGGCTTCGCGACAGGATCAAGCTGTTTTTTTGACCTATTATTTTGACTATTCGTTGTAGCGGGATTATTGCTAACAGTTTGTTTTTTAGCACTTTCACTGCTTGTAGAGGCCGTTTTAACCGTTGAATTAGACGTTTTTTTGACGCTTTGGCTATTTGTAACAGTTTTTTTAGAGCTAAGACTCAATACTTGCCCAGGGTAGATGGTATAAGGCTTTGGTAGGCGATTTTGCTTGGCAAGATCCACGAAATCTTTATTCGCTCCCCAAGCAATAGAATATAAAGTATCGCCTGTTTTAACGATATAACGACTTCCCTTAATCGATCCTTTGCTGATCGATGGGGTCTGAGGACCATTGATAGATTCTACAGGAGCGGGCCTTTCAGATTGAAAACTACAACCTGAAAGTAGCAACGCGCAGACACAATAAAAGCAAACGAACCTCATTCTTAACTCTTCACCCCAAACCATCCTGTTGCCGATACGACTAAATTATTATCTGTCGCTAAATGTGTCAGTGCTAAGCCTAAGCAAGTTCGCCACTAACAAGTGGTACAAAACGCACGTCCTCTATAACCTCTGATGTAAACTGATCGCCAACGCGAGTCACCTTTAACAAGCGCTGTTGGGTCTCTCCAACTGGGATCACTAACACACCACCTTCGGCAAGCTGTGCCACTAACGCCTCAGGAATTGAGCTAGCTGCCGCCGTTACCATTATCGCATCATAGGGGCCTTTACTCGGCCAGCCCTGCCAGCCATCACCGTATTTAAAAGCGATATTGTGTAAGTTAAGCTTTTTTAGCCTTTGCCTTGCTTGGATCTGCAGGCTTTTAATTCGTTCCACCGTACACAACTGCGGCACTAACTTTGCTAAAACCGCTGCCTGATAACCCGAACCTGTGCCAATTTCAAGCACTTTAGTCGGTTTAGCTTGCAAGATAATCTCAGTCATTCTCGCCACAATATAGGGCTGGGAAATGGTTTGTCCCTGACCTATAGGCAGGGCAGTATTCTCGTAGGCTTTATGTCCAAGCGCCGGATCGAGAAACTGCTCCCTCGGCGTATTTGCCACTGCCTGTAATACTGCTTCATTGCGGATCCCAGCCTCATACAGATTTCTTGCAAGATTCAATGCTGATGTTGAGGCGACAGGGTTCATAGATCTATTTTCCAATATTTATTACGATAATTAACACTGTGATAGCCCGTCTCAATAGGGCTATCGGTAAAAGCTTTTCATCGGCAATATGCCGCAAAGCGCTGATTATAGGCCTGTGCTAGTCCGATATTTTAGCTAACCAGTTATCTAATGTCTTAAGCTGTTCAAAAGCCGTTAAGTCCACCGTGAGTGGAGTAATAGACACATAGCCATTGGCCACCGCGTAAAAGTCGGTGCCGTCACTGGCATCTTGCTCATCACCCGGTGGACCTAACCAAAAGATCTCTTTTCCTGCTGGATCTAGGGTTCTCACCATACCTTCCGCTCTATGTCTTGCACCGAGACGGGTGATCTTCATTCCCTTAACTTCAGACAATGGCAAATCTGGTACGTTGATATTCAAGATCTTATCTTGAGCTACAGGGTTTTCCTGCAAAGCTTTGACGATTTTTAACGCGTAGTGAGCCGCCGTTTCATAGTGTTCATGGCCGACCAGCGAGATGGCAATCGCAGGGAAACCCAGAAAGCGCCCTTCCATTGCCGCAGCAACAGTCCCCGAATACAAGGTATCATCACCCATGTTCGCACCCGCGTTAATACCTGAGACCACCATATCGGGCTCATCTTGGTATAGCTCTCGGATCGCTAAATGGACGCAGTCTGTCGGAGTTCCACTTACAGAGATAAAACCATTGTCTAAGGTATTCAGTCGCAGCGGGTTGGTCAAGGTTAACGAATTACTCGCCCCAGAACAGTTTCTATCTGGCCCTACCGTCAGGGTTTCAGCTATCTGGCTCATGGCTCGAGTTAAGGCCGCTATGCCTTCGGCATTCACTCCATCATCATTACTGATCAGAATCTTCATTGCTGCGCCTCAGCACTTCTTTGCTCAGCCAGCATTTGTTGGCGCGCCACCTCTTGAACATCTTGGTACAGGAATAGTTCACGTAGCACCGAAGTGGCATAAGAACCTGATGGTAATGCAAATTTTAGAACAATGGTATCTTCATCAACTTCATATTGCAGATGTTGTGGCTCAAGTAACAATGCACGTCTTTCTTGATTGAGTCCCGCTTGCTCAAGGCCTTCTCTATCTAGGTCTAATGACGCTAGCGCGTCAGCTTCACATGTTGCAGCATCTCCCTGTGCTAACGCTGAACCTCGACCCCATAGCGGTGCCGATAACTGGATATCCTTTTTTGCAAGACGTTCTAACAGAGTCTCGTCCCAAGTTTCGGCGACAAAGTAGCTCTTACTTCCCGCTAACAATACGCAATCGCCTGCTAACGGCGTAACACCGTGCGCCGCTAGACGAGCAGAGCAGGCAAGATTAAACAGGTTAGAGCGCACTGCAGACAGATACATGCTGCGCTTATTTCTATCTTTGACTTTGCGGCCGGTAAACATCTGACGACCAAACATTAAGTTCTTACCGTCATGACCGAAGCGCTGCTCACCAAAATAATTAGGTACGCCCTGCTCACTGATAAGCTCAATACGTTTAACCACATCAACCATATCGCTGACATTACGTAGGGTTAAAGTAAAACGGTTACCCGCCAATGCGCCGATGCGTAGCTTCTTACTGTGTCTTGACGCGCTTAGCACTGTGATCTGCTCGCTATTTAGCTGCTGCCAGTCAGGGGTATCTTTGCCAGGAATACGCACACCAAACCACTGCTCGGTAATCGCATGCTTATCTTTTTGCCCGGCATACGTCACCTCTTTAGGGTGCACATGAGCAAAGCTCGATAGCACCTTAGCGACTTCAACCGTATTCAGTCCCTCTTTGCGAATATGCAGCAGGTGATGTTCACCTTCGCCCGTAGGTGCAAAAGGCAGGATTTCCTGTACCTGAAAATCGCTATTATGGGTCCGAAGGTCAGCCGTCGAGGTTGGCTGACCGTATAAATAATGTAGTTCGCTCATAATCTGTTTATCTTCTATCTATGGCTTAATTTAATTATGACTTAGCCTTTCTATAAAAAGCCTTTTTATGACTGAGCCATCAGCACCACAGCTTCCACTGCAATGCCTTCTTTTCTGCCGGTAAAGCCAAGCTTTTCAGTGGTGGTTGCTTTAACGTTGATATCATCAATATCCGAGGCTAAATCTTCGGCCAGCACGGCGCGAATCGCCTCAATATGCGGCGCCATTTTAGGTGCCTGAGCAATCACGGTTACATCGAGGTTTGATAGGCTATAACCCCTATCGGTGGCTAATTTGTAGCAATGCCTTAATAGCACTCGACTATCGGCGCCTTTGAACTGGACATCGGTATCGGGGAAATGTTTACCAATATCCCCCAGCGCCATCGCACCTAAAATCGCATCACTGATCGCATGCAGGACCACATCGCCATCTGAGTGTGCGATTAAGCCGACCTCATAGGGTACGGTAATGCCACCGAGAATTAGTGGCGGCTCACCACCAAATTTATGCACATCAAAACCATGACCAATTCGAATTTTCATCGGTATTCCCGTTTATCTATCTAAATAAGTTGTTGGCTCAGCCTATTGAGCGGCGCTCTTAAGAAACAGCGATGCCAGCTGCAGATCATCTGGGTGAGTCACCTTAATATTATCGGCGCGCCCTGCAACAATCCCGGGGGCAACACCTGCCCACTCCATAGCCGAGGCTTCGTCAGTAATGAGTGCCCCCGCTGCTAGCGCGTCACCTAGGTTTTGCTTTAGAGCTTGGGCTGGGAAAAACTGCGGCGTCAGTGCATGCCATAGGTTTTCGCGGCAAACGGTCTCGGTAATTAAGCCCTGTGGATTACTACGCTTCATGGTGTCACGCACCGGGGCGGCTAGAATAGCGCCCTGTACAAAAGTGCCTGCCGAGGCAATTAACTTATCGATATCTTGATGCGTGAGGCACGGGCGCGCCGCGTCATGCACTAAAACCCAGCTATCTTCGGCTGCAACCATTAAGGCAGAAAGCACTGAATCGGCACGCTCTTTGCCACCGATTACGGCCTGTAACTTGGAGTGCTTGGCCTGCGCTAAATCTGCAAAAAATTCATCTTCCGGGTTGAGCGCGACAATCACCTTTTCGATGCTAGGATGCGATAGAAGGCAGTCTAATGTATGTCCTAAGATACTCTGTTCATTGAGCTGTAAATACTGCTTAGGAATTTCTGCGCCCATACGACTACCAATTCCGGCAGCGGGAACAATCGCAATAATATGTTTAGGGGTTTGGCTCATGCTAGAGCTCCATGTAATAGCGGCATATTTCTATAATTATTTAAGCTGAAATCAGTGACTAGGTTTATCCCCACGATCACCTCCAACGACGCGGAAAAAGGTCTCCCCCTCTTTAACCATACCCAACTCATTACGGGCTCGCTCTTCTAGGGCCTCGGTACCACTGCGAAGATCATTGATCTCCTCTCTTAAGACTTGGTTTCGAGCAACCAATTGCGCATTACTTTGCTGCTGCAGCCTGATTTGCTCCTGCAGATGAAAAGAGTCAGCTAAGCTCTTATCACCCAGCCATAGGCGATACTGGAGCATGACAAGTAGAGCAATTAATACAAAAAGAAGCCGTTTCATGATTCTAAATAGCAAGAAATTGAGAATATTAACCAGATAGTACAACAAAAAAGGCCACCGAGTGGTGGCCTTTTTAAAGTTTATAGCGATTTATGCTTGACCTTTGATCTCTTTAAGACCGTTGTAAGGTGCTTTCTCGCCTAGCTGCTCTTCGATGCGAAGTAGCTGGTTGTACTTAGCAACACGGTCACTACGGCATAGTGAGCCCGTCTTGATTTGACCAGCTGAAGTCGCTACCGCTAGATCGGCAATGGTCGCATCTTCAGTTTCACCACTACGGTGTGAAATCACAACTGTGTAACCCGCATCTTTCGCCATGCGAATTGCCGCTAGAGTCTCAGTTAGTGAACCGATTTGGTTAAACTTAATAAGAATTGAGTTAGCAATACCATTGTCGATACCGCGCTTTAGGATCTTAGTGTTAGTTACGAACAAATCGTCACCAACAAGCTGGATCTTGTCACCCATGATTTGAGTCTGGTAAGCCCAACCATCCCAATCTGACTCATCCAAGCCATCTTCGATAGAAACAATTGGATACTCTTCAGTCAGTGACTTAAGGAAGTCAGAGAAACCGTTCGCAGAGAAAACCTTGCCTTCACCCGATAGATCATACTGACCATCTTTGTAAAATTCAGATGCCGCGCAGTCTAGTGCTAGTGTTACGTCAGTACCTAGCTTGTAACCCGCTTTCTCTACAGCAACCTTGATGATTGCTAGTGCGTCAGCGTTTGATGCTAGGTTTGGTGCAAAACCACCTTCATCACCTACAGCAGTGTTCAAGCCTTTAGACTGAAGTACGCTCTTTAGGTTATGGAAGATCTCAGCGCCCATACGTAGTGCTTCACGGAAGTTCTTAGCGCCAACAGGCTGAACCATGAACTCTTGGATATCGACGTTGTTATCAGCGTGCTCGCCACCGTTCAAGATGTTCATCATAGGAACAGGCATAGAGTACTGGCCTGGCGTGCCATTTAGATCGGCAATGTGCGCGTATAAAGGAACACCTTTAAATGCTGCAGCCGCTTTAGCAGCAGCTAAAGAAACAGCAAGAATCGCATTCGCGCCTAGCTTATCTTTGTTCTCTGTGCCATCTACATCGATCATGATCTGGTCAAGTTCAGCTTGAGCAGTCGCATCTTTACCCATTAACGCATCGCGGATAAGTCCGTTGATGTTCTCAACAGCCTTTAGTACACCTTTCCCCATGTAACGGGCTTTGTCGCCGTCACGTAGTTCCAGTGCTTCACGACTACCTGTTGATGCGCCTGACGGTGCAGCAGCCATCCCCATGAATCCGCCTTCTAAATGAACTTCGGCTTCAACTGTTGGGTTACCGCGAGAATCCATGATTTCGCGACCGATAATGTTAATAATCTTAGCCATAATGCCCTCGATTTAAGTTTTAAAGATAAATTTAAAGATAAAAGTAAAACGAAATTCTGTGCAGTTATTACATCGCTAGAAACAAAAAAACCGCCCCCATAGCATGGGAGCGGTTCTGCGTAATTAGTCTTCTAAATCACGTTTTTGGTAGGCAGCTGCGGCAGCAACAAAGCCTTCAAATAACGGCTGACCATCACGAGGAGTCGATGTAAATTCTGGGTGGAATTGACCCGCTACAAACCATGGATGGTTTGGTAGCTCGATCATTTCAACCAATGAGCGGTCAGATGATAGACCACTAAAGATTAGACCCGCTTTCTCTAGACACTCTTTGTAGTTGTTGTTCACTTCGTAACGGTGACGGTGACGTTCGACACAAGTGTTAGCCTTATAAGCTGCAGCGGCTTTAGTGCCTTCTTCTAAGTGACATAGCTGAGCACCTAGACGCATAGTGCCGCCCAAGTCAGACTCTTCATGACGCTCTTCAACTTGGCCATCTTCGTTGATCCACTCAGTGATCAAACCAACAACTGGATGCGGAGTATCTGGCTTAAATTCTGTTGAATGCGCACCTTCAAGACCTGCAACATGACGTGCAAACTCAATCAGTGCAACCTGCATACCTAAACAGATACCAAAATATGGAAGGTTATTCTCACGAGCGTACTTAGCCGCCATGATTTTACCTTCAACACCACGCTCACCGAATCCACCAGGAACTAGAATACCGTCCAAACCTTGTAGGACTTCATCGCCCTTAGCTTCAACGTTTTGTGAGTCAATATACTTGATATTAACTGATACGCGGTTAAATAGACCCGCATGCTTTAGTGCTTCGTTAACTGACTTGTATGCATCAGGTAGTTCGATGTACTTACCAACCATACCAATGGTAACTTCACCCGTTGGGTTAGCTTCTTGGTAAATAACCTTTTCCCACTCAGACAGATCGGCTTCTTTACACTCAATACCGAAACGCTTAGTCACAAGCTGGTCTAGACCTTGTGCTTTTAACAGCGCAGGGATCTTATAGATACTGTCTACGTCTTTTAGTGAGATAACTGCACGCTCTTCAACGTTACAGAATAGCGAAATCTTAGCTTTTTCATTTGCAGGGATAGCGCGATCACCACGACAAACCAATACATCAGGAGCGATACCGATTGAACGTAGCTCTTTAACTGAATGCTGTGTTGGTTTAGTTTTCACTTCGCCTGCAGCGCCTAAGAAAGGCACAAGTGTTAGGTGCATAAATAGGGTTCTATCACGGCCAAGCTCTACGCCTAGCTGACGGATAGACTCTAGGAATGGTAGTGATTCGATATCACCAACCGTGCCACCGATTTCAACGATAGCAACGTCATGGCCTTCGCCACCAGCAAGCACTTTCTCTTTGATAGCGTTAGTGATGTGCGGGATAACCTGAATGGTTGCACCTAAGTAGTCACCACGACGCTCTTTACGCAATACTTCTTCGTAAATACGACCCGTAGTAAAGTTGTTACGACGGTTCATCTTAGTACGGATGAAACGCTCGTAGTGACCTAAATCTAGATCAGTTTCAGCGCCGTCTTCAGTCACAAACACTTCACCGTGCTGTGTTGGACTCATGGTACCTGGATCGACGTTAATATATGGATCCAGCTTCATAATAGTTACGTTAAGGCCGCGGGCCTCTAATATTGCAGCCAAAGAAGCTGCTGCAATGCCTTTACCTAGTGATGAAACCACGCCACCAGTAACGAAGATATACCTTGTAGTCATGCTGAACCTGAGAAAATGAGTTGGAAATATGTGCTTGTAAGAAAGCACTAGGACGGGGCAATATTATACCAAAGCAACCGGGATTCGACAAACTAGAATTAACTTAAAACTTAAGTTATTTATTCGACTCATCCTGTTTCACTCGGTTCCAGTACCCATCCAGCTCTTCAAGAGTGTGTTCATTTAAGGCTCGACCATCGGCTTGCGCATAAGCTTCGACACCTCTAAAGCGCCTTTCAAACTTTTGATTCGCTTGCCTTAACGCTTTTTCTGGCTCCACACCTAAATGCCTCGCAAGATTCACCACGGCAAACAAGAGATCGCCCATTTCGTCTTGCACTTTCGCCTCATCGACTGTGTCTTGTTCAACTTCAAAAATAACTTCGTCGATCTCCTCATGGATTTTGGCGACCACAGGCTTTAGCTCTGCCCAGTCAAACCCCACCCGCGCGACACGTTTTTGGATCTTCATCGAACGCGATAACGCCGGTAGCGCCAGTGGTATATCATCGAGCACAGAGTCAAGCGAGCGTTGACTGCGCTCTTCCGCCTTTAACTGTTCCCAATTTTGCTTTATCTGCGCGGTACTGGTAGTGGCTAAATCTTCAAATACATGGGGGTGGCGACGAGTGAGCTTAGTGCAGATCCGCTCAACCACAGTATCAAAATCAAAAAGCCCCTGCTCTTTACCAAGCTGGCAGTAAAACACCACCTGAAACAGCAAGTCTCCTAGCTCATCGGGTAACTCATCGAGTGCCATACGCTCAATGGTATCGGCGACCTCATAGGCTTCCTCTAGGGTAAAGGGCACAATAGTTTGAAATTCCTGAGCCCTGTCCCAGGGGCATCCCGTCTTGGGGTCACGCAGCTTTTGCATAATTGCTAACAAAGGTTGGGTGTCACCCATTTTCTTAGTCATTTAAAGGATCCTAATTTGTCTCTAATATTGTTTTGCCCTAGCAACTATTGTAAATGGGCTTGATAGAGCCGCAAATAAAAACGGCAACCTGAAGTTGCCGTTTTATCAATCTGTATTCAGTTATAGCCTGCGTGCTTGGATCACGCCATCTACCTGGTTTATTTTCGATAACACTTTCGATAAACCATCTAGATTGTATAACTCAAGTTCCAGCTCGATGGTTGCCGTTTGTGTTTTGACATCTGAGGTCGAACTCATCGCCATCACATGGGTTTTCTCTGCGGCTAATACCGAGGTTAAATCCCGCAGTAAGCCCGAACAGTCGTTGGCTAGGATACTTAAACGGATCTTATAACCACCGGAATAGTTCTCACCCCAAACCACATCGACCGATCGCTCAGGTGCGGCACGTATAAGCTCTTTAACTTGATCGCAGTCGGCTCTGTGAACCGAGATCCCGCGCCCCTTAGTAATAAAACCGAAGATCTCATCACCCGGTACTGGCTGACAACACTTGGCAATATGGCTCATCAAGTTACCAACACCGTTGACCTCGACCTGACCCTTGCCCTTTTTGGGTGCCTTGCTCTGACTCTTCTTAACTAAATCTTCAACCGCCTCTTCGTCGGTGAGTTCTTTAGTGCGAAGGCGACTTTGAACATGGTTCACCACCTGATTAAGGCGTACATCTCCGCCGCCAATCCCGGCGAGTAGATCGTCCATGCTCACCAAGTTGAATCGCTCTACCGCTGATTTCGCATCCTTGATGTGAAGGTTAATTCGAGAAAGCTCGGCTTCAAGCATCTCTCGACCTGCGACAATATTCTTATCTCTATCTTGCTGCTTAAACCAGTGCTGGATCTTCGAGCGAGCACGGGAGGTCTGAATATAGCCCAAGTTTGGATTGAGCCAATCACGCTTAGGGTTCGGGTGCTTAGAGGTAATGATCTCGATGCGCTGTCCCGTCTCGACCTGATAGGTAAACTGCACGATACGGCCATCGACCTTAGCACCGATACACTTATGCCCAACATGGGAGTGAATATAGTAAGCAAAGTCGAGTACAGTTGATCCCAACGGCAAGTCGACCACTTCGCCACTTGGCGTGAACACATAGACTCGATCCTCAAAGACCTGACTACGCACCTCATCGACCAAATTGCCGCTTTCGGCCACATCTTCCTGCCACTGCAGAATTTTACGTAGCCAGTTGATCTTATCTTCATAACCGCTCTGTTTACCGCTGGCACTGCCCTCTTTATACTTCCAGTGCGCTGCGACCCCAAGCTCAGCATCTTCATGCATCTGCTCGGTACGAATTTGGATCTCGACAGTTTTTCCTTCCGGCCCCACCACCACGGTATGAATAGACTGGTAGCCATTAGGCTTAGGGTTAGCCACGTAGTCATCGAACTCACGTGGAATATGGTGCCACAGCGTATGCACCACGCCTAAGGCGCCATAACAATCTTGCAGGCGATCGGTCACGATACGTACAGCGCGGACGTCAAACAGCTCATCAAATTTAAGCTGCTTGCCCTTCATCTTCTTCCAGATACTGTAGATATGCTTAGGTCTGCCATAGACCTTAGCGCGGATCTGGTCTTGATCTAGACGTGCCTGTAGCTGATTGACGAAATCATCGATAAAGGTCTCTCTATCGAGGCGCTTACCATCGAGCTGCTTGGCGATATCTTTATAGGTTTGTGGGTGCAGGTAACGGAATGAGATGTCTTCCAGTTCCCACTTAAGCTGACCAATACCAAGGCGGTTAGCCAGTGGCGCATAGATATCGGCGATTTCGCGGGCGATAAGGACTTTAACCTCCTCATCGGCATTCTTAATCTCACGTAGCAGACAGATACGCTCGGCAAGTTTTATCACCACCGCACGCACATCTTCCACCATGGCTAATAACATCTTACGAATATTATCGATCTGCGGTTCACCGCTGCGGGTCTGATTATCGACCTTAAGCGCACCGATGGCGTTCATGGTCTCTACACTCGATACCAAGACGGCCAGCTTAGCGCCAAACTCCTCTTCGACATCTTCTTGAGTGATAAGACCCGCATCAAACACCACAAACAAAATGGCGGCCTGTAAGGTTTCAATATCCATATTCAGTGGCGCGAGGATCTCTATCATCTCGCGCGCACGTCTTAACACGGTAACGTTCGCTTCTTTCTTTTGGCCCACAAGCAGTTCAACCCGCTCAATTAAGGCCAACAGAGTTTGCGCTTCCGAAGCATCACTAATATAACGTTGCACCCACTTATCGATTTGAAAGTCAGGGTCGCTAAAATGTGCTTCACGAACAGATACCATTGAATTTGATTCCTTTACATACCCCAGATAGAGATTAACAAACCCTTAACTCTACCTTTTAAATTGATAAGCACTATATTCGCCATTCAGCCGTTATTGTCAATGCGCAAAAGCAGACAATTGCTACTAAAAACAGCTATAGCGCCATACTTTGAATTGTATGAGTTATATTTAAGCAAAAGGTTTCACTAAATGTATCTATTTGTGTCTTTTTGTTTAATTTTTTAACTCAAACAGTGCCATTGACTCCAAGTGATGGGTTTGTGGGAACATATCCACTAATCCAATCTTTTTAAGTTGATAACCTTGCGACAAAATCACTTCACTATCACGGGCTAGGCTAGCAGGATTACAGGAAACATAGACTAAGGCTTTAGGTTTTAGTTTCTTCAGTGATTGCATGCTCTCATAGGCCCCCGCTCGAGCCGGATCGATTAACATCTTATCGACTTTACCTAGCCAAGGCTCTTTCGATAGATCTGCGCTGAGATCCGCATGATAAAATGAGACCTTATCTAAACCGCTCAGCTTAGCATTCACTCTTGCCTGCTCAACCATAGCCTGCACACCTTCAACACCAATCACCTCGGCGCCATCTTTAGCCAGTGGCAGACTGAAATTGCCGATCCCACAGAACAGATCTAACACTCGCTCACCCGCCTTGGGTGATAGCCACTCAACGGCTTGACTGACCATGGCTTGGTTTACTTGACCGTTCACTTGAATAAAGTTGCCAGGCGAGAAGTTAAGTTTGACTTGGTTATCATCGAAACCATAATAAGGCTGCTCACCCGTGCCATTTAAATGCTCGCATTGCCCCTCATCACCTTGTAGTAAGACGATCACAGCATGCTTTTCGGCAAACTCAACTAACCTAGCCTTATCCTTATCCGATAGTCCCTTAGTCACGCGAAGCACCACAAAGTTACCGTTATCGGCTTGGGTGAGTTCAACGTGGCCTAGGGCTTTCTTACCGCTTAACTGATTAAGCATAAAAGCCAAGTCTGGGATCAAGGCCGACAACGGCTCAGCTAACACGGCGCAGGACTGGATCTCAACCACGTCACTGCTGCTACCCGCCCTAAAACCTAAGCTAATATGCTTGGTATTTTTATCAAACCATGTGGCTAAACGGGCGCGGCGGCGATAGTGCCACGCATTATCGCTTAGGGTGTCACACACTTCACCCGCCTGAGCCTGGGCAAACTTATTCACCAAATCAACCAAGGTATTGGCTTTATGTTGACGCTGAGCGTCAATATCAAGATGCTGCAGATCACAGCCACCACATTTATCGAAATGTGGGCATAAAGCTGAAACTCGCTCCGCCGAGCGCTTCTCAATTTTTAGTAGCTTTCCTCGAGCAAACTTTTTCTTCTGCTCCGTTAGCTGCACCGATACGGTTTCATCGGGCAGCGCGCCACTGATGAAAACAATCTTACCGTCGTGGTGAGCGATACCTGCACCTAGGTGATCCAGTTGCGTCACCTTCAGCGATAACTTCGACGATAATTGCTTAGATCTATTTGGTTTTGCTTTAAAAAATTGTGCCATTTTACTCTCAAAATAGATAAAAAACTGGCCAACACAGGTCAATATCTGGCAGTCTATCGATTACAAACACTATATTTAATGGTAACCCATACAAAGAATGAATAATGCCAACGATATGACCAAATACAGCCTTCGCTCGTGGGTTCTGGTACTGGCGTTAGCCCCAACAATCTTAGTGGGTTTTTTATTAGGTAGTTATTTTACCATAAATAGATTCTATGAACTCGAAGAAACGCTCATAGGACAAGCTAGCAATATCATCGAGCCCTTAGCAATCGCTGCCGAAGTGGGCCTTGAGACCAAAGATTTCGAAACCAGCAAACGGTTAATCACCTCCGCACAATTAAATAAAGCCTCGCTAGTGCAGTTTATTGCTATTTTCGATGCCAATAATCGAGTGGTCGTCACCTCCCATCATTATAAGAACCACGAGATGATGCGCTACGATAAGCCGCTGGACTCTATGCTGCGTACCGAGCTGGAACAGGTCGGCGACAGCATGATTTTACGTAGCCCCATCTATAAGAGCAGTGATGCGCCGGTAATCGGTTTCGACAGCGCCACGCCTGCCACCCGCTCTAATGCCACGAAAATCGGCTATATCGCCATCTTAATCAACAAAGAAAACGCCCTCTTACAGCAACATAGAGCCGGGGTTATCGCCTTTATTATTGTGATGATTGGCGTACAGTTAAACCTGTTCTTTACCTTCCGCTTACTTAAGAACGTAACCCAACCTATTACCGATATGGTGCGGGTCGTCGCCAAGATCCGTGAGGGTAAACTCGATACACGCTTAAACGGTAACCTGATTGGTGAGCTGGACTTACTTAGACGAGGCATCAATGCGATGGCCGGTTCGCTATCGGAGTACCATGATGAGATGCAACAAAACATCGATCAAGCCACCTCTGACTTACGCGAGACTCTAGAGCAGATCGAGATCCAAAACGTTGAACTGGATATGGCAAAGAAACGTGCCCAAGAGGCCAGTCGTATCAAGTCGGAGTTCCTCGCCAATATGTCCCACGAGCTTAGAACCCCACTTAACGGTGTGATCGGTTTTGCAAAACAGCTATTAAAGACTCCTTTGCATTCAAGCCAACAAGACTATATCCGCACCATCGAGCGTAGCGCCACCAACCTGTTGAGTATCATTAACGACATTCTCGACTTCTCTAAACTCGAAGCAGGCAAGATGGTACTCGAAAACATCCCCTTCTCACTACGTGAAACTGTAGAAGAGACGGTTACCATGCTATCGAGCAGCGCGAGAGAGAAAGAGCTGGAGCTGGTGATTGATGTCGACTCGGGGATCCCTGAGGATGTCACCGGCGATGCGATGCGTTTTAGTCAGATCATCACCAACTTAGTCGGTAACGCCATTAAGTTCACGGATAAGGGGAGCGTTCAACTCAAGTTACAGCTCGAAGAGATTATCGATGGCAAAGCCCACCTACGCTGTGAGATCATCGACACAGGGATCGGCATCGATGCCCAGCAACAAGCATCGCTGTTCCAAGCTTTTGGTCAAGCAGACTCCTCAATTTCTCGTCGCTTCGGCGGCACAGGACTAGGGCTCGTCATCACCAAGCGTCTGGTCAATCGCATGGGCGGGCAAATAGGTTGTTACTCTGAGCCTGATGTAGGCTCAACGTTTTGGTTCTCTCTGCCACTAAATATCAGCCAGTACTCCATCAACAACACTGTGCCACTCATGTCACTTGAAGGTAAGAGCATTCTGTTGTTTGAGCCAAGCACACTGTCTCAGCATGCCATAGAACTCATGCTGCAGCGTTGGGGAATGAAGGTCACCCTAGTAAAATCAACTAAGCAACTTGAATTTATTACCACTCAGTCTCAGCATAGTTTTGACTATTCGCTAATGAGCTGCCGCGCCATCACCGCATCCAAGGAGCCTGCGGCTGTACTGAGCTTAGCCAAAAAGAAAATTGATAACTTATTGCTGATCTCCGACTGCAGCGAACAAGAAGCGATCTATTCCCAGCTGCGCCCCTATATCGACCAGCAGATCTCTATGCCTATCGGAGAGAAGAAGCTCGCCAGTTCACTACTTAATCCTCATTCAGATATCGTAAGTGAAACGCTTACTGCTCCAACAGCGATCCAAGCCCCGGCTAAACTGGAGAGCCTGAGTGTTTTAGCCGTTGACGATAATCCGGCCAACCTTAAACTTATCGACACCCTGCTCAGAGAACTCGTCACCCATGTACAGGTAGCCGACAACGGCGAGCTTGCCGTAAAACTGGCAAAAGAGCGCAGCTACGACTTAATCTTTATGGACATTCAAATGCCGGGGACAGACGGCATCACGGCGACCAAACAGATCCGCGCCAACTCGGCAAACCGTAACACACCTATTATCGCGGTCACCGCACACGCCATCGCCGAAGAGCGAGAGCGGATCTCCTCTAGCGGCATGGATGGCTATCTGCCAAAACCTATCGATGAAGCCGCCCTGAAAGGGGTCATCACTCGCTGGCGAAGCAAACCTAAGTTTACCCACTTCGATCTGCGCACACTTAATTGGGAACTTTGTTTGACCCAAGCCAATAACAAGCCAGACTTAGCACTGGACATGCTAAAGATGCTATTAAAATCACTGCCAGAGACGGTTGAGCATATTGAGCTCGCGCTCGCCAGCTCAGATAATGACAAGATGCTTGCCTGTATCCATAAGCTTCACGGTGCCTGCTGTTACTGTGGAGTGCCAACGACCCAAGCACTTTGCCAAGAAATTGAGTCAGGATTAAAGCGTGGCGTGCCAGTAGAAGATGTCGAACCGGAAATACTTGAGTTACTTGATGAACTAACTAAGGTAGAATCTGCCGCTAATCAAGTGATCTCCCAGCTATCAGTGGATATATAAGATGACAAACAAACAGGGATTTTTTAAACGCCTAAAAGCATTAGAGTTACCCCAGAAAAAGCTTTTTGCGGTTGCCCTATGCCAACGCATGCTGCCTAACTATCAGCTTTTTTCTGAAGTGTGTGAATTTGGCGATCCAAAAGTACTCGATACCTTGCTAAACCTACTTTGGCAATCGATGTACGACAACAAGCTCAAGCTGAACATAGATATCTACCTTGAGCGCCTAGAAGATAACACGCCAGATCCTAGCGATTTTGATGTTTACGGTGTCTATCCTGCTATGGATGCCGCAGTCGCATTGACCTCGCTGATCAGTGCACTACAGAGCAAAGTAGAAGAAGATATCACCAACATCAGTAAGCTATCGTCATCGACTGTCGCCAACTATATTGAAGCGACCTGTGAGCAAGAGTTCAAAAATGAAGATGCGCTCGATGACTATATCTTCGGTCATGAAGTGATGCTTGAAGAGAAAGAGATGCAAGAGTCTCTTTTACAGATCATCGAAGAAAACCCGTCGATGAAGGCCGATTTCATCAAAGGGCTACGCAAAGAAATCGTTGAGATTGGTGTATCAAATATCGGTATCGAAGCCCCCCGCTAATACAGAGCAGCTCGTAGCTATGAGCGCGTAACGGATCACTCTTATCGTTAGGCGCCCATCAAGCTCACATCAAGCACCGCTGTCAGCATAAGGCACAGGCCTTAATTAACTCTCCATCGAAAACAGGCACTGCGCCTTTGATTGCATAAACTCGATAAACAGCTTTACCTTCAGCGGCTGATGACTGCGCTGATGATAGAGGATCGAGATCCGCCTCTTCTCACCAATCCATTCCGGCAGCACGACTTGCAAGGCACCAGACTTAAGCTGCTGCTTAACAAACAGCTCGGGGCCGTAGAGAATACCGCCATCGTCAACCGTCGCTTCGACCGCGCCATGCAGGTCACTTAAGGTCAGCTTGGCCTTACCATCGTAGTAAAATGACTCGCCAGAGGGGTGCTTAAGCGACCAGTTATACAGAGGCCAAACCTTGATCAAGCTATGGCTAGCCAGTTCACTCGGATGAGTCAGCTCAGGGGCATTGTCGATATAATGAGGCGAAGCAAACAGACCATAATTAAGCACACCCAATGAACTTGAGATCCAAGAGGAATCAGGTTGAGTGCCTCCAACAATAGCCACATCGACGCCCTCATCGATCAAGTCGATAACGTTATTGTTTTGCGCAATATGCAGTTGAATGTCTGGATATTGCTCGCAGAACTCATTAAGGGTCTTGATAAAAATCATCGAGATAATCGACACTGGCGCGGCAATACGTAAGGTGCCCTCAGGCTTATCCACACTGACACCGCTAATGCTATCAAACTGAGAGATAATAGACTGATATTGCTGAAACAGCGCAATCCCTTCTTCGGTTAGCCTCAGCTTACGGGTATTACGCATCAACAGCTGTTTATCTAATACCGTCTCCAACTTCGTCAGCTTACGGCTCACAGTAGCAATCGGCATATCCAGCTCTTTCGCGGCCTGAGAAAAGCTGCCCGCATTCACTAGATGCACAAATTGATAGATCAGCTGTAATTCCAAACCAAAGTTGGTACTCATCAAGATAACCCCTGCAACTTAAGATAAATGGGATCTGAGCTCAGACTCAGATTAAGCCTAGCTCTCATACTCGCCACAATATTATACCAAAACACAAATTACATCGTGTTCTAGCGCAATGTTAGTGGCTTTTAAATTCACATGACTTAGGACTTCACGAGTCATGTTCGTCACTGAAGATACCGCCAATAGGCTTTGCCCAAATAACCGTAAAAATAAATTAGTCAAAAACTAGTTTGTAGATTATTATGCGCAACCTTTTTTTATTAACTGCTCAAAAAATGACACGCCGCCTTGCCTTTCTGTTGTTATTCACAAGCTTATCAAGCTCTTCTTTCGCGCAGCCTTTGGCTGTTAGCCCACAAGAGTTAGCTCAGTTACAGCCAGAAACGGCTATTGCCGCGGGTGCAATAACGAACAGTGACCCAGCGATCTCTATCACCTCAAATACCACGTCAGATACCACGCCAAAGAGCCAAGATGATCATAGCGAAAATCATGAACGCCATGGTGATCACCTGACGAGTAATACTCTGTTATTTTTCATCACAGTGTTCACTCTGCTGCTAGCCTTTAGCCTCTTTCGTAATAACAGGCGTAAAGCTTTTCTATCTGAAGCCCTTGCTAGTGGACAAGCAAGCCATGAGCAGATGCAGTGGTTAATGGCCGTGCTCGATAATTTCCCAGGCATGGTGTTGATCTGTGATGCCAATGGCAAGCCCCTACTGAGTAACAAGGCCTATAACGACTGCCTAGCGAACACCATCAGCCAACTAGGCAACAGTCCGTCAGCATTTATCGCTGCCAACAATTGCCTGAGCGATGAATGTGCGATTGGCGATAAATATTACCGCATCTCCCGTGAAGTGGTGCGCCATAACGATGGCCAGCAATACCACATCACGGTATTTGCAGACTTCACAGAGTTAAAGGCGCGCAAGCAAGAACTTAGACTTTCGCAGCAACAAGCTGTGGAGGCCTTAAAGGCAAGAGAGTCATTCTTGGCGATTATCAGCCACGAGTTAAGGACGCCCCTTACCGCAATGATAGGCTTAATGGAGCTGCTCAAGCCTGAGCTTAAATCGAGTCAAAACCTAGAGTTAATGCAAAATGCTCAGGCCTCCGCCGAGCGTTTAAAAGCCCTAGTTAACGATCTCTTAGATTTTTCTAAAATGGAGGCCAACCAGTTACAACTCGATGCTTACCCAGGCAATATCTTTGATGAAGTTGGCTCCATGCTCAGAACGTTAGAAGCAGGCGCCAGTGTTAAAGGGCTCGATTTTCGAGTCGACTGGCAACCCACAAGGTTCTGCCACGCCGAGCTTGACTGGCTCCGCCTCAGCCAGATAGTTAACAACTTGGTGAGTAATGCAATTAAGTTCACCGAGAAAGGTTACATCAGGGTATCGATCGCCAATACAGAACAAAGACTATATCTGTCGATTGAAGACAGCGGCTGCGGCATGACACAAAGCCAACTCCTCGGCTTATTTCAACCATTTGTACAGGGCGATCCGAGTATAAACCGTAACTATGGCGGCACAGGCTTAGGCATGTCTATTGTTAAGCACTTAGTGCAGCTGATGGGAGGAGAGATAAACGTAGAGAGTCGACAAGGCCACGGTACGCAGGTTTGTGTGAATATGCCGGTTCAATTTCGGCCTTTAGCGCTTAGGTTCATGGCAGAGATAAAAACAGAAAATGACAAGCTACAAAGCTGGCTTAAGCTGTGGCGGGATAACTCATGCCCTAGCGGTGAAATCGCCACTAATTGCATAGCGGTTCAAGCGTTAGAACTATGCCAAAACATCTATCCCGACCTGCTGTTAAAGGCACTGTCATGGCCAAATAAGCCTGCACAAACCGATGCCCTAAAAGCGAAAAGGTATACGGGAAAGGTGTTAGTTGCCGATGACGATCCAGTTAACCGCTTCCTGTTCCAGAAACAGCTTAAAAAGCTCGGCTTAGAGGTGGTCACGGTTAATGATGGTCAAGAGGCACTCAACTATTTAACTCAACATTTAACCAGCATCGACCTGCTCCTTACCGACTGCCATATGCCTAACCTCAATGGTTATGACTTGGTGCGTCAGCTAAGAGCGCGAAGCGAGTTTAACGCCTTAGCAATAATTGGCTGTACCGCAGAAGACTCACGCTTAGTCGCCGAAAAAGCGCAGAGTGTCGGTATGGATGAGATCATCTACAAGCCCTATACCTTTAACTCGCTTAGCGATGCGTTAGGACGTTACTGTCAACAGCAAGCCATTGACTCAGATTTAGCTAAACTCGAGTGGTTAAATGCATATGAGATAGAGGAACAGCTTGAGTTTTCGGCCGTCGTGAGAGACTCACTCTTTGCCGATAAGGCGCAGCTTCTCGAACAGAGCCTACCGCTAACGGCGATAGCTCACCGCATTAAAGGCGCGGCCAATGCGCTCAATTTAACTGAGCTAGCGTCCCTCGCCCACGCCTGTGAAACTGTATCTAGCAGCAACGCCCCATTAGCCACCAAGCAACTCATCGATGAGATTGATGCCGTCATCGCTGCGATTAACAACTGGCTCAGTAAACAATATTTGTGATCATCTCGATGCGTTGCGGGATCTATTATTGAATCCGCCATCGAGACTTAGTTATTTGGACAACATCCTTTATGCAATCGTTTCAGTCATTAAAAGTCCTTGTGATAGATGACGCACCAACCTTCCTCTTTACTATCAAAAGCATGTTGGTGAAATTAGGCTTTTTAGAAAATAGTGTACAAACCTGTAAGTCGGTTAAGGTCGCTCTGGATCTCACATCAAACAAACAATTCGATGTGATTATCTGTGACTATAACTTTGGCACAGGCATGAATGGCAAGCAGCTATTTGAAGAGTTTAAACACTTAAATCTATTGACCGATGAGACGGTATTTATTCTGGTTACTGGCGACAATTCGGCGGCAACGGTCAGGCCTATTATCGAACTCAAACCCGATGAATACCTGCTAAAACCTTTCAATGCCGTCTCCCTAAAGGAGCGGATCTCTGTTGCCATCAGGCGCAGACAAAAACTCTCAGGCCTCTATGGTGCAGAGCGCAGCTTAGATCCCCAAAAAGGTTTACAGCTATGTGATGAGTTGGCGCCTTTTCATCCCGAATATTACTTCGTGATTAAGCGATTTCGCGCCTCATTTCTGACCATGTTACAGCGCCATGAACAGGCAAAATTAGTCTATGAGTCGACGCTGGCAAAGAAGGAGCTAGACTGGGCTAAGGTCGGCTTGGCTAACTCCCTAGCAAATCTTGGTCAAACAGATGAAGCAGAAAAGATCATCAACCAATTACTGCTGACCTCCCCGAATGATACTCGAATTAGAACCGAGGCCGCCTATCTAAGACTGAAAAGCCACGACACCCCGGCGGCAATTTCGCACCTAGAGATCGCCAGCCAACTGGTGCCCGGTAATTCAGAACGAGAGCTTATCATAGTCAACTTATGTCTATCGGTTGAAGACTACCAGCAAGCGCTTAACCGCTACCGTTTGTACCTCGAGATCAACAAAGACACTTACCGCAACAATGAGTTTGCCAAATTAACTCTGATAAGAGTGCTGCTTTACGCCTGTCGAACCAGCCCCAATAAGGCCTATTTAATCGAAGAGGCCAAGCATCACTCTAGACTATTGATGGAATCGAAGAACGAGTCTATTCAGCATGAGATTGAGCTAATTAAAGCCCATATTGCCTTAGAGTTAGGTTACTTTCGCTCGGCAATTAATATGCTTAAAAGCCTGCATGCAAAAGAGTGCTTTAACCATTTCTATGGCGCGTATCATTACGCTTGGCTACTCAATGCCATGAGTGTGGAAAATGAGTTTAACCAAGCCATACAGTGGGGCAGTCAAACCTTAGGCTATGAGCAGAGCCAGATAGTCTTTTCCAGTAAAGTCACCATGCTAGACAAGTTGAAAAAGCTCAACGAGTCGAAGAAAGCTTGGCTGAAAGAGAAGTACCTCATTGTAAAAAGTGACACTATCGACAGCGCAACTCTGCTAGAAACCTATCTCGCGATCCACGAGAAGGCACCGCTGCTGAAGATGGTGTGTTTGAATATCATCAAGTCGCTGTCTTACGTCTGGCCGCAAAGAGCTGGCGTTACCCAAGTCACGCAGATCATCAGCCGCTGCGACAACGTCGTCAGACAGCTTTATGCAGAGCAGGAGCTTGAGGCAAACAGTTATCAAGGTTACTACCTAGCTGCGTTAGAGCGCTGTAAAGGAAAAATTGAATAAGCGCTTATGGATAAGCGCTGATAACCCTTCTATTAAGGCTAAATCAAACTTCATTTGATAAAGGTCGAGGACTGGAAGTTAGACTGCGTCTAACAACTAATGTCGTGGCGCTTCGCCCCTATTCTTTTGTTAAGAGTCGAGCCAAGGGGGAAAGCGCTTGTCCCCGCTCTTGATTTCATAAGAGTAAACCCTCAGCGCCTCGACGAAGTTACATGCATTAGATACCGGTCTCATACTTATTCGAAATAGTCTAACGCTTCCGATGGGGCATCTGAAGTGAATGGATTCACAAATGCCGTGATGGCATGGATGCCATAGAACGGCCTGCCCCGCGAAAGCTAAGCCCACATCCATGTGGGCATTACGACTATTTCTTCAACGTACTTCGGCAACTTCGATGGGGAATGGGTGTTTTCAGTGAGTCTAGAACCCCACATAGGATTTTGAGTTATGACTAAAGCAATAAGGCTCCCTAACTCGTTTCTGGACAAAAGTTTCTTAGAGTTTCAACTTAAATTTGTTAAATACAAATTAGCACTGGTATACAAAAACTCTTTCTTTGATAAACAACCTTGCTTAGACAATACAACTAGTTTCATTACTCAACTTAACCTAGCTAAAATCGTTCAATCAAGAAATCCAAAAACAAACGAAGTCGCTTGGGTTGATACTGCCGACTCAGGTAAATCACGTTCAAATCTGCGCCTGCAGAAGAGGTCGATGCGTTGAAGTTCTTCATATAACCATTTAACACCGTCACTAAACGCTGCTGTTTGATGTCTTCTTGCACATCGAGAATCGATTTTAACGCAATACCCGCCCCATCTAACGCCCATTGACGAATCACTTCGCCATCATCAGAAAACCGCTTCGGTACGACAGTAACAACATTGTGCTGCTCTTCATCTTGAAAGTGCCATGTTTTCAACTCTTCATTGCTGCGAACCATGGCTAAACAATCGTGCTGTGCTAAATCTTGTGGCGTGATCGGCGTGCCTTTCTTTGCCAAATACTGAGGAGAAGCGCAAAGCACTCGGCGACTGGACGCCAGTTTGCGAGAGATAAGGTTGCTGTCGGCGAGCTCCCCATATCGGATAACGATATCCAAACCAGACTCAGCCAAGTTGGATAAGTTATCGTTCAAATACAGATAAGGGATCACATCGGGATAGAGCTGACTAAATTCCGACAGTATTGGCGAAATATATTGCTTACCAATATCACGAGGAGCCGAGATTTTAAGTGTCCCGCGCACTTCTTTGGTGCCAGTATGGAGTAGGTTTTCCGTCTCTTTAACGCTGTCAATGATTTCCAAGCATGCCTGATGGTACATAGCGCCAGAGTCCGTCAGTGAGATATGCCTTGTACTGCGATTAAGTAATTTCACCCCATAACGATCTTCCAGCGACTGCAATCTTGCCGTTACTGTTGCTGGCGATAAGCCGAGCTCTCTGCCAGCCGCCGCCAGTCCTTGGTTCTTCACTATGCTGACAAACAGCGTCATATCCGAAAACTTGTCCACATTCCCTCCTCAAACCCCATTATTCACCTGAGCTGAACAATCAATTCAAATATTACTCAATTATCAAATTTATTCCAATCAATATACTGACCCCATCGAAACAAGATTGGAAAAACAAATCATGAAAACAGAAAAAACCATTTATGTCGTACTCGGTGGCACATCAGGTATTGGTGCTGAACTTAGCCAACAACTTGCAAGCGACAATGCGGTTGTCCACGTAGCAAGCCGCAAAACAGGGTTAGACATCAGCGATGAACAGTCGGTTTATCACTACTTCGAAACCATTGGTGCTTTTGACCACCTGATCGTCACAGCTGGTTCTTATGCTCCAGCAGGCAAAGTGGTGGATGTAGAAGTTTCCCAAGCAAAATACGCGTTCGATACCAAGTTTTGGGGCGCCATCAACGCGGCGAAACATGGAGCACGCTACATCAAGAAAGGCGGCTCAATCACGCTAACTTCCGGCATGTTATCGCGCAAAGTTGTTGCTAACACCTACGTCAAAACTGCCATCAATGCGGCCATTGAAGCGACCACAAAAGTACTGGCGAAAGAATTAGCTCCTATCCGAGTTAATGCGGTCAGCCCTGGTTTGACTAAAACTGAGGCGTATCAAGGCATGAACGAAGACGACAGAAATGCCATGTTCAAACGCACACAAAATAGCTTGCCCGTAGGCAAAGTAGGCGAAGCCGGTGACGTTGCAAAAGCTTACTTACTTCTGATTGAAAACAGCTACATGACTGGCGCCGTGATTGATGTCGATGGTGGCGCACTGCTTGGCTAACAACACACGTTTGGCTAACAGCAAATAAAAACAAGGTGCCAGAGCAATAGAAAAGCATGGCACCAATGGGTTCAAACGAAATAAAGAAAGAGACTCCCCCATGAATAAAGAAAAAATGCCGCTGCAGGTATGGATTTTAACGCTTGCAGCTTTTGCTATCGGTACCGCGGAATTTGTTATTGCTGGCATTCTTCCTCAAATCGCCAACTCTTTGTCCATCACAGAAGGGCAAGCCGGTTACCTAATCAGTGCCTACGCACTTGCCATTGTGTTCGGCGGTCCACTACTTACGATTTACTTAGCACGCTTTAACAAGAAAGCAGTACTGGCTGGGCTAATGGTATTGTTTATTCTCGGCAACGTACTGTCCGCTTTCGCGCCGAACTACTTTGTGTTGATGGTCAGCCGAGTGATCACAGGCTTGGTTCAAGGTCCTTTCTACGGCATCGGTGCCGTGGTCGCGACCAATTTGGTTTCAGAAAAAATGGCAGGCCGTGCGGTCGGACAGATGTTCGCGGGCTTAACATTGGCTAACGTTTTAGGTGTGCCTGGCGGTACTTGGATTGGCTTGCAATTCGGCTGGCACACCACTTTCTTGACCGTTGCCGCTTTTGGTTTAGTGGCTCTGTTCTTCATCACTTCAGTGATCAAATCGACTGGTCATGGCGAAGCAAAAGATGTCAAAGCACAATTGGCTGCGTTCAAAAACCCAATGCTACTTATCAGCCTTGCGATCACCGTATTTGCTTGGTCGGGGTTTATGACTTTGTATGGCTACATCGCCCCTATCGCCATGCACATCACTGGTTTTGGTGAAAGTGCCGTGACTTGGATTTTGGTTATTGTCGGCGTAGGTCTGATTGTTGGCAACACCATGGGTGGTCGTTCATCAGATAAAAACCTACAAAAAGCGTCCATGTTCTGGGCTATCGCGATGATTGTGTCACTCGTACTGGTCGGCCTAACTGTCGACAGCAAAGTTCTGTTTATTGCCACCGCCTTTGTATTTGGTATTGCGTCATTCGCTAACGTGCCAGCAATGCAGCTTCGAGTCATGAACCACGGTGGTGAAGGTCAAGAGTTAGCCGCGACGGCAAACATCTCAGCGTTCAACTTAGCCAATGCCTTTGGCGGTTTCTTAGGCGGCATGGTGCTCGATAGCCAAATGGGCGCAGGCATGATCCCTTACGCAGCCATCATTGTTCCACTGATTGGTTTGTTATTCATCGCCAAGGCGAACCGCAAAGAAAGCAAACCGACTTAGCGCCAAGCTTCAACAACTAATTTCATCCCTACTGGTAGCCCTGACTTAACGCCTCCCGAAAAGGCGGGGCTACCCAATTAAATCACTAGGAAAACACTATGAAACTCTACATTTACGAACATTGCCCATTCAGTGCTCGCGTCCGCTACGTTGCTGGCATGCTGAATATCCAACTCGACGTCATCAATATTGCTTATGACGACGACAAAACCACAACAGACCTGATTGGAACCAAACAAGTGCCACTTCTTATCAAAGACAACGGTGAAGTGATGGCAGAAAGTCTAGAGATCATCGCTTACTTCCTTGAACTGGCAACATCAAGTGAAACAAGCCAACCATCTCAACAAGCGCTGAACTGGCAAAAAGTCGCGTTCCTTCCATTGCAAAAGGTGGGTTACCCACGTTGGTCAAATATGGATTTACCAGAGTTTGCCACTCAGTCTGCACAGCAAGCTTGGCGCGCAAAAAAGGAAACTGACGCACTCAATTTTGATGCACTCCTGCAAGACACACCAACTATTGCCAAAGAGGTTGAAGCGCTCATCGAACATGCGAAAAGCGTGTTGAGCCTCGATTCCTATCAGCATGTGACTTTGGTGGACGAAGCAATCTTATTTTCGATTTTGCGCGGGTTCTTCAGTGCCACTGAAATCCAATGGGACAACACCGTGAAGGATTGGATGGAATCTGTAAGCAATAAAATCCAAGTACCACTACTTAAGTAAGGAACCGATCATGAGTAAACTATTTGAAGCAACACAGCTAAAACAACTTAATCTACAAAACCGCGTAGTCATGGCACCAATGACCCGAGCACGCACTAGCCAACCGGGAAATATTCCAAACCAAATGATGGCGACCTACTACAAGCAGCGTGCAAGTGCGGGATTAATTATCTCTGAAGCCACTCAGATTTCAGACGATTCGCAGGGCTACTCATTCACACCAGGCGTCTACACCGATGAGCAAGTAGCAGGCTGGAAAACCGTCACTCAAGCAGCAAAAGAGCAAGGCGCAGTTATGTTTTGTCAGTTATGGCATGTTGGTCGTGTATCACACCCGACATTCCAAAAAGGTGAACAGCCTATTGCCCCATCGGCACTAAAACCAGTAGAAACCCAAGTGTGGATTGCCGACGAACAAGGCAATGGCAACATGGTCGATTGTGTAGAGCCACGTGCCATGACTCAAGCGGATATTGACCGCGTTGTGAGTGATTTTGCCCATGCCGCTAAACGTGCGATTGAAGCAGGTTTCGATGGTGTCGAAATCCACGGAGGTAATGGTTACCTGATTGACCAGTTCCTACGTACCAATTCAAACCACAGAACCGACAACTACGGCGGTACTCGCAAAAACCGACTTCGCTTTTTATTAGAAGTGGTCGATGCGGTGAGCGAAGCCATTGGTGCCAGCAAAGTGGGAGTACGACTCGCACCTTTCATCACTTTTAAGGACATGAACTGCCCTGACATTGTGCCAACCATCCTCGATGCATCGAAACAACTTCAAGCTCGTGATATTGCGTACTTGCACTTATCTGAAGCGGATTGGGACGACGCGCCAGTGATTCCAGAAAGTTTCCGCATCGAACTGCGCGAATACTTCACCAACACGATTATCGTCGCAGGCAGTTACACTCAAGAGCGTGCTGACGAGGTACTTGAGAAAGGTTATGCGGATTTAGTCGCGTTTGGACGCCCGTTTGTGTCTAACCCAGATTTGGTAGCGCGCTTACAGCACCAACAACCGCTGGCTGAACTAGATGGCTCAACACTATTTGGTGGCAATGAGCGTGGATACATTGATTACTCAGTACTTAATTGTGTAACTGTCTCGCTAATAAATAATTAATAGAAAATAGAGTGCAGTATGTATCACATAAATAATTAATAGAAAATAGAGTGCAGTATGTATCACATAAATTGTTTTTTTACTGTGCTCTTCACTCTTACGGTAAAGGTCTCGCTCAAAATCAATTCAACACCACCAATTGATGTGTACCAGTAATTTGGGGCACTGATATAGTTGAAAACAAAAAGCGTAACGGATCGGGCCTTGCGTTTTGCCACGCATTACTTTTTGTATATCTAACTAGATGACTATCTGTAACGTATTTAGAAGCGTAACAAACTTTGGAGCATTTTTAAGCCAGAAACCTAACTCTTCAGCCTAAATCGAAGAAGAAAATTATCCAGTGTAGATACGGCTGAAGCCGTCGAAAACAGGGTGAGAGATAACGAAGTTATCAAGCTCTCGAACGAGAGGCATGGATGCCGAACTGGCCTTTAAACACGGATGTTGTTTGTTTTCGTTGAGCCTACACGGCCAATTCAGTTCCATACTGAATTTGGCATTCCCTCCATCCATGGAGGTCAGACATACTAGGGGCGAGCTTCAGCAGCGTCTGCACATACCTCGCTGGAGGCGATTGATAACGATTAAGCAGCAACTCAGAACTCGCTTCCATGTACAAACAATAAATGTAATCAGCCTTCATTCGAAGACGAACTCATTTAGGGGCATTTCCCAAGTTAGACCCAAAACGACTAGCCCTAATGAGTACACCAATTACCCCGTGTAGATACGGCCGTGACCGTCCATGACATGGACGTCATGGCCGAGCTTCCAAGGAAGGACTTGCAGCGTGTCACGGCAGTGTCTGCACACTCCCCGCTGGAGGCGATTGATAGCTACATAGCTACAAGTTCAAACGGGCAATCCCATAGCAACGACACTAAGTTAATGAAACAAGCCTTCATTCCAAGGCTGGCCTCTCCTTTTCGTTTTTTGAAAAACCGAATTTTTATTCCTACACTCATAAAAAGGTAACAAAGAGCTGTTTCAAATAACCGTAGAATCCATCTGAAAACTAATATAAAACTAATATAAAACTGAACGAAAACGTGATTCACCTCAACGGATTTATCAACTGGGTGTTTACTGTATAGATAAACAGTATATACTGTTTAACTATACAGTGTTTTGATAAAGGACATCACTATGCTTTGCCAACTCAGCATCAACAACTTTGCTATTGTGCGTTTCTTAGAACTCGACTTTAAAGCCGGCATGACCAGTATTACTGGTGAAACCGGTGCGGGTAAATCGATTGCTATCGATGCTCTCGGCCTATGTTTAGGTAACCGAGCCGACGCCAATACCATTAGACCTGGTGCCACTAAGGCCGAAGTAAGTGCCCGCTTTTTATTAGATGATACCCCAGCGGCAAGACGCTGGCTTGAAGATAACGACCTTGAACTCGATGATGAGTGTATCCTACGCCGTACCATTAGCAGTGACGGCCGCTCACGTGCCTATATCAATGGCAACCCTGTGCCATTGGCGCAGATAAAGTCCCTTGGGCAACTGCTTATCGGCATTCATGGCCAACATGCTCACCACGCTATGCTAAAGAGTGAGCATCAACTGACCCTGTTAGATAGCTATGCTAACCATAAGATGCTGCTCGACAGCGTTGCTGCCAGCTATCACAGATGTAAGACTATTGAGAAGCAACTTCACCTACTTGAGATGTCGCAGCAGGAACGCTTAGCTCGCAAACAACTGCTGCAGTATCAAGTGGAAGAGCTAAACGAATTTGCCATTAATGAGGGCGAGTTCGAGTCGATTGAGGCCGAGCATAAGAAGCTGGCTAACAGTACGGCGCTAATTGAGCTTTGCCGTAATCAGCTGCATATTTTACAAGACAACGAGGAAGGCAGCGTCGAGTCGCTGCTCAACACCTCTATCAGCCAGGGACAAGATCTCGAGAGTTACGATCCAGAGCTTGGCAGCGTACTTGCCATGCTCAACGACGCCCTCATTCAGGTGCAAGAGAGCAGCAGCGAGATTGAACGTTACTTAGATGGCTTAGAGCTCGACCCTGAGTATTTTGCCCATCTAGAGCAGCGCCTGTCTAAGACCATGCAGCTTGCCCGCAAGCATCAAGTGATGCCAGATGAGCTATACACTCATCATCAAAGCTTGCTGGAAGAGCTTGAAGACCTAGGTTCAGATGACGACAAGTTAGACGATATTCGTGAGCAGCTAGCTGCTAACCGTGAGGCTTACCTACTGCATGCTAAAAAGCTCAGCCAAAGCCGTAGCCGTTACGCTAAAGAGCTGGATAAACAGGTGACTCACTCTATCCATGAGCTGAATATGCCAAAGGGTAAGTTCACCATTGCGGTGAACTTCAACGAGTCGGTTATCACCCCGACAGGCTGTGACAACATTGAGTTTTTAGTCTCGACCAACCCAGGTCAGCCGCTGCAGCCGATTGCTAAAGTGGCATCTGGTGGTGAGCTGTCGCGTATCGGCTTAGGAATTCAAGTGATCACCGCCAAAAAAGTCTCGACACCAACGCTGATCTTCGATGAGGTGGATGTGGGGATCTCGGGCCCAACTGCGGCGGTTGTTGGCCGTATGCTGCGTAGTCTTGGTGAGTCAACGCAAGTGTTCTGTGTGACCCACCTGCCGCAAGTTGCGGGTAACGGCCATCAACATATGTTCGTCAATAAGAGCAGCAAGGCGGGTCAGACCGAAACCTCTATGGTGGCGCTGGATAAAGAGCAACGTGTCGAGGAGTTAGCGCGTCTTTTGGGCGGTGATACCATCACCAGCAATACCTTGGCGAACGCTAAAGAGCTGCTGCTCAGTTAACGACTCAGCCGCTACTGAAAACAAAAATGCAGAGCTAAGCTCTGCATTTTTTATGACTCGATATTTTTTAGGCTAATAGCATCAAGCGAAGTAATAGGCTAGGCCCTGCAAACAGAGCATGGCAAAAATACCCGCTAAGACATCGTCAATCATAATGCCAAAGCCACCGTGAACCTTGGCATCGAGCCAACGAATTGGCCATGGCTTTAAGATATCGAAGATGCGAAACAGCACGAAACCCACAACTAACCACTGCCAACCTGCAGGTGCCGCTATCATGGTGATCAATAGCCCGGCGACTTCGTCCCAGACGATGGCACCATGATCGTGTACACCCATATCTTTCGAGGCCTTATCGCAGATATAAAAACCTGCCAACACACTCAATACTGTGAGGGCGATATACCAAGGTAGACTCAGCGGTGCCATCAGCAGAAAAACAGGGATAGCAGCCAAGGTGCCAAAGGTGCCCGGCGCTTTCGCCGCGAGTCCTGAGCCAAAGCCTAGGGCGAGGAAGTGAATAGGATTCTTCAGTGATAGCTTTGCAAGCACTGGATCTTTAGAGAATAGATTCATTAATTAAAGTGCTCAAAACCTAAATTTATCGGCTCAAACGCTTGATTGTCGCTCAGCAGTTTTAACTTGCCACCAGTACATACCTGACCTATCTGGGTAAATTTAACTCCCGATTCAGCCAAAGCAACTTCTAACATGCCCTTTTGCGCTTCTGGCACGGTAAATAGCAGCTCATAATCTTCACCACCTGTCAGCGCATAACTGAGCGCCATCTCTTTTGAGACACTGGCTTTAAGTGGCTCTGACAGCGGCAGGTTATCGACATTGATCACCGCACCCACGTTCGAGGCTTTAAGCACGTGCTGAATATCAGACATGATGCCATCTGAAATATCGATGGCGCTTGAGGCGAGATTTCTAAGGGATTGGCCAGCCAATACTCTCGGTGTCGGTCGGTAATGACGATTGATGAGATAGGCGCTATCTTCAACACTCGCCTGCAGCTTACCGCGCAGCAGATCTAAACCCAGTGCGGAATCCCCTAAGGTGCCAGTGACATAGAGCCAGTCACCATTTTTAGCACCACTACGGGTCAAGCCTTTATCGCTAGGTAGCTGACCATTGATGGTGATAGTGATTGCGCGCGGGCCGCGAGTGGTATCGCCACCGACGAGCGCCACACCATAATACTCGGCAATCTCAAACAGGCCGGCACTAAATTCGGCCAACCAAGTTTCATCGACCTCTGGCAAAGTTAATGCCAGTGTCATCCAAGCAGGTTCTGCCCCCATAGAGGCGAGATCGGATAGGTTAACCGCTAAAGATTTATAGCCAAGGTCGGCAGCGGGCATATCGGGGAAGAAGTGGACATTTTCCACTAGGGTGTCGCAAGAGATGGCAATAGATTTATTTTCGGCGGGTTGCACAATCGCACAATCATCGCCAATACCAACAGTCACATCTTTGCGGGACTGGGCGCGCCCAGTAAAGAAGCTTTCGATTAATTGAAATTCTTTCACAATACCAATCACAAAATAAGAGTAAGTATTCAGGGAGAGATGAGATAAGTGTAGATCAGGCCGTCACTCAAGCAAAAAATAGGAAGCCACAGCGGCTTGGCTCAAAGTGGAAATACGCGGACTGTCTTTACCTCCCTGCCGAAGATAACAAAAACGGCATCCGAAGATGCCGTTTCTACTACTTATTGCGTGCTACCAGCTTATCTAGAATGCCGTTAACAAACTTATGACCATCTTCTGCGCCGAACGCTTTTGCAAGCTCGATAGCTTCGTTAATCGCTACCTTGTAAGGCACATCCTTACGGAATGTCAGTTCATAAGCTGCGATACGAACAATCGCTTTTTCAACTGGATCCACTTCATCAAGTGGACGAGTCACGAATGGAGCAATCGCTTCATCCAATTGACTCTTCTTCGTTGCAACGCCACCTAATAGCTCACGGAAGTAAGCGATATCGACGCCATCAACTTCTTGTTCAGTTAGAAACTCATGCTCAACATCAGCAATATTGTTACCACTTAGCTGCCATGAGTAGATGGCCTGAACGGCTAAACGGCGGGCCTTACGGCGCTCTGAAGGCTTCATTAAATTGTCCTAAATTACAGCTGTTCTTCAAGTGCTTGCAGAACGTTAACCATCTCTAGCAGACCAAGTGCAGCTTCACCGCCCTTGTTACCCGCTTTAGTACCCGAACGCTCAATAGCTTGTTCAATGGTATCTGTGGTTAATACGCCGAATGAAACTGGGATATCGAACTCAAGTGCAACCTGAGCCAAACCTTTATTACATTCACCTGCTACAAAATCGAAATGAGGTGTACCACCACGGATTACCGCACCTAGTGCGATGATTCCGTCAAATTTTCCGCTCGCCGCAACACGACGTGCAGCAAGTGGCAGTTCAACAGCGCCTGGGACTCTGACTACAGTGATATTTTCATCTGCAACTTGGCCGAAACGCTTAAGAGTGTCTACCGCGCCATCGAGTAAACTATCAACAACAAAGCTGTTAAAACGTGAAACTACGATCGCAACTTTGGCGTTTTTCGATTCGATATTACCTTGAACTACGTTCATTTATCTTACCTAAATTAGCTTAATTACCCAGCATAGGGGCGGAAGAGGCGGTATGATACCACACCACTCCGCGCTGATCTCTATGCAATTAATAAGAAAAGTGTGAATTTAAGCCTCTGGCTGACAATCAGCTAAAGGCCGCTATTTATTCTGCAATATATTCAGTTACTTCAAGGCCGAAACCTGAAAGTGAATGATAACGCTTTGGTGAGCTTAGTAAACGCATAGAGGTCACGCCTACGTCAGCCAAAATTTGTGAGCCAACGCCGACTTGACGTGAAGTCCCCTTCCACTGCGCGGCAACAGGTGCACTGCCGTTATCTTCGGCTTCAAATGCCTTCACCTTAGCAAGAATGTCGCTGCTGTGTTCCTGATGCCCCAGTAACACCAATACGCCGCCCTCTTCGCCGATACGCTTCATCGCCTTCTCTAGCGGCCAGCTACGCTGCTGATCACGCTCTGAATGCAATAAATCGTTGAAGGTATTTTGCAGGTGAACACGTACTAAGCTGTTTTCTGTTACATCACCTTTAACCAACACGTAATGCAGTTGGTTGTCGATAGTGTCGCGGTAAGTCAGCATTTCGAACTCACCAAAACGGGTTGGCAGCTTACATTTTGCTTCGCGTACAACCGTGGTTTCTTTGGTGTTACGGTATTCGATCAGGTCGGCAATGGTGCCCATCTTCAAACCGTGCTTTTCAGCGAAGATTTCAAGATCGGGACGACGCGCCATGGTGCCGTCGTCATTAAGAATTTCAACGATAACCGATGAAGGTTCGAAACCTGCAAGACGAGCTAAATCACAGCCAGCTTCGGTGTGGCCAGCACGAATAAGTACGCCACCTTCCTGCGCCATCAAGGGGAAGATATGTCCTGGTTGAACGATATCCGATGGCTTAGCCTCTTTTGCTACCGCAGCTTTAACCGTCACTGCGCGGTCTTGAGCCGAAATACCCGTTGTCACGCCCTCTGCCGCTTCGATTGAAACGGTGAAGTTAGTGGAGAACTGAGCGTTGTTATTGGTAACCATTAACGGCAGGTTAAGCTGCTGACAGCGGGCCTTAGTCAAGGTTTGACAAATTAGGCCACGGCCAAATGTTGCCATGAAATTAACCGCTTCAGGCGTCACCATGTCGGCAGCCATGATTAGATCGCCTTCATTTTCTCTGTCTTCGTCATCCATCAAGATCACCATCTTACCTTGACGAATATCTTCAATGATCTCTTCTATACTATGTAACGCCATTTCCAGACCTTTATTTTTTGTCACTGAACTGAGACCTAAGCCTTATAGAGTAATAACTCTACCACAGTGAGTAAATGTATTGATTATTCTATTTTATTAAAGCAAAGCCTGCCGTGAAACCAGTCTCTATCTTAAGAAACCTGAGCGAGCTAACAATTCCATGGTGACTTCAGACTTAGGACCGCTCTCTTGCTCTTGGCTGGCATAACTCATTAACCTTTCTAAGTGGCGCGCAATCAAGTCCACTTCAATGTTGACGCTATCACCCGCTTTCAGATCCACTAAGGTGGTCTCGCCTGCGGTGTGGGGCACAATTGTCAGCCTAAAGCGATGACCTTGCACCTCATTGACGGTCAAGCTCACGCCATCGATAGTGATCGAGCCTTTATGGGCAATGTAGCGACCAAGTTCGGCTGGAGGAGTCAGCCAAAACTCGATAGCTTGCCCACGAAATTGCCTGTCATCCACATGGGCAATGCCATCCACATGACCGCTAACCATGTGCCCGCCTAAACGGGTCGTTGGTGTGACCGCTTTTTCTAGGTTAACGGCTTTTCCCACCTGATAATGAGAGAAGCCCGTCAAACTGACCGTCTCGGCAGAAATATCTGCCACATAACCGTCGCTCATCAGTTCAACCACGGTTAAACACACACCATTAGTGGCGATACTGTCGCCAAGCTTAACATCAGACAAATCCAGCTTGCCGCTGGCAACCGTTAAGCGAATGTCATCACCGCGGCGCTCTACTTTACGTAAGTGTCCGACTGACTCAATAATTCCAGTAAACATAAACTAATTACTCACTCTTAACGTTAAGCGGGTATCTTTGCCCACTTTACGTTCATCGATTAGGTTAATCTTTGGTACATCAGACATCGCCTGATAATCATCTAAGGCGAGCATATTACGCCCCTGTGAGCCTAAGATCTTCATCGCCTGATAAAGTACTATCTCATCGGCCAGCCCTTGATTCACAAAAGCGCCCGCAAGTGTTGCCCCGGCTTCAACCAATACCGAATTGCAGCTCTGGCCAAGTAAATTCAACAGCGCATTAAGGTCGATACGGGAATCTATTGCTGGCAACACCTGACTTTGAACATGGCTTGGCCAAGCAGCCTGTACACTTTGTGGGTACGCCTGAGTCGACACCAATAAAATAGGGCTATCAATTTTAAACAAGTTTAGTTCATTACCAAGGCGTGCCTGACTGTCTAACACGACTCGCAGCGGCTGATGAATTTCGGCAGGGGCTAGCTGATTCGCCAGCGAGCCCAACTCACTGTGGCGCACATTTAAACTCGGGTCATCGGCAAGTATAGTCTCAACGCCAGTCACTAAGGCGCAGTGGCGGGCACGTAATCGCTGTACATCACTGCGCGCTTCTGGGCCTGTAATCCACTTAGACACGCCGTTAGACAAGGCGGTCTTACCATCGAGGCTGGCGGCAAGTTTTACCGTCACCCAAGGAAGGCCCTTTTCCATCCGCTTTAAGAAGCCTAAGTTGACCTGTTTCGCCTCTTCGGTCATCAAGCCAACATCGACTCGAATACCCGCTTCACGCAACATGGCAATGCCGCGGCCACTGACTTCAGGATTAGGATCGGTTACGGCAATAACCACTCGGCTCACGCCGTGATCGATAAGCGCCTTGGCGCAAGGTGGTGTGCGACCGTAATGGCTACAAGGTTCAAGCGTGACATAAGCGGTGGCGCCTTTAGCATCACTGCCCGCCATATTCAGGGCGTAAACTTCGGCGTGGGGACCGCCGGCTCGTATATGGTAGCCCTCGCCCACTATCTCGCCATCTTTAACGATAACGCTGCCCACACTTGGATTTGGACGGGTGGTGTACATGCCCTTTTGCGCCAGCTCAATGGCAAGGCTCATCATTTGACTGTCTTCGATAGACCACATAATGGCGGCGATTCCGATTGTTCGATTGATGAAGGGGGAAGCGCTGCGCTTAACCCCGATTGCGTAGGTTACTTTTGCAGTTTGGCGATCGCTTCCCCAAACTCTGAGACGTCTTCGAAGGCACGATAAACAGACGCGAAACGAATGTAGGCAACCTTATCTAGGTTGACTAATTGGTCCATCATCAAGTTGCCAATCATCTCTGATTTCACTTCACGCTCGCCAGTGGCGCGCAAAGTCGACTTAATCTTAGTCAATGCCTGTTCGATTTGATCCATAGATACAGGTCTTTTCTCTACGGCTCTTAACATACCGCCACGCAGCTTTTCTTCATCGAACGGCTGGCGGCTGCCATCTTGTTTCACCACACGAGGCATCACAAGCTCGGCTCCTTCGAAGGTGGTAAAACGTTCATGACACTGAACACACTCTCTACGTCGACGCACCTGATGGCCGTCAGCGACTAATCGCGAATCAATCACTTTTGTGTCAGTTGCGCTGCAAAATGGACAATGCATTTAGCCTCCGTTTAGAAAAAAATGTTATGACTCACTGGATTTATACCTAACCTATTAATTATGTCACCTTTGACAAGAATTAAAATGTGATTGGTACGACTTAAAACCTCAGAAAGTATGCTCTATTACATACAAAAATGGCCGCATAAATGCGGCCATTGGAGTCTAACTGATTTAACGCGTAAGGTTAACCGTAAACAGGGAACTTAGCGCACAATTCCAGAACCTGAGCCTTAACGCGTTCGCTAACGGCAAGATCTGAAATATCATCTAAGATGTCACACATCCAGTGAGTCAACTGAACACACTCTTGCTCACCGAAACCACGACGTGTGATTGCAGGAGAACCAATACGTAGACCTGAGGTCACAAAGGGTGAACGTGGGTCGTTTGGTACTGAGTTCTTGTTTACTGTGATGTTCGCGTTACCAAGGGCGGCGTCAGCGTCTTTACCTGTGATGTCCTTGCTGATCAAATCTAACAGGAACAAGTGGTTATCAGTACCACCAGAAACCACATCATAGCCACGTTCGATAAACGTACGAGCCATAGCCTTAGCGTTAACCACTACTTGCTCTTGGTAAGTGGTGAACTCTGGGTCTAGGGCTTCTTTAAATGCAACCGCTTTAGCAGCGATAACGTGCATCAAAGGACCGCCTTGACCGCCTGGGAATACTGCAGAGTTTAACTTCTTGTAGATCTCTTCATCGTTGATTGATGAAAGGATCAAACCACCACGTGGGCCAGCGAGTGTCTTATGAGTTGTGGTTGTCACAACGTGTGCGTGTGGCATTGGGTTTGGATAGATGCCAGCAGCAACAAGACCTGCAACGTGCGCCATATCGACGAATAGGTATGCGCCCACTTTGTCAGCGATTTCACGGAACTTGCCCCAGTCGATAATACCTGAGTAGGCACTGAAACCGGCGATGATCATCTTTGGCTTGTGCTCAAGCGCTAAACGCTCAACTTCAGCGTAATCGATCTGACCCGTTGTTTCATCGATACCGTACTGGACAGCGTTATATAACTTGCCAGAGAAGCTCACGTGAGAGCCGTGAGTTAGGTGACCACCGTGGGCTAGGCTCATGCCTAGAACCGTGTCGCCGCCTTGAAGTAACGCCATGAATACCGCTGCGTTAGCTTGAGAGCCAGAGTGTGGTTGAACGTTGGCATAAGTTGCGCCAAACAGCTCTTTTGCACGTGAAATAGCTAACTCTTCAACAATATCAACATGCTCACAACCACCGTAGTAACGCTTACCTGGGTAGCCTTCGGCATACTTGTTGGTTAGCTGAGTACCTTGTGCTTCGATTACGCGAGGACTTGTGTAGTTTTCTGAAGCAATGAGTTCGATGTGCTCTTCTTGACGGCGCGTTTCATCTTCAATTGCTGCAAATAGTTGTGGATCGTAATCCGCGATATTCATATCTTTTTTCAGCATTACTCACTCCAGCTGTAAAGTCTTGTAATAGGGTTGCGCGGTATTCTACAGCGCATTCGATCACAATCCCAGCATTTACAACATGAAATTACTTGCATTTCTAGATGAGTGAGTTTCGTAAAAAGGGTTAATCGGCATAAAAATTGACTCGTCAACAGTCTAGGGCTGCGGCCTAAATGTTCGCGCCAAACAACGCTAATTCAGATTTAAGTTCTGCAGCGAATCTTGTAGAATTGCCGCCATTCCCGATTCAAAAACAGTCAAAGAGAAATAACATGGCTCAGTTTGTATATAGCATGCTTAGAGTGGGCAAGATTGTTCCGCCTAAGAAACAGATCCTTAAGGATATCTCATTAAGTTTTTTCCCTGGCGCTAAGATTGGTGTTTTAGGCCTAAACGGTTCTGGTAAATCTACCCTATTGCGCATCATGGCCGGTATCGATACCGAAATTGAGGGTGAAGCGCGCCCAATGCAAGATCTTAAGATTGGTTACCTACCACAGGAACCAAAACTAGATCCAAACCAAACCGTACGTGAAGCGGTAGAAGAAGCGGTAGCCGAGGCCAAAAATGCATTGGTTCGTTTAGATGAAGTCTATGCCCTTTACGCTGAGCCAGATGCCGATTTCGACGCCCTTGCTAAAGAGCAGGGTGAGCTAGAAGCAATTATTCAATCTCAGGATGCCCATAACCTAGATGTGGCACTAGACAGAGCGGCAAATGCCCTACGTCTGCCAGATTGGGATGAGAAAATTGAAGTGCTATCGGGTGGTGAGCGTCGCCGTGTGGCCATCTGTCGTCTGTTACTTGAAAAGCCAGACATGCTATTACTCGATGAGCCAACCAACCACTTGGACGCCGAATCAGTAGCTTGGTTAGAGCGCTTCTTGCAGGAATACACGGGAACGGTTGTGGCGATTACCCACGATAGATACTTCCTCGATAACGCTGCAGGCTGGATCTTAGAACTTGACCGTGGTGAAGGTATTCCATGGGAAGGTAACTACTCTTCATGGCTTGAGCAGAAAGATGCACGTCTACAACAAGAGTCGGCCACCGAAAGTGCCCGTCAAAAGACGATTGCCAAAGAACTTGAGTGGGTACGTCAAGGCTCTAAGGGCCGTCAGTCTAAAGGTAAGGCGCGTATGGCTCGCTTCGAAGAGCTTAATACCAACGACTACCAAAAGCGTAATGAGACTAACGAGCTATTCATTCCGCCAGGACCACGCCTAGGTGATAAGGTTATTGAAATTAATAACCTGACTAAGTCTTATGGCGACCGCGTATTGATCGATGACTTAAGCTTCTCCGTGCCTAAGGGCGCGATTGTCGGTATTATCGGTGCCAACGGTGCAGGTAAGTCAACCCTATTCAAGATGATCTCTGGCGCTGAGCAGCCTGATAGCGGCAGCGTTGAGCTAGGTGAGTCGGTACAGATCGCATCGGTTGAACAGTTCCGTGATTCTATGAATGACAAGAACACCGTTTGGGAAGAGATCTCTGGCGGCCAAGATATCATGCGCATCAACAACACAGAAATTCCAAGCCGTGCCTATGTGGGCCGCTTTAACTTCCGTGGTGGCGATCAGCAGAAGATTATCGGCACCCTGTCTGGTGGTGAGCGTAACCGTGTGCACTTGGCTAAGCTGTTGCAAGCTGGCGGTAACGTACTGCTTCTCGACGAACCAACCAACGACCTAGACGTTGAAACGTTACGTGCACTTGAAGAAGCGCTACTTGAGTTCCCAGGTTGTGCCATGGTGATCTCGCACGACCGTTGGTTCCTAGATAGAATCGCGACTCACATCCTAGACTACCGTGATGAAGGTAAAGTGAACTTCTACGAAGGTAACTACACCGAATACTCAACTTGGTTGAAAGACACCATGGGTACCGATGTGATTGAACCACATCGCTTAAAGTACAAGCGTATGGTTAAGTAAGTTTTACCACTCGATTTAAAAGGAGGCCTCGGCCTCCTTTTTTATTACACAGCTACAATGCTGTCATTTACTCTACGCCCGCTCTGCTTCCATAAAGCAAGCCTCTCTATAGAATCCGCACAAAAATTTCCCAGTTCAATAACAAAAAGCTTAATAATTATGCCAAAATGCCATTTGGTATAAATTAGCCAATCGAAATAGCAGCGGTTTCTACCGCTAGAATAATAACAAGACGCTATTAAAGGACGATAATGTAATGGACGATAAAGCTCACGCAACGACGGTGGAAGATAACACGCTCGACACCTCATCCACTTCAGGGAGCAAGCCCCCAGCGGAAACTCAGGCTCAAGTTCACACTCAAACTAGCAAATCCAGCGGCTTCTTAAACAGTATCAATCACTTTCGCGGTATCGCCATTATCTTTATAGTCATGGCCCACTGTTACCGTCCTGCAGGCTGGCAGATAGAAACCTTTGCCGACAAGGCTTGGTTTAATTTGATGATGAACGGCACGGTGTTTTTCGTGTTTATCTCAGGTTTTCTGTTCCACCATGTGTTTTATCACCGCTGGGATTATAAGAAGTATATGAAGAGCAAAACCAAGTTTGTTTTTCTGCCCTACCTTCTACTGTCACTGCCTTGGATTATCTGGCATATCACGGTCGGCACCGATCCTATGATGCATAAAGAGCTCGCCGATATCACAGCTCCTGCACAAGCCGCTAGTTGGTATGTCATCACCGGCCGCACCCTTACCGCTTATTGGTATATCCCCATGGGTATGATGCTGTTTGCGCTGTCGCCTTGGGTCATGTACCTCATTAAGAAACAACAAGTACTCTACTACGCCATTCCGCTGCTATTGATTGCCATCATGGTGCATAGACCGATTTCTAACCTCAATGCGATCCAGTCCTTAGTCTATTTTTTACCTGTGTACCTGCTTGGGGTTTGGGGCTCAGCCCATCGAGATAAGCTGTTTCCATTTATCGACAGGTATTGGTTGCCGATGTTGCTGGGTGGCATTGCCTTAGCACTGATCCAAGCCGAGTATTTTGGTGCTGGGGTATTGAATAAAGCCCCATTTGAGATGACAGTACCGGATCTGATGCTGCCGCAAAAAATCTTACTGACCTTAGTCATACTGGCAATTTTAAATAAGTTTGAACATATCTCGATTAAGCCATTACAAAAACTGGCCGAGGTCAGTTTTGCCATCTACTTTATCCACCCTTGGATCACCACGCCTTGGTGGATGATCTACGACAGCCCAGATCTATTCGGTCTCGCGGGCCAAGGTAATATCTTTACCACCTTAATCGTTACCCTTGTGGTAGTAACCATCTCATACATGATTGCGATAGTGATAAAGAAACTGCTCAGTAAGCGTAGCCGCTATCTAATTGGTTGGTAATGACGGACACGAACCTAAGCTGGAACTAAAAATAGCAACAAGCACTATCAATAAACACTGCTCATAATAACGATTAATAAGAAACTAAAGATTATGCTCAAAGCCCTACTTTACACCACAGCACTCGTTGGCCTATCGGGTCAGCTAAGCGCTAATGATGCCAGCAACTATCAGTTTGATGGCCCCTATGTCATTCAAGACCAAAGTGCTGTTCAAAGCGCATCCCAGCAAACAGCCTACTGGATCTGTAATAGTAAACTGACGAGTTACCAAGTGAGTCAGCACTCGCTAAAGCGGCCTGAAAACTGCGGCAACTTGCCTGAGCCGCTCCTCACCGATGATGTCAAACAAGTCATGCCTGACAGCTATGATGGGGTGAAAAAAGTCGTTGCCCTCAGTGATGTCCATGGCCAATACGATGTGTTAATCACCCTACTTAAAAATCAAAACATCATCGATGCCGATAACAACTGGGCCTTTGGCGATGGCCACATGGTGATGACCGGAGACATGTTTGATCGCGGCGATCAGATAAACGAAGTGCTGTGGTTTATGTATAAGCTAGACAGGCAAGCCAAAGCCGCTGGCGGCATGCTACATCTGCTGATGGGTAACCATGAGCAGATGGTGCTAGGTGGTGACTTAAGGTACGTGCATGAGCGTTATGACTTAGCCAGTAAATTACTAGGTAGAAGTAACGATGCCCTCTATGGCGAGGACACAGAGATTGGCCAGTGGCTGAGAAGCAAGAACACCCTAGTCAAGATTAATGACGTACTCTATATGCATGGCGGCATTAGCAATGAATGGCTCGAACGTCAGTTGACTATCGCAGAGGCTAACCAGTTATTTCGCGCAAACATAGGCAGGCCTAAGGCGGAGCTAAAACAAGATGACCTGCTAAGTTTTCTGTTCTACGGCAATGGCCCCACTTGGTATCGCGGCTACTTTTCAGATGCCTTCACCGAAGCCGAGCTCGACAAAATTCTCAGCTATTTTGACGTTAACCACATCACCGTGGGGCACACCTCTCAGAAACAGGTGTTAGGCTTATTTGATAATAAGATTATAGCTATCGACAGTAGTATTAAACTCGGCGCTCAGGGTGAGCTGTTGCTTATCAAAAACGGCGAGTTAACCCGAGGGCTCTATGACGGCTCGCGCCAGGCACTTTAAGCCAAGTACTTTAAGTAGTCGCGTTAAATATAGAGAGCCATCCACTGTAATGGATGACTCTCTATATTTCAATTCTGCATTGACCATCTCAATTAACATCTCGCTCAACTTCAACACGACTTCGATAGCCGAACTGTTTGTATAAAGGTTCTCTTCCCAGCTGCACACCGCAACCTTTGATGGAAAAACGATAGTAATCAATCAAAAATGTGAAATTCGATAAAATATCGTTAAAAACATGTAAAGCGGTAACTTCTAATTTTCTTTACTTTACATTGCTTTACTCTACATCAGCGTATTTTTATCTAAAATAATCCCAACTTTGGCTGTGTAAGTAATCACTCATGAAACCATCTTATTACCTTGTTCCCATATTGCTCATTGTTGTTGGCGCAATTTCCTATAGTAGTTTCTCAGAAGCGAAACGCACCGATAGCAAGGAACGCCCGGTTCGTACCGTGCCTGTCGTCACTGGCATCGTTGAGCAACATGAGCTTTCTCAATCACTTTCCCTAATAGGTAAACTCGATGCCGAGCAATCGGTCTTTATCGCACCGCAAATTGCCGGCAAGATTAAGTCGATCCGAGTCAATACTGAGCAGGAGATAGACCAAGGGCAAATATTAGTGCAGCTTGATGACGCCAAAGCACAAGCCGCGCTAGCCGAGGCCGCTGCTTACCTAGCCGATGAGAAACGTAAGCTGAAAGAGTTTCAGAAGCTTATCGATCAGAACGCCATCACTAAAACTGAGATTGACGCCCAAAAAGCCAGTGTCGACATGGCCAGTGCTCGCTTAGCCGCGGCTCAAGCCGATCTAGACTATCACTACCTCAGTGCACCGTTTTCAGGCACGGCAGGTCTTATCGACTTTAGCCAAGGTAAGATGGTGAGCGCAGGCACAGAGCTACTCACTCTTGATGATCTTTCAAGTATGCGCCTCGATCTACAAGTGCCAGAGAACTACCTATCACAGCTCAGTGTGGGCATGTCAGTGAGTGCTAACAGCCGCGCTTGGCCGCAAAAGGAGTTTATCGGCAAGGTGACAGCCATCGACTCTCGGGTAAATCAAGACACCTTGAACCTCAGGGTTCGAGTGCAATTTGATAATCCAACCCACCAGCTAAAACCCGGCATGATGATGTCAGCAACCTTATTGTTCCCAAGTATTGCAGAGCCGGTGATCCCAGTGCAGGCACTTGAGTACTCAGGTACTAACCGCTTCGTCTATGTGATTGGCGAGGACGGTATTGCTAAGCGTACCAAGGTGACGCTTGGTGCCCGCGTTGAAGATCAAGTACTGATCAGTCAAGGCCTGACAATTGGCGATAAAGTGGTGGTACAGGGACTCGTCAATATGCGTGATGGGCTAAGGGTCAACGATCTTGCAGAGCCTGCATTGGCACAAAAAGGCGCAGTAAAAGACGCTGAAGAGCAGCAAGCAAGGGGAAGCATCTAAATGTGGTTGTCTGATGTTTCAGTAAAACGCCCTGTCGTTGCCATAGTACTGAGTCTACTGCTGTGTGTTTTCGGCGCCGTCTCATTTAGCAAGCTTGCCGTGCGCGAGATGCCCGATGTGGAAAGTCCGGTTGTCACCGTGATGACCACCTATGAGGGGGCTTCTGCAACCATCATGGAGAGCCAAATAACCACGGCACTAGAGTCTGAGTTAACCGGTATTAGTGGTGTCGATCAGATTGAATCTATCACCCGCAACGGCATGTCGCGCATTACCGTGACCTTCCTGCTGGGGTGGGATCTCACCGAAGGGGTGAGCGATGTACGCGATGCGGTAGCCCGTGCTCAAAGACGCTTACCAGACGAAGCCAATGACCCGATTGTTTCAAAAGACAACGGCTCTGGTGAGCCTGCGGTGTATGTCAATTTAAGCTCATCGGTTATGGATAGAACCCAGCTGACCGATTATGCCCAGCGCGTGCTAGAGGACAGATTTAGCCTTATCTCCGGCGTCAGCAGTGTCAATATTTCAGGCGGCTTATACAAGGTGATGTATGTACAGCTCAACCCAGAGCTGATGGCCGGTCGTAACATTACCGCCGGTGATATCGTCAAAGTGCTGAACCGTGAAAATGTCGAGACCCCGGGTGGTGAAGTACGAAATGACACCACAGTAATGGCGGTGCGTACGGCGCGCTTGTATCAGACTCCCGATGATTTCAACTATTTAGTACTACGCACCGCAGCCGATGGCTCGCAGGTATACCTAAAGGATGTCGCCAATGTGTTTATTGGTGCAGAGAATGAAAACTCTACCTTCAAGAGCGATGGCGTGGTCAACATCAGCCTAGGCATAGTGCCTCAGTCAGATGCTAACCCGCTTGAAGTTGCCCAAGACGTACATAAAGAAGTGGATCTTATTCAGAAGTTTCTGCCCGAAGGCACCAAGCTGATTGTCGATTATGACTCTACCGTATTTATTGACCGTTCGATTGATGAAGTCTTCAGTACCCTAGCCGTAACCGCTCTACTGGTTGTCTTAGTACTGTATATCTTCATCGGCCAAGCGAGGGCAACTCTGATCCCAGCGGTGACGGTTCCGGTGTCACTCATTTCCGCCTTTATCGCCGCTAACATGTTTGGCTACTCGATTAACCTACTGACCCTAATGGCGCTTATTTTATCTATCGGCTTAGTGGTCGACGATGCCATCGTTGTGGTTGAGAATATCTTCCATCATATCGAAAAGGGTGAACCGCCAATCTTGGCCGCCTATAACGGCACCCGAGAAGTCGGCTTTGCCGTTATGGCAACCACGGCAGTACTGGTGATGGTATTTCTGCCTATCTCCTTTATGGAAGGCATGGTGGGGCTACTGTTTACCGAGTTCTCGGTCATGCTGGCCGTATCTGTGCTGTTTTCATCCTTGATTGCTCTGACCTTAACGCCTGTACTTGGCAGTAAAATCCTTAAAGCCAACGTTAAACCTAACCGCTTTAACCTCTGGGTCGAGTCAGTATTTACTCGCCTCGAGAACTTCTATCGCAAAATGGTGACCAAAGCCGTTTCACTCAGACTGGCTGCGCCACTGGTAATTATCGCCTGTATCTTAGGCAGTGGCTGGTTAATGCAGCAGGTGCCAGCCCAGCTTGCGCCTCAAGAAGACAGAGGGGTGATTTTTGCCTTTATTAAGGGCGCGGAAGGTACCAGTTATAACCGTATGGCAGCCAATATGGAGATCGCCGAAGATAAACTGATGCCGCTACTGGGTCAGGGCGTGGTGAAATCATTCAGCATTCAAGCCCCAGCCTTTGGTGGTCGTGCTGGTGACCAAACGGGCTTTGTGATCATACAGCTTGAAGATTGGAATGAGCGTACAGTCAACGCCCAGCAAGCTCTTGGGGTTGTGGCAAACGCCCTAAAAGGCATTCCCGATGTGATGGTGCGACCGCTACTACCAGGCTTTAGAGGCGGCTCAAGCGAGCCAGTGCAATTTGTTCTTGGCGGCTCAGATTATCAAGAGCTGTTCAAATGGGCGCAACTACTGGAGGAGGAAGCGCTATATAGCCCTATTCTCGACAGCCCAGAGATCGACTATAAAGAAACCTCACCGGAACTGGTGGTAACCGTCGATAAAGAGCGCGCCGCAGAGCTTGGAATAAGCGTGGCCGAGGTATCGGAAACACTGGAGATCATGCTCGGCGGACGCAGTGAAACCACTTTTGTTGAGCGCGGTGAAGAGTACGATGTTTACCTTCGAGGCGATGAGAACAGCTTTAATAACGTGGCGGACTTAAGCCAGATCTATATGCGTTCCGCTACAGGCGAGCTGGTCACTCTAGATACTATCACCCATATTGAAGAGGTAGCGTCGGCGCTGAAACTGAGCCATAACAACAAGCAAAAATCGATCACCCTAAAGGCCAACTTAGGTGAAGGTTATACCTTGGGGGAGGCGCTGGATTTCTTAGATCAAAAAGCTATTGAGATGCTACCGAGCGACATTTCAGTTGCCTACACTGGCGAGTCTAAAGACTTTAAAGAGAATCAAAGCAGTATCTTTATCGTATTTGGCTTAGCCTTGTTGGTGGCCTACCTAGTATTGGCTGCGCAGTTTGAGAGCTTTATCAACCCGCTGGTGGTGATGTTTACCGTGCCAATGGGGGTATTTGGTGGCTTCTTAGGCCTTTACTTAACTGGCCAAGGTCTGAATATCTACAGCCAAATTGGTATGATCATGCTGATCGGTATGGTGACTAAAAATGGCATCTTGATTGTTGAATTTGCCAATCAGCTAAGAGACAAAGGACTTGAGATTGAGCAAGCGATTATCGATGCCTCGGTAAGACGCTTACGCCCTATTCTAATGACCGCCTTTACCACGCTTATCGGCGCGATTCCGTTGATCCTTTCGACTGGTGCGGGCGCAGAGAGCCGCATCTCTGTCGGTACAGTGGTGTTCTTTGGTATGGCCTTTGCCACCTTTGTCACCCTATTAGTTATTCCGGCTATGTATCGCTTAATTTCTACCGCAACTAAGTCTCCAGGCTTTGTTGAGTCGCAGCTTAATCAGGCGATTGCTGAACACCAGCAGACGCTAATCAGTAAATAAGAAAAGCAGTAAATAAGAAAAGCAGTAAATAAGAAAAGCAGTAAATAGCATTCACAATATAAGGAGCTAAGCTTTCGGCTTGGCTCCTTTCACTTCAGCCACTCAACCTTTAGTCATCCGCAAGCCACTTCTTTAGGTCAACTCGAACCAACTACTGAAAACTTGGCTTGATACTAGGTGAGTGATTCTTATCTATACTTAACACTCATTGTCACCTGTCAGGTTATGCCTATGCAAAAACCACAGCCGAACGTTCTAGAACCCATGTTATATGAAACCTTTAATATCAATGGTCAATTTATAACGGAGCGCCGAACTCGCATAGATAGGCGAGTCAACGAACAAAACAATAGGCTAGATCTGTATGACCGCCGCCAAGCCCCCCAAAGACGCATGGCTCATGTAGACCTCTATATTTAGCATCGTTAACCATCGCGGTTAACACCGTCACTAAAACAGCCTTTATCCTGTGGTTATATCGATAATCTCTCGCTAAAAGCTTCGCTATTTTTACGCCTATGCAATAGTATTCTTTATACTCTAGTGCCCTTTGCCATAGCGCGCACACCTTAATTTCCAAGCTAACCAAACGAGCATACAGTGAAAAAAATCGCCCTATTTGTCGATGTGCAAAACATCTATTACACCTGCCGCCAAGCCTATGGCCGCCAATTTAATTACCGCAAACTTTGGCAGCATCTCGGTTATGAAGGTGAAATAACAGCGGCTACCGCTTATGCCATTCATCGTGGTGACGATGGTCAGCTGAAGTTTCAAGACGCACTCAAGCATATCGGCTTTGAGGTAAAACTTAAGCCTTTTATCCAACGCAGCGATGGCTCTGCTAAGGGAGATTGGGATGTGGGGATCACTATCGATATTATGGAAGCCGCCAGTGAGGTTGACGCAGTGATCTTACTCTCTGGTGATGGAGACTTCGATCTCTTGATGCAAAAAATTCACCAAAAATATAGTGTCGAAACGCAAGTGTATGGTGTACCAAGCTTAACAGCAAAATCACTTATCGATTCAGTAAATCAGTTTCATGAGATAGATAGCAGCCTACTTCTTTAACCGTTTTTAGAAGGTTAAGCGCCAGCTTTAGAGCAATTAACGATCCATAAGCCACTTAATGCCCCCTTTCATGTCATAAAATTACAAGATAAGGAAGATAGATCCAACTTTTGAGCGAATTCTCAGCCAACCCTAGCGATTGTTAGAGCAAGATCACACCTTTATGCCATTAGTGTTGGTACTTTAATTACCAGAAAAGATAACAACTTTTAACATTAAGCGTATAGGTGATTCTTATGGCTGCTAAATTTTTCATCCCATCTGTCAATATCTTAGGGCAAGACGCCGTCACTGAGGCCATTGGAGACATCAAGTCTCTGGGCTTCAAAAATGCATTAATTGTTACAGACAAACCGCTAGTTGAAATCGGTCTTGTCGCCCAAGTCACCGACAAACTTGCCAGCAATGATATTCGCTCGGTGGTGTTCGATGGCGTTCAGCCAAACCCAACTGTTGGCAACGTTGAGGCGGGTCTTGAGATCTTAACCGCAAACAACTGTGATTTTGTCATCTCGTTAGGTGGTGGCTCACCCCACGACTGTGCAAAAGGCATCGCACTTGTTGCCACTAACGGCGGCAACATTAAAGATTATGAGGGCTTAGATGTCTCTACTAAGCCACAGCTTCCCCTAGTTGCGATCAACACCACGGCGGGCACTGCGAGTGAAATGACCCGTTTCTGCATCATTACCGATGAAGAGCGTCATATCAAGATGGCTATTGTCGACAAGAACACCACCCCAATCTTGTCAGTTAACGACCCAGAACTAATGCTACTTAAGCCTGCCGGTCTAACTGCAGCAACGGGTATGGATGCACTGACTCACGCTATCGAAGCTTATGTTTCTATCGCGGCGAATCCAATTACCGATGCCTGTTCAATTAAAGCTATCGAGCTTATTCAGGGTAACTTGATTGAAGCGGTTGAAAACGGTCAAAGTATCGAGGCACGTGATCAGATGGCTTATGCCCAGTTCCTTGCGGGTATGGCATTTAATAACGCTAGCCTTGGCTATGTTCATGCCATGGCGCATCAACTAGGTGGCTTCTACGACCTACCTCATGGTGTATGTAACGCGCTGTTACTCCCCCATGTTCAGGCCTACAACGCACAAGTCGTTCCTGGTCGTCTGAAAGATGTGGCTAAGGCAATGGGCGTTGATGTGTCGGCAATGACTGACGAGCAAGGCGCTGAGGCTGCGATTACCGCAATTAAAGCCCTCTCCGTAGCGGTAAATATCCCAGAAAACCTCACTAAACTAGGTGTGAAGGCTGAAGATATTCCGACACTTGCCGACAACGCCCTAAAAGATGCCTGTGGGTTGACAAACCCTAAGCAGGCAACCCATGAGGAGATCTGCCAAATCTTCACTAACGCACTTTGATACTGAGCCTCTGTTAATTGAGTAAGAGGTAACGGTAGCAGGCAAATTACGCTCCCAACAATGAGCTTGCTATCGTTCACTTCTCACTTCAGCGGCCGATTACTGGAAGCTAATCATTTGTGAACTTAACTTTTAAAGAAGTAAAAAATCTAAAATGATGTAAAATCCAGCACAACATCACTATTTAAGACTATTTTAATCTTAAATGGTGATACAAAGGGATACACATTTGGTATAATTGGCTGGTTCGCTTTTTCCCTGCAAAAGTTAAAGCAAGCTTAGAAGCCCACTCCTTGGAGTGGGCTTTTTCCTTTCGGCACTATCTCTGCGCTAATCTGCCATCGCTAATCAATCGCAGCGCCCCCTAGATATTCATACCTAAATTCAAACGCCCAGTTCAAACCACCTGCTTAAAAGACTAAATTTAACCAGGCAATAAAGCCTTTAATTGCCCTTCACAATAAACACTTCAGGCCTTTCGATCAGCATCGCGTGATGACGCCGCAGATTAGGAATGGCTGTATAGGCTAAATCTACTGAAAATGGTGGTTTAGGGCTAAAAGTAGCTGAAAATAAAAAGGCCTGCGATAAAAGCAGGCCTTCATTCTATAGCTAGCACTCTACAACTAGCATTCTAGGGGCATAAGTTAATGCCTGTCTTGCTGTCTTAAGACTGACCTTTCACCTTTTCTCGCATCTTCTGCATAATGACGTAAAACACTGGCACCAACAATGTACCTACGATTGTGGCCGCTAACATACCGCCAAACACTGAGTAACCAAGGGCGCGGCGACTCCCCGCTCCAGCACCGGTAGCAACAACCAGTGGCAGTACGCCTAATAGGAAGGAGAATGCCGTCATCAGTACCGCACGGAAACGCAGTCTTGCCGCCGTCTCGCCCGCCTCTAATATACTCTTGCCCTCTTCTCTTAACTGCTTAGCAAACTCAACGATCAAGATGGCGTTCTTACAGGCGAGACCAATCAGTAGCACCAGACCAATCTGGGCGTAGAGGTTTAAGTCAGCCCCCACCAACAGAATATTGAGGAATGCACCTAATACCGCAATCGGCACCGCTAAGATAACCGCAAATGGAATGGTCCAACTCTCGTATTGAGCTACCAAGAACAGATAAGTAAAGATTAACGCCAGTCCGAAAATCAGCGGCGCCAAATTCCCCGCCTTAATCTCTTGGTACGTTTGCCCGGTCCACTCAAAGGTATAACCCGTTGGCAGAGACTCATTGGCCGCACGCTCCATAGCGCTAATCGCATCACCAGAACTAAAGCCAGGAGCCGGGAAACCATTAATGGTTGTGGAGCTAAACATGTTGTAATTATTCATCACATCCGGGCCTAAAATCGGCGTCACAGTGACTAACGTACTCAAAGGAACCATCTCCCCCGTATTAGAACGTACGTAGAAGCGAGAGATATCTCGGTCTGAATTACGATACTCAGACTCCGCCTGTAGGATTACTCTAAACACCTTACCAAAACGGTTAAAGTCATTGACGTACATAGAACCCAGCATAGTTTGCATGGTCGAGAAGATCTCATTGAGCGACACCCCAAGCGCCTTAGCCTTATCTCTATCAACATCGACAAACATCTGCGGCACATCTGCGCGGAAGTTACTAAAGGCCATGGCTATTTCAGGCTGCTCATTTGCCTTCATAATTAAGGCGCGCATCACAGATGCAAGCTCCTGTGGTGTTCGGCCCTGAGTGTCTTGCAATACAAACTCAAAACCACCGACGCTACCCACACCTGGGATCGGCGGCAGTGAGAAAGCCATCGCCTTCACCGCTGGATTAGCGGCATATTTAGCTTGCAACTTGGCCACAATTGCCGACTCCACCATATCCGGCGAATCACGTTCATCCCAAGTCGACAGGGTCACAATCATCAAGCCACCGTTTGAAGAGACCGATCCCGTCAAGATACTAAAACCACTGGCGTGAATGACATTTTCCACTCCTGGCTCGGCGAGTGTCAGCTTCACCAGATCGCGCATCACATCTTCGGTACGGTTAAGTGATGCACCGTCAGGCAGTTGAATATCCACCATAAAGGCTTTCTTATCTTCCATTGGCACAAAGCCCGACGGTAAGATTTTAGCCACTCCACCAGTTAACAGAATTAAGCAGGCATAAACGATACCTACTAATGCGAGCTTGCGCGTCAGTGACGACACTAGCTTCATATACTTACCAGTAAAACGCTCAAACTGCCTGTTGAAAGCCGCATGAAAACCTTTTTCATGTTGCTTAGGCGCTCGCAATAGTGAAGCACACAATGCAGGGCTAAGGGTTAATGCGTTAATCGATGAGATCAATACTGCAATACAGATGGTTACCGAAAACTGCGCATACATCTGGCCGGTTATCCCCGGCATCACAGCCGTAGGAGCAAATACAGCGAGCAGTACTAAGGTGGTCGCAACAATTGGCCCTGTTACCTCTTTCATCGCCTTAGAGGTCGCCTCTTTCGGTGATAACCCTTCGTCTTGCATCAGGCGAGTGACGTTTTCCACCACTACGATAGCGTCATCCACCACGATACCGATAGCTAAGATAAGTGCGAATAGCGAAACCGTATTGATGCTCATGCCAAACAGCAACAAGAAGGCAAACGTACCGATAAGCGACACAGGAATAGCAATGCCAGGTACTAAGGTTGAACGGGCGTCCTGTAAGAAGATAAACACCACAAAGACCACCAGCGCAATCGAGACAAACAGAGTCTGTACCACCTCTTTAATCGAAGTTTCAACGAACTCCGTGGTGTCATAAAGCACTTCGTACTCAAGATCATTGGGGAAACGCTCCGATAGCTTCTCCATCTCGGCTTTGATCGCTTTACCTACCTCTAGAGCATTAGCATCTGGTGATTGGTAAATAGCAATAATCGCCGAAGGTTTATTATTTAACTTACCCTGAGCATCGTAGGTTTGCGAACCAAGTTCTACCCGAGCCACATCACCAACAACCACTTTTGAGCCATCGTTGTTGGCACGGATCATCACATCATAAAACTCTTGCGGATCTTTAAGACGCCCCTTGGTTTGCAGGGTGTACTGAAACTGCTGGTCGGGATCCACTGGTGCGGCACCAATTCGCCCTGCCGCCACTTGAATGTTCTGCTCCTGCAATGCGCCAATTACATCAGTAGCGGTCACCCCAAGGCTTGCCATCTGATCGGGATCGAGCCAAATACGCATCGCATAGTCGAGCGCACCAATAACCTGCACCTTTGACACACCGTACTGGCGCGCTAAGGCATCTTTCACATTCAGACCAGCATAGTTAGTAATAAACAACGAGTCGAAGGTTTCATTAGGGGAAACAAGGTTCACTACCATCAACATGTTAGGGCTTTGCTTCTCAACCTTAACCCCTTGACGCTTTACTTCTTCCGGTAGGCGCGGCATCGCCTGCTGTACTCGGTTTTGCACCTTGACCTGCGCCATATCGGCATCGGTGCCCACATCGAAAGTCACATTTAACGAGTAGCTACCATCATTGGCACTCTTTGACTCCATATAGAGCATGCCTTCGACACCGTTAACTTCGGCTTCAATAGGTTGTGCAATGGTATCTTTAACGATATCGGCACTGGCACCAGAGTAACTGGTTGAAACACTCACCTGCGGCGGCGCGATTTCTGGAAATTCTGCAACCGACAGCACAGGAATAGCAATCAAACCAACCAAGGTCAAAACGGTTGAGATCACAAAAGCAAACTTGGGTCTGTTAATAAAAAACTCACTGATCATGACGTTCCCCTGTCAGCCCTAATATAAGGCTTGGGCAGCGAATAATGCTGCTAATTACGAAGTAAGCGATTAAGCGTATTGGTTTAATCACAACCTCAAGCTATGATTTTTCATCGTCTTTAAAAGGCACCACTTCTTGCTCAACTGGATTAACCTTAATGCCTGGACGAATTTTCTGTAGCCCTTCAACAACGATACGATCACCATCTTCTAAACCGCTAAGTACGCGCCACTCCACACCAAAGCGTTCACCAAGTTCTACCACACGTTTTTGCACTTCATCTTGCTCATTAAGCACCATAACAAAGCGCCCCTGCTGATCCTCTTGCACCGCAGCTTGAGGGATAAGCAAAGCATTTTCAGTTAACGGTGACTCTACAACGAGTGTTACAAACAGCCCTGGTAGCATTAAGCTATTAGCATTCTTAAAGGTAGCTCGAACAGGCAAGGTACCCGTTGCGGCATCGACTCGGTTACCAATAAAGTCGATATAGCCAACTTCATCAAACATGGTGCCATTCGGTAGACGCAACCGCATAACCAAGTCTTGAATCTTTACATCTTTGTTTTTCGCTTTTGAAAATTGCTGTTGTGCTGTGATTAAGGCCTTCTCGGCCACTTGGAAGTTAACCCACATAGGCTGAAGCTGCACGATATTCGCCATCTCAGTTTGAGGTGTGATGATGTCACCAAGACTGACTTTTGACTGGCTCACTCGCCCAGAAATCGGCGCGTAAATTTTGGTATAGCTAAGTTGGAGTTTGGCAGCCTCTACCGCAGCTTCAGCTTGCACGACACCTGCTGCAGTGGTGAGTTTTCGACTGGTTAATTCATCCATATCCTGAGCACTGATCATGCCATCGGGTAACAAGCGACGACCACGCTCCCAGTTCATCACAGCCACATCTCTTGAGGCTTTTGCTTGCTTTAATACCGCTTGATGCTGAGCAAGCTCAGCCTCATAGGTAGATGGGTCAATTTCAAATAACAAGTCGCCAGCCTTGATATCATCACCTTCAACATAGCTACGTTTGAGTAACTGCCCCTGGATCTGCGGTTTTATCACCACATCTTCTGACGCTCTAGTTCGGCCAACAAACTCAGACTTAGGCGTTATCATCTCTTTATGGGCGGTATTAACGATAACACTCGGAAGCACGGCTTGCTGCGGTGCAGGTGCATCACCACAACCTGAAATAACCGCGGCGCTGAGAATTAACATCAACAACTTAATTTTTGTAACTGATGAATCGGCCATTTAAGCCTCCAGATAGATAGGATATGTGCTTTATTTTTATCCTGAAATTATAGACTTAAGTAGCACACAAAATAAACCCATTAACAAAAATTTGCCTATACAGTTAACAGCTGCGTGACATGCGTAGTGAAAAATCGGGCAACAACTCAATTCAATGAGTCAGGAAAACGCAATTCAACTGTTGCTTTATTAGCCAAAGCAGCTACTTATTCGAGCTCATCAATAAAAGTGCGATCTGGGACAAAGTTATCAACGCAAATGTCATGGTAAACAGGAGGTACAGCGACTAAGGTTTTAACTAGCATATAGAAAATAGATAACAAGTTAACTTGATAGCATTTACTGATTTGCAGATGAATTTTTAGGGAAGCTAAGTTAACTAAACTTGAATATGCACAGAAAAACCATAGATTTCAGTAGATTAATCGTTGTTCAAAGAAAAAGCATAAAATACGCCCAAACCACTCACGTGGTTGACCAAGTAAAAAAACAGTGCCTAAGATGGTACTAGTCACAGCGAACAGGTAGGTAATTTATGACAGCAATCTCTCATGTATACAACTACACAGTCCGATGCCCTCACATTAAGGATCCCGCGCACCCAACAAGCTGGCGCAATCATATTGAGTTGAACCGCTCATGTGAAATAGCACTAGACAGAATTACTAAGTGGCACGGCCATTCTGGCAACCGACTATTTGAACATGATGGATATGTTGTTAGAGAATGTGAGCAGGAGCAAGCCTACTTTGCAATGCAAAATAGTCGCCTCAAAGATGACAAACATGCATTGGTCACGTTCAAAGTCTTTATGGATAACAAAACTAAAGATACCTCTGTGCAAGAGATCATGGAGCACGTTATCGAAGACTATAAGTCACGCTTAAGCAAGCTTTAATAGTCAGTCGGCATGCTTTACCGATAGAGCGTGCCGCCTTTCTTTCACTGCAATTAACAGCGCAAGATCACACTTCTGACTTTCCTTCTGCAATTTCCCTCACATTAGCTTAGTCAAATACCGACCCAACAAGGGTGGTAAAATTTTCAAACCAAAACGACAAAACAATTAAATACAATAATATAGCAAAGAATACTCACACTTTTTAGGCATTCAAAGCTTAAAACATGGGTAATTGCCGTTTTACATATCTACTGCTACACTTTTTAAGCCTATTTTTGGTGACTATTCTCGATATAGAACAATAGATAACCAAAGTTAATATTCTCGTAAAGTGGTGTTTAATCACTGGCATTGATTAATATTTATTTTACAGTTCCATCGACTTAAGGATTAAAAACTCATGCATGAAATGGCCAATATTGTCATCGTTGGTGGCGGCGCTGGTGGAATGGAGATCGCTACTAAACTCGGTCACCATTTAGGGCGTAAAGGAAAAGCGAGAGTCACACTGGTTGACTGCGCCGAAAGCCACATTTGGAAACCACTTCTGCATGAAGTTGCCACAGGGGCATTAGACATAGGCATTGATGCTATCAGTTATCGTGGCCATGCTGCGAGTCACGGCTATCACTTCCAACAAGGAGCGATGACGGATATTGATAGAGAAGCAAAGCAGGTTATTCTAGCTCCTATTTGCGATAACAAAGGCCGTGAGCTATTGCCCGCTCGTCGCATCGATTATGACTACTTGGTCATTGCCATTGGTAGCATCGCCAACGACTTTAATATCCCCGGCGTTCGAGAGCATTGCGTATTTTTAGATAGCACAGAGCAAGCGATGGAAATTCGCACCATGCTACTAAATAAATTTATGCGCTATGCTAGCCACCACCAACTCGATGACAAGATAAAAATTGCTGTGGTTGGCGCTGGTGCGACAGGTGTTGAAATGTCGGCGGAGATGCATCACGCCGTTGAGCAGCTACGCGGTTTCGGTTATAAAATCGATAGCAGCTTACTGGAAATTACCCTTATTGAGGCTGATGAGCGTATTCTACCTAAGGTAGAGAAAGAGGAGATCTCGGCCTCTGTCGCTAAAGAGCTCACCGCTATTGGTGTGAAAGTGATGACCAACACTCGCATCAATCAAGTCACCGAAGAGGGTCTGCATACTTCTGAAGGCGAGTTTATCCCGTCTGATATGGTGATCTGGTCTACTGGAGTTAAAGCTCCAGATTTCTTGAAAGATATCGGCGGCCTTGAAAGCAACCATATCAACCAAGTGATGGTGCAGCAAAATATGCAAACCACTCGCGATCCAGCGATATTTGCTATCGGTGACTGTGCGGCTTGCCCCCAAGAAGATGGCAGCTGGGTACCACCTCGCGGCCAGTCAGCAAGACAGATGGCATTGATGACTGCCGACAACATCAAATTATTGTTAGCGGGCAAGCCTGCTTCAAATAACTATGTCTATAAAGACTTAGGCGCCTTGGTTAATCTATCAAAGTTCCACACTGTGGGTAACTTGATGTCCTTTATCGGTGGCGGCGTCATGGTTGAAGGTAAGATTGCCCGCTTCGTTTATACCTCTTTATACCGCAGACACTTGATTGAGCTACACGGCCCAATTAAAGGCACCCTATTAATGTTTGCCAAAGGGATCAGCCGAATTATCCACCCACACTTGAAGCTGCACTAACTATTGTTCTGAATGTTGCTGGTTTAACGCCAGCAACGTTTTTGCCAATTTGAGTTGGCTTTCTCAGCCCTACGACACTTAAAAATCAAACTTCGTTTGATAAAAGGTCGTGAGCTTCCAGCTCACACTCGGGCAAGAGGGGGACTACAGCTTCCCCCTCTTGACCATTTCTTTTATAAAGAGTCCCTGCCGCCCCGACGAAGTTGTTGACCCTCAGTCATTTTCGAAAATCGCTATCGCCTCATATTCGCCGTCCATGGCTCACCTAAGGCCACCTGATCATCCATGACTCGCTCACGCGATTGTTCTTCAATGACCTCGGCAACTTCGATGGGGAATAAATGTTTCCTGTACGCTTAATAGGTTCATCTTGCTTTGTAGCTATGGTTAAAAATAAAACAAGCTTCTAAATTACTTTTGGACAGGAATTGGTTAGAGTCAAAGCTTTGGAAGTGATGACTCTTATTAGGGAAAGTATTGTGTGCAGATTACGATAACGCCTTGTTAAGGTATGAGACACGCAATACCGGAGCCTCCGAATGCCACCTTAAACACTAAAAATCGACGCATAGTAAAAATGCCACGCGTGCGAATCACTCTTAAACAGTTTGTTATGTTTATTTGTAAATAACGTCTTCTAGAGATTCATCACCAAAAGCATCCGAGTTAGTTAAATGGCCATCATATCCCCCTAGTTTGTTGATATAGCTGCCATCTTTGAACACTAACTGTAGCCCATGCTCTCGCTCCCAATCACAATTACATGCAAATGAAATGTATATTCTATTATCTTCATCTCGACGAGACGCAACTGGTTCACAGCCAAACTGTACAAATTGCCAAACATCCTTCGGCTTTTCAATTTCAATATACCAATCATCCTCAGGGCTAAGGTAATTCAAGGTTTTTAGGTAATATTGATAAACAAACTCACTTACATCATTGAGAACGCTTTTATCTAGATTTATGAAGTTGTTGATTGCTTTATGAAAATCTTCTTTGCTTGAATCGTCTATGTAATCTTCAAGTAAGAATTCATATTCCTCATTGTCAAGAAAGGCAACTCTTATTGGAGCAGTAAAACATTCATCACTGCTGTCATCCACATTAATCGTACCTACTGACATTTCACACTTTAACAAAATCAACCTCTCTCTAAACGTGGGGTACTCGGGAAACATAACGCCCACACTAAGGGGCTTTTAATAGTTGGCTACAATGTGAAGCGAAGCGGAACCCAGCCAACTGTTAAAAGTCCCGCTTTAGTTGCTTGTTATATGGCGCTTTTATCAACTTTTTTACCACAATGCATACAATAGACTTTATTGGTAAACCATAAGAAAGCAACTTCCAAACCACTGTCATGAGTATTACGTTTAACTTCCTTAAAACCTCTTACGGTTAACAACTTACCGCATTCAGGACATTTTACAAAAAAAGCCAAAATATAGTGAGCAATGGAAAGCAGTGTACCAACAAGGATGCTGAAAAGTAGTAAGTAATCGTATTCACTATTATTAGTGATAGATTTATAAGCAAGCCAAGGTATGAACATTGAAAAACAAAGAGTACCGATAATAATAAACCAAGCGCTTAAATTCCCTATCGATACTTTCATTGTGCTCCCTCATCCTGAAAAGGCATATAACGCCTGGCTCAGCGGTGAGTTAAACTGGCGATTGTTTTGCTGGTTTTTAGCAAAACAAGTGACAGTTTGACGAGTCCGATGCAGCCACTTGTTAGCTTTTTCCATCTATATCTATAAGCTTCTCTAACTCTAAAATTATCCCATCAACCATAGCGGATATTCTTTTTCTATGCTTTTTAGCTTCAGAGCTCATGCGAAAATTTGTATAGCCTAAAAGAAGCATCAAGAAGAATAGGATGGTTACATAATAGTCATAAACAAATCCATTACTACCAGGGATTCTGTCTACTAAGTAATCAGCGTTTCCATCCATAGAGAAAAAGAAAAAAATTATAAATAATGAATAAATCATGAACCCTAAACGC
>NZ_JAKEVD010000017.1 GCF_022398325.1 Shewanella sp. Isolate13
AGGCAGGCATTACTCACCCGTCCGCCGCTCGTCACCTCAGGAGCAAGCTCCCTTGTGTTACCGCTCGACTTGCATGTGTTAGGCCTGCCGCCAGCGTTCAATCTGAGCCATGATCAAACTCTTCAATTAAAGTTTTTTTGTTCGACTACGTCGAACGGCTCAATGAATTCTGTATTTTTTGCTTTCACTTTTTAAAAAAGTGAAGACAAAAGTCATATTGCTATGAACACTCATTCATTAAGTAAATTTTTGACTGCTTCACTCTTTACTAGAAAGAAGTAAGACAGTTTCGAATAACTTAATCTCTGTGAGTGTCCACACAGATTTGCTTGTCATATTGTTAAAGAGCGTGAAGTCGCCTTTCAGACTTCGCCTTAGACGCTTAGGTCGTTTGGCTGAGGAGGCGTATTCTACACCCTCCAGTGTCGGCGTCAAGCGCTTATTTTAAGAAGTTTTTCAAGCGGTGATTTCTTAATCAGAAGTCGCTACCCGAAGCTCTTAAAGCGGTTGTCACCTGAGGTTAATTTCCGTAGAAGTTAATCTCTCTAACTCTGCTGCAAGTCCCGCCCTATCTAGCTTAACGCTGGGTAGGTGGCCTGCTGTGCCGTGTCAGTGGATGCGCATTATAGGGAGATTTAAGATGAGCGCAAGGGGCTTTTTCAATAAAATCTAAATAACTTAACTAAACGAACATTAATGAGCCACTATGCGGTTTAATCCAGCAAAAGCACTTAGTTCAACATAGATGTGAGCCTAGCTCTGCTCCTATCTAAGGGGGACTTGACAGTTTCTTGCCGCCAGTTAAGAAGCAACTCCTTTACCTTAAGGCTCTCCCTAAATCTATTGCCACCTCTTATATAGTGCTACTTATTGTATAGTTTATTGCCATATTGGCATTCTAAAGTATTCACGCTAGCATGAAGCATAAGATCTCCCCACTTTATTAGTGAAGATTCATTTTAACTATGGATAGCAAAATGACTAAAACAATAAAAATAGGTAGCACGAACCTTTCGATACCAAACTGCGCAAATACCGTGGCTAGCGCACTTCTGGCTATTGCGCTCTCATCCTCACCTGTCCTAGCCAATGTTATCTACACCTGGGTCGATGACAAAGGTGTTACCCACTATAGTCAACAGCCACCTGAAAATACTCAAGAACGAAGCAATCCAGATAAACTCTATAGTGAAGATATCGAGCCCAAGCAGATAGGCACAGTAGCGCCATCCGCATCGGTAGCAGATAAGGCTCCAACAGATTTAGAGAAGAAAGCTGCAGCCATTACCCAGAACGATAAGAAACAAGCGGAAGGGATCTGTAAGAACGCTCAACATAGCCTTAATGTGCTTACAACTCACAGTAAATTAAATAAGAAAGATGCAGAGTCAGGTAAGGTTGTTGCGATGACGGAAGAGCAGAGACAAGCAGCAATCGCCGAGCATAAGCAGAAGATTAAACTCTTTTGCGTAAAATAGAGTTCATTGACGCCTCATCGGCTCTCGAATTTTACCGAAGAAAACAGACTCGATTGAGTCTGTTTTCTTACCGAGTCACGCTACTTATTCGCTTTTAAGTTATACATAGAGCGAGGCACTCCATCTTCACACGCTTTAAGGCCAGCATCCCAACCTGAGTCGAAGCGATCTATTCCATCAAGTGCGGTATCTTTCTTTATCGAGTCATATAATTCAGTTTGTTGCTGCTTCATCACATAGGCATTCTTGCAGCCGCGGTAATAACCATAATGATAGAGACTCTCATATTCCTTATTACCTTCGCCAATATATGGCGCGGACGTTTGCTCTTTCTCATAATTAGAACTTGTACAGCCAATCACGCTTAAGGAAGCTAATGCGATAAGGGCTAATTGTTTTTTCATGATGCTCTGCTCCGTGTCCATATCAAGTGTCAAAATAGCTTATTCAACGTTAACGTTGAGTATTGTCCATTACTCAAATATTACCAACTCAACTAAATAACCAAACGGTAAAAGTTAGCTATTGAAAGTAAATAGATTTAGGTTAATTAATCGCCACCTACCCCGAATATACATTATCAACGATGTGTTATGGTTAATTTTTCAAACAAAAAAGGCTTCAACCTAAGTTGAAGCCTTCCACTAAACAGCTAATGCTTAGGTTCTAACTTATTGTGCAAAGACCAAGGCATCATCAGCAACCGAAACCTTAATATCCTTACCCGGCAAGAGTTCACCGCTGAGGATCTGCTGCGCCAATGGGTTTTCAACCTCTTGCTGCAACGCTCTCTTAAGCGGTCTTGCACCATAGATAGGATCAAACCCCGCTCGTGCAATCAGTGATAGTGCCTCATCAGTCATCTCTAGTCCGTAGTCTTTCTCGGCAAGACGCTTCTTAAGCCCTTCAATCTGAATCGCGGCAATATGGGCTATGTTTTGCTCATCCAATGGATGGAACACAACAGCCTCATCGATACGGTTCAAAAACTCTGGCCTGAAGTTTTGCGTCACTACCTGCATCACATCTGACTTCATCTCATCATAGGACTGAGTACCGAAACCGAGCTGAATAAGATCAGAACCTAGATTCGAAGTCATTATCACAACGGTGTTTCTGAAATCTACCGTACGCCCCTGACCATCGGTAAGGCGACCATCATCTAATACCTGTAGCAAGATATTAAATACATCAGGGTGTGCCTTCTCGACCTCATCAAGCAAGATCACCGAATAGGGCTTACGTCGCACGGCTTCAGTTAAGTAACCTCCCTCTTCATAGCCCACATATCCTGGAGGGGCACCGACTAGGCGCGATACCGAATGCTTCTCCATAAATTCAGACATGTCGATTCGCACTAATGCAGACTCGGTATCGAACAGGAACTTGGCTAGTGACTTACACAGCTCAGTCTTACCCACACCAGTTGGGCCTAAGAACAGGAACGAACCAATTGGGCGATTAGGATCGGCTAAACCTGCGCGACTACGACGAATAGCATTGGAAACCGAATCGACCGCTTCATTTTGGCCAATCACCCGCTCATGCAGCGCATCTTCCATCTTAAGCAATTTGTCGCGCTCACCTTCAAGCATCTTAGACACAGGAATACCTGTGGCCTTAGATAGCACTTCGGCAATCTCGACATCGGTGACCTTATTACGCAATAGCGTCATATCTTGCATCTCTGCTTGCGAAGCAAGATCAAGCTGCTTTTCTAGCTCTGGAATACGCCCATACTGCAGCTCCGACATACGAGTTAAGTCACCTGCACGCTTAGCCACCTCCATATCCATTCTAGCTTGCTCAAGATCAGCCTTAATATGCTGAGTTCCCGCTAATGCCGCCTTCTCGGTATGCCAAATCTCATTTAGCTCTGCCGCTTTTGCCTCGATATCTTTCAGCTCACTGCGCAACACTTCTAAACGGCGTAAACTCGCTTCATCTTCCTCTTTGCTTACCGCCTGCTCTTCCAGTTTTAACTGAATTGCACGCCGCTCTAATCTGTCTAAAGATTCTGGCTTAGAGTCAATCTGAATACGGATACTCGATGCCGCCTCATCAATCAGGTCTATCGCCTTATCAGGCAATTTACGATCTGAGATATAGCGGTGCGACATGCTCGCCGCCGCCACGATAGCAGGATCGGTAATTTCAACGTGATGGTGTAACTCATAACGCTCTTTAAGACCACGCAAGATCGCGATAGTGTCTTCAACACTTGGCTCGTCAACCAAGACTTTCTGGAAACGACGCTCAAGAGCTGCATCTTTCTCAATGTACTGACGATACTCATCCAGTGTTGTGGCACCTACGCAGTGTAAGTCACCACGAGCCAGAGCAGGTTTAAGCATATTACCTGCATCCATCGCCCCATCAGACTTACCCGCACCGACCATGGTATGCAGCTCGTCAATAAAGAGGATCACTTGTCCCTCTTCTTGAGAAAGCTCATTGAGCACAGCTTTTAAACGTTCCTCAAATTCACCACGGTATTTAGCACCAGCCACTAACGCGCCCATGTCTAATGACAAAACACGCTTATTCTTAATGCCCTCAGGAACCTCATTGTTAATGATCCGCTGAGCGAGTCCTTCAACAATTGCCGTTTTACCCACGCCAGGCTCACCAATCAGCACAGGGTTATTCTTACTACGACGCTGCAGCACTTGGATAGTACGGCGAATTTCATCGTCACGACCAATAACCGGGTCTAACTTACCCTGCTCCGCTCGTTCGGTAAGATCGACGGTAAACTTCTTCAGCGCTTGGCGTTGATCTTCAGCATTAGGGTCATCAACGTTTTGGCCATTGCGGATCTGCTCAATGGTCGACTCCATTAACTCTTTTGTCGCACCAGACTGCTTCAGCGCTTGCGCTAAAGCATCATTGCCCTCGAGTGCCGCTAATACAAACAGTTCGCTAGAGATAAATTTGTCTTTGCGCTTCTGCGCTAGCTTGTCGCATAAATTAAGCAGGCGAATTAATGCTTGGGATAGCTGCACATCGCCGCCCGTCCCTTCGACTTGCGGTCTTTGCTCTAAATCTTGACTCAATAAAGAGCGCAGGGTACTCACTTGGATCCCCGCTTGAGTCAGTAGAGGGTGAATTGAACCACCATCTTGATTTAGCAGTGCCATCATCAGGTGTGACGGTTCGATAAATTGATGATCTCGGCCTAGTGCCAATGACTGAGCATCCGAGATAGCAATCTGGAATTTATTGGTCATACGATCGAGTCGCATAAATCCTCCGATAACTCATTAAAATTAGTCAATAAAAGGCAATGAACATTGCATATCAGCTTCGAGAAACCGAATTGGATAGCATTAATACCGTACATATAAACGATATAAATCCATTCGCACTTCTATTCACATAAGAAAAGATGACTCTGCTATGGGTACAGAATCTTTGTTACTTAAAAGATGGGGGCTATTTGAACAAAATCAAGTCAACGCTAAGTAATAAAGTTAGCGATTAAGCCAAATAAATGATGCCATACGGCCGGTAATGCCATCGCGGCGATAGGAAAAGAAGTTGCTTTCATCAGAAACGGTGCAGCGTTGATCTTTAAAAACACGCTTTACCCCTAACAAAGCCAATCTAAATTCTGCAAGACCTTGAATATCAGCTAGGAACTTAGCCTGACCATTAGCATCTGTATGCGGCGTAAAAAATTTCGCGACTTGTGGATGCTTGGCCTCAAACTGGGCCTTAACCTCAGCGCCTACTTCGAATTTGCTTGGCCCAATCGCTGGTCCTAAATAAGCCACCAACTCAGTTGGCTGATGAGTAAACTTATCGATAGCCGCTTCAATAATCCCATCGCATAATCCGCGCCAGCCGGCATGTACAGCTGCGACTTCGGTACCATTTTCATCGCACAATAACACTGGCAAGCAATCGGCCGTCATTACCACACACACTTGATCTGAACGACGAGTATAACTGCCATCGGCATGGTGAACACGGGAGTTGTCCGCATCGATGACATCGATACTGTGAATTTGTTCAAGCCAAGCAGGGGTTGCAGGAAGAGAGAGCTGCTGCTCAATAAGCTGACGGTTAGCTAATACCTTTTGCGGGTCATCGCCAACATGCAGCCCGAGATTAAGGCTAGCAAAAGGTGGCAAGCTGCAGCCACCTTCTCGAGTAGAAAAAGCCAAGTTTACCCCTGGTGGGATAAACCAAGCTGAATTTTCTATTTTCGTCGTCATTAGTAGCTTGACGGATTTTCTTCAGTGTCTTTACGTAGCGCTTTAGTCAGCTTCACCATATCCTCAGGGATTGGCGCTTGCCAGCTCATGATTTCGCAGGTAAATGGGTGCGCTAGCTCAAGTCTTACCGCGTGCAGTGCTTGACGCTTAAAGCCCATGTAAGTCTCGAAGAAATCCGGTGCAGCACCTTTTGGTGGACGTGGGCGACCCGCATAAACAGGATCACCAACCAATACATGACCAATGTGTGCCATATGTACACGAATTTGGTGAGTACGACCCGACTCTAGACGCAGTCTTAGACGTGTATGCGCTCTAAACTTTTCCGCTACGCGGTAGTGAGTCATCGCTGGCTTACCATTATGAACTACTGCCATATGGGTACGCTTAGTCGGGTGACGATCGATTGGCTCATCGACTGTACCACCAGCAATAATAGTACCTGTGACAATCGCTTCATATTCACGGGTAATATCACGCGCCTGTAGCGCTGCCACTAAGTGGGTTTGCGCTTCAACGGTTTTAGCCACCACCATCAAACCTGTGGTGTCTTTATCCAGACGGTGCACAATACCAGCACGTGGCACCAACTCAATACCAGGGCAATGATGCAACAATGCATTCATCAAGGTACCGCTTTGGTTACCCGCACCAGGATGAACCACTAAACCCGCTTGCTTGTTGATCACCAAAATATGGTCATCTTCATAGACGATATCTAGATCAATCGCTTCGGCTTCGGCTTTAGTTTCTTCTTCCAGTGTGGCGTTTACGGTTACATCCTGACCTTCTAGCACCTTAGTTCTAGGCTTGTCAGAAACCTCGCCATCAATAAAGACTGAACCTGATAAAATCCACTCTTTAATACGTGTGCGCGAGTAATCCGGGAACAATTCGGCCAGAGTCTGGTCCAATCTTTGCCCGGTTTGTGTTGCTGTGATCTCGCTTTTTAGATTAATCTCTTGTGTCATATGAACCGTACCCACTTTTCTGGGTCCAAAAATGTTTACTATCTGTTACAATCGGATTGTTTCTATTTTATCGTGAAATGGAAAAATTCTTAACAATAACTTTAAAAGAATCGAATTCAAGTATGCATAAAATTGCCAAAAGTGTCGCTGTAGTCCTTATCACACTTGCAGCTACGGCCTGTAGTAGTAAACAGGGCGAAGACCCTGCGATGACAAAGAGCTCTCCAGAAGTGCTCTATTCTCAAGCAAGAACCTCTATGGAACTAGGTAATTACAGCAAAGCTGTCCGCTCTCTAGAAGCCTTGGACTCGCGCTTCCCTTTTGGTCCGCACAAGACTCAGGTTCAACTTGATCTTATTTATGCCTATTACAAACTTGACGATCCAGCGTCAGGTATTGCGAATATCGATCGCTTTATTCGCTTAAACCCAACTCATAAAGATATTGATTATGTTTATTACATGCGCGGCCTAGTCAATATGCAGTCTGATCGATACCTGTTTCACGATATGCTAAATATCGATCGTTCTGACCGCGATCCAAAGGCTGCGCAAGATGCATTCAAAGATTTCGATAGACTAATTAAGTCTTATCCAAACAGTAAGTATGCAGCAGATGCACAAAAACGCATGCAGCACCTAAAAAATAGACTGGCACTTTACTCGATCAAGGTAGCTGAATACTACATAAAAATGAATGCATGGAGCGCTGCAGCAATCCGCGCCCAGTCAGTTTTAGAGACCTACCCAGGTACACCATCAACTGAAAAAGCATTAGAGATCATGTCTACAGCCTATGGCGAACTTGGCCAAGAAAAGCTTAAAGATCATGTACTCATGGTGATGAAGGCCAATTATCCTGATAATAAATTAGTGGCTAAATAACCCGTTAGCTCAGCATATTTGACAATAAATAAAGGCCTCTTTCAGAGGCCTTTATTTTTTGCTCGATTTTCCACACTCTCTAAACTAATTAGTCCTCGTTAAGGTTTTTCACTAATAAACTGCAGACTAAAATTAATACCAAAGCTGCTTCCTCGCGATAAACTTACCAGTCACGATTAAGCCCTTCTCTATCCGTGACGCTTATCGGCTTACAGCTTAGGTATAACCCAGCGCCGATAAAGTACCGGCAACATCAACACATCAAAACCCCAAGCAAATACCACGACTAAGCATGAGAGTAGGCTCAGCTGAGCAATAGGCGTAAACGCAGACAATAAACCAACGGAAAATCCCAGTGCAATGGTCAGTGTGGTAAAGCTAATGACCGGCAACACCGTGTGCAGGCTCTGCCACATAGACGTCACGGTTAATGCTTTGCTATCAGGCAGCTTTAACATCAAATGCAGCGTATCATCGACAATAATCCCTAGCATCATGCCAAGTACCACCGCCGTGCCCAAACTAATAAAGCCGCCATTGAGCTGCCAAAGGGCAAATACCCAAAGCAAAGGCAGGAAGTTAAGTAATAGCCCCATCAAACCAAACAACGCTGAACGCTTAAGTAAACTCAATAGAATCGCCAAAGCCATCAATGCCACTGCAAATGACAGCAGCATATTATTGGCATTATCGACACTTAGATGAGCGAACATTAAATTACTGGCAACTGGGGGGCTTACCTTAACAACACCGGAATGCTCTGAGAGCCAGGTATCGACCCTCTGTTCAAAGCTAATCAACTCCATAGCCGTCATTGGTTGCAAGTATAAGGTTACCAGACTCGACTGCTTATCTGCCGACAGCTCACTGGAAAGTCCGAGCTCTGCCGCCGAGTTATTCGCCAAGATCTGTTTAAACTGATTCTGTCCAATGCCCGCACTCTTAATCCAGTCGCCAATATGCTGCACCTTAATGACTTCAGGTTGGCGTTTTAAGAAACGACTGAATTTATAGATGAAGCTTATCTCGGTCTTAGCAAGCTGCTCATCACTCGCTGAAGTCACCACATAATGCTGCAGGTTGATGCCACTGAAGTATTGAGTCATTTTCTGACTAGAGAGGACAAAAGGATTTGTGGGTTCAAAGTAACTTAATGGATCGTCATTTAGGGTCAACTTTGACACGCTGAGCAGCGCCAGAGCACTTATCAAAACGATTCCCGTCATCACTGCCAACGGACGCTTGGCATTGAGCTTCGCAATATGAATGACAGCCGAAAAGTCTAGCCCCTTACTCGATGAGACTTTGGAGTAACGAGCAAAATAGATAAGACTAGTGAGAGTTAGCAGGTAATTGCAAAGCACCGCAAAGCCCACCAGCAAACCAAAACTTTGAATCGGGGGAGATGGACTGAGCATCAATAGGCTAAAGCCAAATATTGTGGTGACGCTAGAGTAAAACAGTGGTCCCTGATTAATCTTTACCGTATGCCTTAGTGCCTGCTCATTTGTTTGACCACGACTAATCTCTGTTCGCCAACCAAAATACAGGTGAGATGCATAAGCAAAACCTAGGGTAACAATAATCACAGGCACAAAGGCGGTAATTGCCGCGAGCGTCAATTTTAGCCAAGCCGCTACCCCTGCGGTTAAGACTAAGGTGATAATATTATTAAGACTGAGTGCAAAGACCCATAACCTCTGCCGAATAAACAACAACGCCATCAAAAAGATAATGCCTAATAACGCGGGAGCAAACCAACTTAAGTCATGAATTAGCACCTTGCCATATTGCCAATTAAGCGCATGAGTACCATTTAAATAGCTAGTAACGCCTAAAGGTTGCCAATACGCTCGAGCCTGGCTATCCACCGTTTGCAATACATCATTTAACCATAAACTCTGATTGCTAAAATCTTGCGTTCTATGGGAGCTGAGCTGTAACTGCAGCAATAGCGCCCTACCATCTTGAGACAGTACCGTGGCTAATCTTGGGTGAGTTTTATAGGTCAAAAGCTTATCTTGGTTGGCACGACCTTCAACAAACTGGTTGTAACCTTGAATACTTGCAATATCTTGGTTGGCATTAAGCTGACCGAGAAAAGTCACTAATTGCGCCTGTGAGCCCTTATCTCGCCAATCTAAATCTGTTTCTAGCAATAGCCAGAGTTGGTCATGACGCTCAAATTTGTCCATCATACGATTGAATGCTGCAAATCGTGGATCCGATGGCGCAAAATAATCATTGAAGTCCATATCCAGACTGAGTCGAGGGAGGCCCACCACACTCAACAGCAACATGGCCGAGATCAGCAAAAACAACATTATGGGATGCCTTTGAATACGCCAAATGATCCTAAGCAGATAGTCCAACCACTTACTCCTTCAATATGCGGCGAATGAATCTGAGCCTCGAACCAAGCTCCCTCGCGATATTCGACACAAGGCTCCAAGATTAAGTTATTGATTTACTATTATTGCTTACTTCTATAGCTAAATGTCTAATTATTCAACGGACAAGCAAAAAAACTCACTTATTTGCAGAAATGGGTTGACTCAAAACCGTAAAAGCCTTTTAATAGCGCCCGTTGCCCGAATAGCTCAGTCGGTAGAGCAGAGGATTGAAAATCCTCGTGTCCCTGGTTCGATTCCGGGTTCGGGCACCAATATTCAGTTTAGGTGTTGCAACAGCTAAACCAGTGACAAGGCAAATTAAGACCTTAATTCACTGAACTAAACCTCGCACTGCGAGGTTTTTTTATGCCTGAAATTTAATGCCAATCAATACGCTCCTTAGCAAACTAAAAAGCCCCGAGAAAACTCGAGGCTTGTTCTAAAGCATGGTTTTTTGAGCTAGACCTTAAACTTACTCACCGCATCTTGCAGATACTCGGCACGCTCACGGACCTCTTCGGTCGCGCTGGAGTTCTGAGTCGCAACCTCAGCAGTCTCCTGAGCGATATCACGGATCACCACCACATTTTGATTCACCTCAGCGGCCACCATACTTTGCTCTTCAATGGCAGCTGCTATTTGCGTGCTCATATCCATAATATTGGTCACGTCACCGTTGATCTGCTCCAGCAGTGTACCAGCCGATGCAGCTTGCTCAGCACTTTCGTTCCCCTGCTCACGACTAGATTGCATCAATTGAACGATTGAGTGAGTACGAGACTGCAGTGTCTGAATGATCGCAGCAATTTCTTCTGTCGATTCTTGAGTTCGCATTGCGAGGCTTCGAACCTCATCGGCAACAACGGCGAAACCTCGTCCCTGCTCCCCTGCTCGAGCCGCTTCAATCGCCGCATTTAATGCCAATAAGTTTGTCTGCTCGGCAATACCACGGATCACATCGAGTACACTGCCTATCGTTTCGCTATCTTGTTCAAGATCGGCCACCACGGCTGCAGACTCGTTGATCTGCTGGGCCAGCAACTCAATCTTTTCAATTGTCTGCTGCACACCAATCTGCCCGGTTTGAGCATTTTCGTGGGTCAGACTGGCTTTATTGGCTGCAAGCTCAGTGTTCTTAGCAATCTCATCAATGGTTGCTCCCATCTCTGTAATTGCCGTCGCCACCATATCGGTTTCATTTAGCTGATTTTCAGCACCTTGTGAAGCCCGAGCCACATTACCCGATAAGTCTTGGCAGGATTGGTTCATGGTCTCAACCGACTGCGTCACCTGGTTGATAAGCTGCTGGAAGCTTTCTACCATGCTGTTAAAGTGCTTGGCAATCTGACCAAGCTCATCATCGCTGCTGGCATCACAACGCATCGAAAGATCTTTGTTTTCCTCAATATGGCTGATCACATCGGTTATACGTTTAACCGGCTCAATGATGCTACGAATAATCATCAAGGTGGTAATCGCCAGCGCGAGAGCGATTAAGACGGCAAGCGCAAGGCCAAAAATAAATGCCGAACTCTCTTTATCGCTAATCGCCTCTATAGCTAAAGACTCAAGCTGATTAAGTGCACTATCGGTATTAGCGACCGCTTGGCGCAATAGGCCTAGCTCACCTTCAGAAATCGTGAGGCCAAGTTGCTTCTCCTTCTGTACTAAGGCTTTAAAGTCAGCGTTATATTGTTGGATATTATCCAATACCTGCAGCTTAGCCTGTCCATCTAGCTGAGACATATTCGCTATTTCGATAAACTTCTCGAGATTATTATCAAATTTAGCCACATAGCGTTCGCTACGTCTCAGCATGAAGTCTTTCTCGGCACGTCTGAGCTGCAGCATCTGCGCCATCAGTTGTGGTTCATCATATTGCTCAACCAAACTTTCAACTTGATGCACCGCGCTTCGCAAAGTGCCATATAAACCAGTTTTCGGCGTAAGACCTATCTGCTTATTTAGGCTAACCACATTGCTGAAAGCAGATTCATAACGGCCGAGCTCTTGGCTGAACTGGCTTAGGCTTGCTGTTGGAATAGAGTATTTATCGAATACTTCCGTTAACTTAACGACTCTTTCCTGAGCCTCTCGATTGTCGGAAATATGCTGCTCGACATACTTAAGATCCTTTCTTGCCAGAAAATCCTTTTCATCTTTACGTAGCATTAAAATCTCATTTTTAAGCCCCGAGATATCTTGCGATGCTTGTGCTAATTCCGTTTGCACTTGACTAAAATAAACTTGAAGACCAAACATAGCGCCTAACGCCGTGATCGACACTCCAGCACTTAACAGTAACTTGTAACGTATTAGCATTTTACATCTCTATTTATTATCAACTTGCCTCCCTTAGCTAACGCAAGCAGCGTTTGACCAAGGCTGTCACTTAACTTATCGGCCGATTATATAGTAGATTTAGCTACAAAAAAGGCCAAAAACAGCAAACTATAACTAACATTCTAATTATTAAGTTGAAATATAGTTCAACAATTAAAAGCCCATTGACTCAAACTAAACCCGTAAATAGTATAAAATATACTTAAATGGAGGTTTTCATGTTAGTCATCAATGCAGAGTCAGTTCATCAATCACTTAATTTTCCCGATCTAATCAATGCCCTAGATGAGACATTCTCTCGTCCCGCAGGCATGCCACAGCGTCAAGTCTTTAGTCTTGATGACTCAGGTGAGCATCATGATGCATTTGCGGTATTACCCTCTTGGAATGACAAGGCGATAGCCGTGAAAGCCTTTACCTACTTCCCCGGCAACCCACAAAAAGACCCACAACTTGCTAGCCTCTATTCCAAAATTCTAGTGTTTAGCCGTGAAACGGGCGAACCACAAGCGCTGGTCGATGGCACCAGCGTCACCTTTTGGCGCACAGCAGCCATCTCGGCATTAGGCAGCAGATATCTTTCCCGAGAGGACTCAAGCAAGCTGCTGGTTTGCGGCACAGGTAACTTAGCCTCCTTTATGGCACTTGCTCATGCTAGCGTGCGCCCAATCACTCTAATCAGTGTTTGGGGCCGCAGTGATGAAAAGGCGCGTAAGACGATAGAGCTTATCCGCAATAAACGCCCAGATATCGAAGTCATGCTATGCACAGATCTTGAGCAGAGCGTACGTGAGGCCGATATCATTAGCTGCGCAACAGGAAGCCCGACTCCGCTGTTTGATGGTGATTGGGTACAACCGGGCACCCATACTGACTTTGTGGGTAACCATAACCATGACAGACGTGAGTTCGACACCAAGTTGATCCGCAAGTCTTCGGTATTTGTCGATTCAAAAATCAACGTGTTTGCGGAAGCGGGTGAACTGCTCCTGCCTATTGAAGAGGGGGCCTTCTGTCTCGATCAAGTTAAGGGGGAGTTGGGCCAGCTTTGTACGGCACAAATTAAAGGCCGTACTAGCAATGATGAAATCACCATTTTCAAGACTGTCGGTACAGCATTGGCCGATCTTGTCGGCGCCCAACTGGTCTTCTCTAAGCTAAAGTAACAGCGGTTTATCCTTAAAGAAGAGGAGCTAATGAGGCTCCTCTTTTTATTACTCGTACACTTCACACCTTTATTAAACCCGCCTCCAAAATCCTCTACTCGTTTTCTGCGAGAAAAATAATTTCTATTGCATTTAAACCTTTTTATCTGTTGGCTATGTCTTATTAGTATCAGCAGCGTACAAGGAAAGTTGAGTGACGGCACAAATACGGGTAATGGAGCCAAGGCCGCTTCTAGAGCCTGAACTTATAGATAAGGCAAAGCTAGGTGATAAGTCCGCTTTTAAGCAGCTCTATCAGCTACACCACCAGCGTGTATATGCGCTTTGCCTAAGGATCACTGGCCAAGTATCACTGGCCGAGGAAGCAACCCAAGACTGCTTTGTCAGGCTTTGGCAGAAGTTGCCGCTATTTCGTGGTGAGAGTCAATTCACTACTTGGCTACACAGCCTGAGTGTCAATCAAGCCTTATCATGCCTGAAGAAGCACCGCTCATTCTGGTCACGGTTTGTTAGCAGTGATACCGATCTGCAGAGTGTCAGTGATGAATATGAAGACTTAGATAAAATTTTGCTCAAACTGCCAGAAAGAGCACGCATCGTCTTCGTCCTCCATGCGCTAGAAGGTTACAAACACGAAGAAGTCGCTCAACTAATGGGGATCGCGCCCGGTACGAGTAAGGCGCAATACCACAGGGCGCAAAAGTTACTTGAGGCACTTATAGAGCAAGGCCAAGTCGATATAGGAGGCCGCCATGAATGATACTAACGCGAAACTGACCCAGTTAATTAATCAGGCGCCGCAAGAGCTCGCGCCACAAAAAGAGCTGTGGGGTGGCATTGAACGCCAGCTAGATAAAGCAGAACTTGACCCGCCTCATCAACAGACTTCAGTGTTTAGGCGTCTCGCTGTTGCCAGCATCGTTTTGCTAGTGGGGTTATTAGGCATGAATATTTGGCAACACAATGGTGAGTTTTCAACGTTGGCCAAGCCATCGCCCCTATTAGCCACACTAACAGAGATAAAGCAGCAGCATCAGCGACAGGTCGAACTGTTAAGCCAGCAGCAACACCTTACCAACTGGCAAGCCAGCGAGTTGGGCTTGCCGCTAGACAAAGGTATCGAACAACTCAGAAAAGCCGCAGAGCAGATCTATCAAGCCCTGCAGCAAACCCCCAATGACAAGGAACTTTGGCAGCTATGGCTTTGGACTCAACAGCGAGAAATTGAGTTACTCCAACAAGGTCAGACTCTACCAGTTAACCCATTTCCCCAAGGAGCTTAAATATGAAACCATTATTGAACAGCACGCTGATGGCAGGTGCACTTTTATTAAGTCATATCGCCATTGCTGGAGAGGCCATCGAGCAACAGCAAACGGTTGAGGCGAATCCCACAGTAAAAGTAAAAGTGCAGCGAGGTAACGTCAGCTTTAAATCTTGGGACAAAAATGAGATCACCGTAAAAGGTACACTGGACGATCTCAGCGAAGGGTTTGTCTTTTCCGTCAAAGGCAACAAAGTACTCATCGAAGACACCCTGCCGCGTCAATACAGCGGCAGTAACAAGCAGGGCTCCGAGTTAGTGATTACACTGCCTAGTAAACTCAAACTTGAAGCCGAAGGGGTATCGGCAGACTACAGCTTAGGTAATCTAACTGGCGTGCTAGAGATCAGTTCAGTCAGTGGCAATATCAAAGCCAATGCCCTAAGCGACAAAACCTTACTTCAGACAGTATCTGGCGATATTACTACTCGCTCTCTTACAGGTAAGAGTAAGCTGCACACGGTTTCTGGTGACATCAAGGATACCCAAAGCTCCGGCATATTAAGCTATCAAATGGTAAGCGGTGAGCTAACAGCAGATACTCAGGCGACTAAGGTGGAGATTGAATCGGTTTCTGGGGATGCGACTATTGCACTAGGCAGTGTTGATACACTATCAGTCAAGACTGTAAGCGGGGATTTAGAACTCTCACTCGACAGCTTATTAAGCCGTGCCAAGCTCGGCAGTGTTAGTGGCGATATCGAGGTTAAGTTTCTCGGCAATACCGATGTCAGCTTCAATATTAACGGCGGCCCTAGCGGTAAGATCAGCAACAAGTTAACCGGCGATAAAGTCACGAAAGAGAAGTACTCGCCACAAAGCTACCTAAAGTTTCAAACGGGCGATGGTCGTGCAGAGCTGAGCGCTTCTACCATTAGTGGTAAAATTGAGTTATTGAAGTAAGCGATTAAAGTAATACCGGGTCCAATAGATACAAGCTTTACTTCATCACGCAAATAACAAAGGCTGCAACCACTATGCGTTGCAGCCTTTATTTTTTAGAGCTTTGCCAGAAAAGGGGCGCCTAGTCTAACTGGCCGCGGTGCCAATAAAGGAGATAAATTCCTTTGCTGCAGGTGTTAAAGCACGAGACTTTAAATAAACGGCACCATAATCCACACTGATATGAGGCATATCTTTGACGTTTAATAGCACTAACCGCCCAGCTGCTAACTCGTCCTCAATAGTCACTTGAGGCAAAAGACCTATCATATCGCTGTTATAAAGCAGCAATCGTATAGATTGAAACATCTCAAATCTCAGTAGGCCAGAGAAAGCCTGCCGACTTGAATCAAATAGATCGCCAAACTGATTTTCTATTTCATGGGTGGTAGCGCGAGGCAGGGCTATTGGGAAGTCTTTTAACCTCGGAGTATAAAGGTTCGCCTCTCTAACGAGTGGGTGCTCAGGCCTACAACAAAACACACCGTGAGAGTGACAATAGTTAATCACTTCTAAATCATCTCGTTTATCGAAGCCTGTGACTTTAGTTTCAGAAACAAACAGGTCCAACTCCCCTCTAGAAAGCAATTCACTCAACTCACTAACGTCTCTCGTTCGTAACTCAACACTGATCGAAGGAGAGTGTCTTGAAAACTCACTAAGGATCTCACTCAAAATATTACTTGAAGCTAACGTGCCGCCGCCAATAACCAGCTTACCGCTTGATTTACCGCTATTAACTCTAATATCAGACTCAAGCAGGTATACACCACTCAATATCTTATCACTATGCTTTAAGACTAGATCCCCATGAAAGGTTAACTTGACATGCCGTGAGTCACGAGTAAATAACTGCACCCCAAGGTTCTGCTCCATCTTCTGAATACTGCGTGTCAAAGAGGGTTGAGTAATGGCTAACTTATCTGCAGCGACACTGAAGCTCTTACATTCAGCCAGCGCCACAAAGTGTTTTATATGCCTTAACTCCATATACTCACCCAACAAAAATTCGTTAATCTAAATAAACTCAAACGCGTCATTAGCTTCAGCTAATAAATAGATCATACCAGTTGAAGGTTAACCCTCGATTAAGCCAACTTAACCCAGCAGCCCTAACAAACTATTCCAGATATAACATCAACTCAAGCTTTGCCTCGCCAAGGTGTGACAACTTGTATCAATTGTAACCATCCCAGACTTAGGCCATTTCAACGGCATAAAACATCGATATTTCAATACCACAAACTCGATAGCGAAACGTTTTTGCAAACACAGGCGAAGATAACTCAACCAAAAACTGAACATATTCTTCATAAAAAAAACTGAAATACCTATCGGCTATCGCTGCATTCATTCTGACTATTGGCCATAAAAACAACAAACGATTAACAATTGGGTTGCACAAATACAACCAAAAGGCAGAACAATGAAAATAAAAAAAATAAGTCTGATGACCCTAGCGGCGATTTATGCCGCCAGTGCTGGGGCGGCGGCCAGCTCAAGCACTGATGACAATATACGCAGTATCGAGATCACCGATGCGATACTTAAATATAATGAGGATATAAAAAACCGTAAGCAGCGTAATGGCAGTATCGATGCAGCCAGAAACAACATGGGCAAAAACGTTCATCGCGCCATAGCAACATCGACAGATAGTAAGGTTCCGTTTCAATACCAAGCCGGGCTAATCGGTGAACAAACCTACATTGTGGAGCTAAGTGATAAACCCGTCTCTCTATATCGAGGAGGGACTGCACATTATCAAGCAACCTCTCCCACGATGAATAGTGTGCCAGTCATGCTCAATGCTAGATCACACAATAAGCTAGATATACAAAGTAGTGCAGTTAAGAGCTACAGTCGCTACCTCACCGAAAAGCAAGACTCTGTTTTAGCCTTGATATCAGGGCAGGCAGAACTCAAAAACCGTTATACCTTGGCCTTTAACGGCATGGCCGTAAAAATGACGCAAGAGCAAGCGGCAAGACTAGCTCAGGAGCCTGGCGTACGTAATGTTAGTCTAGAAAAGCGCTATGAACTTCATAGTGATACAGGGCCAAAGCATATCGCAGCAGATGGGTTGTGGACTGGCTCTGCCGCGGATGATAAATACAAAGGTGAAGGCATAGTTGTCGGCGTCCTCGATACGGGGATCAATTCAGATCACCCCTCCTTTGCGGCGGTGGCTGGTGACGGTTACATCCATCAAATGCCTGCACGTTATAACCACTATTTAGGCGACTGTGAGAAAGCCGAGTTTGCTAACATGTGTAACGACAAGCTTATCGGTATTCGCTCCTATGAAAGTATCACCGACAGTTACATGGACAGCGCATTCCAGCCCGATCAACCCTCTTGGAATATTACCGACCCCAAACGTCCGCAAAATGGTGAAGACTACAATGGCCATGGTTCTCATACCGCATCGACCGCAGCTGGTAACGAACTGTTTAATGTCGATCATGTCGTCGCCAGCCCAGGTGAAACAGGAGATGGTGTCTCAACCGGCTTGCAATTTGAGCATATTTCAGGGGTGGCCCCAAGAGCGAATATCATCATGTACCAAGTCTGCTATCCAGGTGATGGTAGCTATGGTGATGGCTATGGCGGCTGTCCAGGCTCTGCACTACTTGCAGGTATTGAAGATGCGGTAGCCGATGGTGTTGACGTAATTAACTACTCGATAGGTAGCACCTTTGGTACTTTCCCCTGGGATGACCCTATGGAGCTTGGTTTTCTTGCCGCTCGTGAAGCAGGGATCTCTGTTTCCGCATCGGCGGGTAACTCCTATAGCCCCAAATATGCTAGCCAAGCACGTGGCGCAATTGATCACTTCTCCCCTTGGTTAACCTCTGTCGCAGCCACTACCCACGGGCGAGAGATTAGCGTTGAAGGCAAGATGATTACAGCAGCTACGGGGGGCGACCAGCCTCTTCCAGATCTAGAGGGTGCGGGGATCTCTGGGGAATATACAGGCCCAGTGATAGAAGCCAAAGCCTACGGCAGCGAATATGAAAAGTGTAATGATCCCTTCCCAGAAGGTTTCTTCGACACCGATCCACAAGGCACACCTTTCTCAACAGCCCCAATCGTTGTGTGTAAGCGCGGTGATATCCCCCGTGTGACCAAGGCAACTAATGTTCAATCCGGTGGTGCAGGAGGCTTTATTCTCTGGAATGCGAGTTACGCAGATCCCGTTCATAACGACCCTTACGCAATCCCAGGCATTAACATAGATAACGGTAATTACGCTGGTAACTATGCTAATGGTTATTTTGGACTACAGGATTGGCTAGCCTCAGGAAGCGATCACTCGCTAACGATTACCGCTTCTGAAGTGTTCCTTAGTCAGGGTAATGCCGACTATGTGGCCGATTTCTCATCCCGTGGCCCTAACCTAGAAGCGCCCGATGTCATGTCACCCAACGTAGCTGCACCCGGTGTCGATGTTTATGCCGCATGGGCCGATGAAATGCCCTTTAGCATGTATGGTATGCCAGCCGATTACGCCGCCATTAGCGGTACCTCGATGGCTGCGCCACATGTTGCCGGCGCAATGGCATTGCTGAGTCAATCACATCCTGATTGGACACCCGCTCAGATCCAGTCCGCTCTAATGACGACCGCCTCACTAGAAGGAGTAACCCGTTCACGTGATGGCTACCCATTCGATCCTGTCGATGCAGGTCATAGCGATGCTGGTAGCGGCGTCATTAATGTTTCACGAGCTAATCAAGCTGGATTATTACTCGATGAGACAGCTGAAAATTACCGCGCTGCGAATCCAAATAATGGCGGTAACATCCATACTCTCAACCTGCCTTACTTCTATCATGATAGCTGCCCAGGCACTTGTAGTTGGATGCGGACGGTTACCGCAACCCAAGACGGTACTTGGAGTGTGGATGCCAACCCACTTGAAATCGACGGCGCACCAATGCTAGAGCTCGAGGTTTCGCCAAAGCAATTTACTCTGCAAGCCGGCGAGTCTCAGACAATCAGCTTAAAAGCAAAAGTGTTACAAATTGAAGCTATCGGAGCTAACTCCTCAGTCATTCAGCTATCAGGGGCTGTATCCTTGACACCGAGTAATAGCGCCTTACCTAATCAGCACCTTCCTGTCGGTGTGCGTTATAGCGGCGACACCCTTCCCTCTGAGGTTTCAGGCATTATCCATAGAGAACAAGGGCACACCCTAACGCCAATGCTTAATACCGCAGAGATCCAGTCATTTAATTCGAAAATCTTCGGCCTTAATAAAGGTGAGCGTCACGATGCAGAGCTTCAACGTGCCGAAGTCAGAATGTACTCAGACAGTTTCACACGCCAAGAGATCGAAGATGGTGGTGCTAAAGTCATATTCTTCGATGTGCCAGAAGGGACAAAACGTGTCGTCTGGGAAGTGCTTTCAGCGCCTAAACATGCCTATACCTCTATTGACTTAGGTATGGATGTAAATGGCGACGAAGATATTCAATGGCTAGATGAAGCTCTATGTTATTCATGGACCGATAATGGTGACTTCTGTGCCATCAACAACCCAGTTCCTGGCAGATACTGGGCCATTGCCGCAAACTGGAAGTTTGACTATGAGGATGAAAAAAATCTTGCCGATGAGTTTGCACTAAGCTTAGGCATAGTTGGAGGAGAAGATGACGGCAACCTTAGTGCCGAAGGTCCTGCAACCAACGATGGCTTAACGCCCTATCAAGTCAAGCTCAACTATAACCTCCCAGGAGCCGTTGAAGGCGATACCTACTACGGTGTGGTTGCGATGGGCAGTGACGAGTACAACGCCACAAACTTGGGTGACTTTGCCGTTAAGCTACAACACTTTGGTACGGACACAGAAGTTAGCGCCTCGCAAACTGCCGCTAAAGAAGGGGATATTGTCGACTTTGTGGTTAATTTAGCCCCCAACTTACTGGCAGGAGAAAGGGAGTTTAGTCTAAATGCGAGCTTAAGTGATGGCATGCAACTGATCACAGACTCAGTCAGTGTGGGTGGTGTCGGTAACTATACAGATGGACTCATGGTCGAAGGCAATGACATTAGCGTGAATGCCACTCAACCTTCATCAAGTGACATGCCACGCCACTATGTGTTTACCACTAACCTTAGCGATGCCACCTGTAAGGTACCTTATGGTGACGATGAGACCTTCTATGATCTGCCTATGCAGGGTTTCAATCATATGGGAATTTCAGGCCTGTCGAATCAAACGGTATTCATCCCACTGAGTGAGAGCGGCTTACCCCATGTACCGCTTTACGGTAATCCAGAAGTGTTTGGTCAAGATATTCTCGCGATTTCGCCCTTTGGTTATGTACAGTTTGATCCTATGCCTGACTTCTGGAATATGAATCTGCCGTTCGATGACGATTTCCAAACCTTCCCCGATACCATGGTCGCTCCTCTGTGGCGTGGTGATGTGAGAATGCCCGAGCCAACATTAAACTGGGAGACTTTCCGCTATGAGCATGTCGTTTATGGTGCCATTACAGATAAGCACTATATTTTCCAGTGGGATGGTGGTGAAGAATGGAGCGCATTCTTGAGCGGAAACTCGAACCCGGATCCTGATGCCAAGTTCAATGTGCAAACCATTATTGCAACCGATATCAGCTTCGATGCTGAAACCCCTGAAATTATTTTTGCATACAAGACACTAGAGTCTAACAACGATCACCTCGGCTCTATCGGTCTGCACGGATATTGGGGCGAGCGCGCAAGCATGGGGCCTGCCTTTGGATGGCTTAACGATGGGTTTGCCTACAAAGATGTAAACGAAAAAGTGTCGGCGGGCACGGTTGTCTGCGCCGACTACCGTGGTCCAGAGCAGACAGCTGTATCACTTAAGTTCTCTGCTCGTGTATCGGCATCCGCTATTGGTAACGAAAACTCACTGATAGTCGCAAGCCAATATGCAGACTCGGAGTTACTCACTATCACCCATAACTTGGCTGCGCCAAGTAATATTACACTTGCACCTATAGCTGATATGACAATGGAGGAAAATACCACGCTTGAAGGCATAACCGTGATGTACAACGATGTGAAAGGAACTGCAAACGGCATCATAGTTAGCGGTGAAAATATCACAGCAACGATTAACGGTGACAGCTTTGCTATCACGCCTGACAACGATTGGCATGGCACAACTGAAGTTACCGTTACGGTGCATGATATGGCTTACCCTTCGGATCAAGCGTCAACCCGCTTTATGCTAACGGTAAATTCTGATGGGGTAGAACCTACGCCACCAGCAGAAGAATCGCCAGATGAGCAACCAGAGTCTGATTCAAGCGGTGGTAGCTTAGGCTTCTTAGCGCTAGCCTTACTCGGAGTGCTAGCTGCGGGTCGCAGAAAGTATCACTAAGCTATCGTCACCAAACTGAGATAAGTCAAACAGTGACTTATCTCAGGACAAAACAGCAAATAACAAAAAGGGCTCTATTATCAGAGCCCTTTTTTATCAAAGAGGTAAAAATCTCAAGCTGTTGAGTTTGAAAGCATTAGCTGTAAAAAACGCTTAGCCGCAACACTTGCCTGACTTCGTAACATCACCACACTAAAACACACATCCAACTGTGGCATGTCGACAGGTTTAAAAATATGCAACTCATCCGCCACGGCTTCATCGAATAACGCCACCTGAGGGGTTAGGGCTAACATCTGCGAATGCTGCATGGCCGCCTTAATCGGCGGAAAAGCGTCATAATGTAAAAGCCCTGCAAAATCACTTCGATACTCAAACAAGAGATCACCAAACATATCGACAACGCCTGCGGGTAAATTCCTCGGTATGGCGATGGGGTATTGGCGAATATCCTCTAAACTGAGACTATCACGCTGTGCAAGAGGATGATCTTTTCTGGCACAGAAAACGGCGTTATAGGTGGGTAGGTTAAAACATTGAACTAAGGCTTCGTGGCCTATTTCCTCTCCTCTGACATCTGTCACCAGCAGAGATAATTTTCCTTGAAGCAATTTTACTAAGTTAGCCTGCCAAGTGCCCTCTTCCAATTCAACATGCACATCGGGGTAGCGATCGATAAAGCGACCTATGGCAGGCCCAAGTATGGTGTTTGCAGGAACCGGACTCGTCCCTATCGCAAGGTGGCCACTGCTTTTTCCCTGCAGGTACTGCAACTCTTTTCGCAAGGTGTCGACACCTTGAATGATGCTTTCACTATGATTGAGCACCAGCTCACCCGATGGCGTCAACGACATCGCTTGATGACCACGGATCAACAGCTCTGTCCCAAGCAACCCTTCCAAACGCTGAATACTCCGAGTCAGTGACGGCTGTGCTAAGTTCAGTCTCTGCGCAGCCTTTTGATAATTTCCCTCTCTGGCTAACACAGTAAAATTTTTTAAATGTCTAAATTCAATCAAGACTCATCCGAAAGTCAACTGTTAACAGATTAACAACATACTCATGTTGAAAATAATGGACAAGTAAGCGGCTGTTACAACTTGTATCGACAAACCTAAAAAATACAGACAAACACAAAAAACATAACCCCTTGTTATACCAGCGATAAAGAATATGCCTCCCATATGTGTATACAGAATACGTATCGAAGCATACGTATAACACATTAGCCGTTAACAGCTCGCTACCGTAAAAACAAAGTGCAAAATTAACAACTTTGCAACAACAAACAACAAGGAATGGAACATGAAACTCAAGAAAATTAGCGTAGTCACTATGGCTGCGTTATATGCTACTGGGTTAGGGACGCTAGTCGCGAACCCTCTATCCATAGACACCAGCAATGGTGGTAACAGTGAACTCATCGGCATAAAACTTACACCAGAGCAAATCGAACAATATAAAAACAAGCCAAAACACCCTGGTGTCAATCAAGCAAACCGCCCAGGACAAGTCGGTATGAACGTACATCGTGCAGCTAAAGGCAGTAGCCATAAAGCGCCGTTTGTATGGGAAGATGAAATTGAGGGTGAGCACACTTACATCATTCAGTTGATGGATTCACCTATTGCCTTGTATCAAGGTGAACGACCAGAGTATGCCGCAACCTCTCCACGCAGTCAGCAGCCATCGATGCGCAGCAGTGAACGCTTCGGTACACTCGACGTGAAGAGCCAAGCCGTTAAGAGCTACCGTAACTTCTTGACTGAGACTCAAGACTTAACAGCAAGTAAGATCAAAATGGTTGCCCCACGTGCCGAGATCAAGCGCCGCTTTAATATTGCGCTAAACGGTATGACCATGGCCTTGAGCCAGCATGAAGCCGCTAAAGTTGCCGAAATGCCAGGCGTTAAAGCTGTGACTCGCGCTAAAGAATACAAACTCTTTACCGATGTCGGCCCTAAGCACATTGGCGCAGATATGGTTTGGCAAGGTAGCGGTGTACCCGATGGCGTAGAGATGCGCGGTGAAGGTATCGTTGCCGGTATTATCGATACTGGTATTAACTCAGACCACCCCTCTTTTGCCGCCGTTGCAGGCGATGGTTACGTTCATAGCAATCCACTCGGCGAAGGCAATTTCGTTGGTGACTGTGTTGAATATCCAAACATGTGTAACAGCAAGCTTATCGGTGTACGCTCATACGATATCATTACCGATACCTTTAAAGACCCAGTATTCCAGCCCGATATTCCAGAGTGGGAAGTTGACTACAAACGTGCACCAACCGGTGAAGATTACAACGGTCACGGCTCTCACACTGCGGGAACGGTAGCGGGTAACGTTCTGCACGATGTCGCCTTCCAATTAGCAGGAATGACTGAGAAATCTGATGGTTTCGATACCCCATTAGTCTTCCCAGAGATCTCAGGTGTTGCACCTCGTGCCAACATTATTGCCTATCAAGTCTGTTACCCAGGCGGCGGCTCATTTGGTGAGACCTATGGTGGCTGTCCAGGTGATGCACTGGTGGCAGCGATTGAAGACGCCATCGTCGATGGTGTTGACGTGATCAACTTCTCAATCGGTGGCCTCGAGAGTTTACCTTGGTACGATGCCATTGAAATGGCATTTCTATCGGCACGTGAAGCCGGGATCTCCGTTGCAGCCTCTGCGGGTAACTGGGGCCAATATGGCCCATCTTATATCGACCACGTATCTCCTTGGTTAACCTCTGTTGCTGCAAGTACCCACGGCCGTCAAATTGAGCCTGTTGCGGGTCGCATCAGCGACTATGTGGGTGCCAATGCGCCTGAGGATATCGAAGGTTACGGGATCACAGGTGACTTTACCGGTAACTTAGTCGATGCAGCAGATTTTGGCGATGAACTGTGTTTAGAGCCATTTGCAGAAGGCACCTTTGAAAGTGACGATATTGTCCTATGTAAGCGTGGTGATATTGCCCGCGTACAAAAAGGCGTTAACGTTGCCGAAGGCGGCGCTGGCGGTGTAATCCTTTATAACGCTATCTCTTGGGATGATGGTCGAGGCGGTAATAGCCTTAACTTAAACCCATTCCCAATCCCAGGTATGCACATCGATATGGCATCTGGTAATGCGCTTGTGGACTGGGTAGCAAACTCAGAGACAGCACCCCAGCTCAGTATCTACGCATCTGAAATCACCACCACAGAACGTGAAGCCGATATCTTAGCTAACTTCTCATCTCGTGGACCAAGCACAACCAACCCAAATACTATGGTGCCTAACGTATCTGCGCCGGGTGTCGATGTTTTTGCCGCCTACTCAGATGAAATGCCATTTAGCCTGTACCCAGCACCAAGCGATTATGTTGCAATCAGCGGTACCTCGATGTCAGGTCCTCATGTTGCGGGTGCACTGGCCTTGCTAACACAGGCGCATCCTCAGTGGACGCCAGCGATGATCCAGTCGGCATTGATGATGACGGCACAATCAGGCAAAGCCTATAACAACGATTATCCACCAACACTTGAAACGGCAAGCTTCCATCAAATGGGCAGTGGCGTCATCAATGTGGCTAGAGCGGTAAAAGCGGGTCTAGTCATGGATGAAAATGGTGACAACTACCGCGCAGCTAACCCTATGGAAGGTGGCGATGTCACTGCGCTAAACGTCCCTTATCTTGTCAATGCTGAGTGTAAAAGCACTTGTACTTGGATGCGTACCTTTACCGCGACACAAGATGGTGAGTGGACTGTTGATTCTGAAGTACTAGACATGGATGGTGCGCCGTTCTTAGAGCTAGATGTTTATCCAAAGACCTTTACCGTTAAAGCCGGTGAAACCCAAAGTATCATGGTAACCGCCAAAGTGCTGGATGTGACTTCGGTTAACGCCAGCTCAGCGAACTTAGACCTGTTTGGTAAGGTTCACCTAACCCCTGCAGATAAAGCGGTGCCAAACCAGTACCTACCGGTTATTGCAAGCTTTAGCGGTTCAACACTTCCTGAAATCGTATCGGGTCTTATCCACCGTGATAACGGTACCTTGTTGACGCCTGAGCTAATGACAAAAGAAATTGCAGAGCTCAATGTTAAAGTTCACGGCTTAACTGCCGGTGATGTGGTTGAAAGCCAGCTAAGCGCGGCTTATGTTGACTTTGAAGATCCTGAAACCATGCAAGACAACCCAGGGATCAAGGTGCACTTCTTTGACGTACCAGAAGGCACTGCACGTATTGTTTGGGAGCAGGTATCAGAAGATAAAGCGGCAGCGTCATCACTCGATATCGGTATGGACCTTAATGAAAACGGTCTAGTTGAATGGTATGACGAGGCGATCTGTTACTCATTTACCGATGTACAAGACTACTGTGCCATTAACAATCCTATGCCAGGCCGTTATTGGGCGATGCTAGGTAACTTTAAACGCCCTTGGGGTGATGAAGAAGATACGCTAGATACCATCACCACCAGTTTAGCGGTGATCCCAAGTGTAGATAGTGGCAACCTAAGCGTGACAGGTCCACAAACCACTAACGGTTTAGAGCCATACAACTTAGCGATGAACTGGTCTCTAGCAGACGCTGCAAAAGGCGATCGTTTCTATGGCTTGGTTGAAGTCGGTAATAGCGCAGACAACGTAGGCAACCTAGGTAAAATGGCGCTCAATTTAGTTCATGCTGGTGACGATGTGATGATTAACACCAGCCAGCAGCAAGCTAAAGAGGGTGATATTGTTCAAGTGAATGTTCAGATGGCACCTAACATGGTTGGCCTAGAGCGTGATGTGAACATGCAGCTCAACCTGCCTGAAGGTTTACAGTTGATTAGCGATTCAGTCACGGCAAGCAGCAGCAACCAAGACTTAGCCGATGCGTTGACCGTTGAAGGCAATCAAATCAGTCTTGCTACCATGCAGCAAGCCAGTAATGCACAGGCACGTGAGTATCAGTTCACTACCAGTGAAGACGACATGACTTGTCGCGTTCCTGTAGGTTCAAACCCTTACTACCTAGACTTGTATGGCGAAGCCTACATCGAGCCTGAGTTTGCCATTGGTGGCCGCGCGAATGAAACCCTTACAGTGCCATTAAGCATCTTTGGTGTCGATAGGATCCCACTGTACAACAACAATCCTGACTACATGGAGAAAGACACACTGACTATCTCGCCAGCAGGCTTCATTCAGCTTGATAGCATGCCGCTATTCTGGCCTCTGCACTTCCCTATGGATGAGCAGTTCTTCCCAGATACTGTGATTGCACCGCTTTGGCGTGGTGATGGATTTATGCTACCAGGCTTCGATATGGATACTGAAGCATATGATGGAGTGTCGCTAGCATCGACCACAGATGGCCGCTACTTAATCGTTGAGTGGGACAACATGCGCCAAGAGTTTGCCTTTGGTGTTAACTTTGACCCGGACTACGATGCACGCTATAGCTTTGAGCTTATCGCATCAACAGAGCTGAACTTCTCGGCAGGTGAGCATGAGTTTATCTTCGCTTACGATAAGTTTACTGGTAAGAAGTCACACTTAGGTTCAATCGGCCTGCATGGCTTCCATGGTCCTCGCGGTACCTTTGGTCCAGCATATGGTTACACAGGTGACGGTTATGCCTTCAACGACGTTGATGAGAAGGTCTCTGAAGGTCTAGTGGTTTGTGCTAACTACTTTGGCCCTGAGCAATCGGCGATTGAAGTGTCATTCTCTGCACGTGTTGCCGCAGCAGGTGTCGGTCAAGATCTACAGATCTCAGTAGACAGTGATTACACAGGTAGCGACAGCATCACCACAACATCAGTACTGAAAGTACCTTCAAACCTTGCGATTGGTGCACTAAGCGACATGAGTGTTGATGAGAATGAAAGCATCAGCTTTGAAGTGATGGTTCAGGATAAAGAAAACACGGCCAACGGCATTCAAGTGTCTGCAGAGCATGTGACTGCAACAGTTGAAGGCAACATGGTAACGCTGACTCCTGAAGCGGATTGGCATGGCGACACCACGGTAACCGTAACGGCCCATGACTTAGCCTACCCTAATGACGCAGTGCAAACTAGCTTCACACTCACGGTTAATTCAGATGGCACAGAGCCGACTCCACCACCAGCAGAAGAAGTCCCAGAGGTTGACGAGCAAGATAGTGACTCTAGCGGTGGTAGCTTAGGCTTCCTAGGTCTTGCACTACTAGGCTTATTCGCAGCAGGTCGTAGAAAGCTTCACTAAAATTGCAGTAAGGAGCAAACGCTTTAACGAGCATTGAGGTTAAGTCACTGCTCCAACTGTTTTCACAACACTTAACCTTGTTTTTGGGCCCTCATATGAGGGCCCTTTTTTTGCAGTAAATAAATCTGCATGACTTTATTTAACTGATTTACTTAACAGAATTAATTTCAGCATCGGTTAAATAACGCCATTCACCCAGCTCAAGTGCGGGATCTAATTCAATCGCGCCAACACTTTCACGGTGCAACTTAGTCACCTTGTTGCCAACGGCGGCCAGCATACGCTTAACTTGATGATACTTACCTTCAGTAATGGTCAAACGCGCTTGGTTCGAGCCTAAAATCTCAAGCTCTGCTGGTTTGGTCAAACCATCTTCATTATTGAGCTGTAGACCATCGGCAAATTGCTGCACTAGATCTTCTGTTAATGGCTCAGCCGTTTCTAACAAGTAGCGCTTACCACACTCTTTCTTTGGCGAAGTGATTTTATGCGACCACTGACCATCTGTGGTGATCAACACCAGACCTGTGGTGTCGGCATCTAAACGACCAGCAATATGTAAGTCTTCAGGACGGATCACATCTAATAAACTAATAACCGATTGATACTCTTCATCAATGGTTGAACAGATGGTATCAACAGGCTTGTTTAGCATGATAAAACGCGGACCTATGATGGTTAACAGCTCCCCCTCTAGGCGGATCTCATGCTCATCGGTTACCTTAAAGCCCGAGTTTTTAACGACTTCGCCATTGCAAGTGACATCGCCACGGTGCAAGGCTTTCTTGGCAGAAACGCGAGAGTGTGAAGTTGACTCACAAATAAATTTATCTAAACGCACAGTAAAAACTCAGCTGATATAACCATAATGGCCGACATTATGAGGCCAGCGCAGCCAAAGGGCAAAGTTTTGCTTGAACAAGCGACAATCTCAGGCGTATCGTTATGGCGAGTTTTTGTAGAGATGCGATATGAATCAATCACCTATTACAGAGCAAGTGGCAAAAAGTGCATTAGAGGCCAAAGCGCAGCAGATTGATGAATTTGCCAAAATGATCGCTGGCAGCCGCTATCAATGCCTAGATCCACAACTCAATCAATTCTGGCATCAGCAGCAAGTGCGCAACCAACAGATGAATATCAACGGCCAAATCGATTATGAGTTGCTGCCCCATGTCGCTAAAAGCGCTGTTATTGTGCAACCTTTTAACGTGAGTTATGGCATCAATATCAAGCTAGGCGAAAAAGCCTTTATTAATGCCAACTCAACTTTGTATGACAATGCAACGATTAATATAGGCTCGCAAACCATGCTTGGGCCAAACGTACAGATCTACACAGCAAGTCATCCACTGGATGCCGATGAGCGCTGCCGAGGCATAGAAACCGCCAAAGCCGTGACAATCGGTAACCGAGCTTGGATAGGCGGTGGCGCCATCATTTTACCCGGCGTCACCATTGGCGATGAAGCAGTGATAGCAGCAGGCTCAGTAGTCACTAAGGATGTTAGCGCAAGACAAGTGGTAGCAGGCAATCCTGCCAAAGTGATAAAAAGCCTATAGTCGATGTCACTTTTAACTAAAGATTGCTCACTTTTTAGTTTAGGAAACCTTTTCTTACACATGAAAGGGGAAATATACAGATAAGTTTACGCACCAGACTTGTTCACAGCACATTAAAAACCTTAACATGCGTATCTCAATGTAATTTATGCGTTCTCTATATCAGCCTAGGTATAAAGTATAAATACGCTAATTGAATTTTAAGAAAAACAACTCGCTCGACTCAAAAGCAAGAATAAATTGACGATATAGATTAAGGAAGAAAAATGAAAAAAGTACTCGTTGGGGGCTTATGCGCTTCCCTTATCGTTGGCCTCAGTGCATGTAACAGCGAACCGAATGACGTAAAACAGCCTGACACAGACAAAACCGAAGCCGCCGTTGCCGTTGAAAAAGCACTAACCTCAGGTATCGACTTTGCTAATTTCGACAAATCAGTTCGTCCACAAGATGACTTCTACTCTTATGTGAACGGCACTTGGGTTAAAGACACGGTTATTCCTGGCGATCGCACCAGCACAGGTGCATTTTACGATCTACGTGAAAAATCACGAGACGACGTTAAAGCCATTATCGAAGAAGTGGCTGCCACGCCAAATCTAAAGGCTGGAAGCGATGAGCAGAAGGTGGCCGACCTATACAACTCATTCATGGATGTTGACACCCTCAACAAGTTGGGCGTAACACCGATCCAGAGCGAGCTCGAACGCGTTAATGCGATTAATTCTAAAGATGATCTAGTAACTTACTTCGCTCGCAGCCAAATTATCGGCAGCGGCACGCCTATGGCGTTTTACATCAATGTCGATGCCAAAGATTCAAGCCGCTATGCAACCCATATCTGGCAATACGGCCTAAGCCTGCCTGAAAAAGACTACTACCTGAACCAAGATGAGCGCTTCGTTAATATTCGTAAGGCCTATGTTGAGCACATCGAAAAGATGTACACCTTAGCAGGCCTGCCGAATCCAAAAGCCAGCGCAGAAGCGATTCTGGCATTGGAAACTGAGATTGCTAAAAAGCACTGGGACGTAGTGGAAACTCGCGACAGCACTAAGACTTACAACAAGTACCAAGTGAAAGATTTACCCACACTGGCACCAGACATTAACTGGGACGGTTACCTAGCCACGCTTGGCGCCGACAAGCAAGCCGACATCATCATCAACCAGCCTAGCTATATTCAAGGGCTCAACGAGGTCATAAAAGATACCGACCTTGCGACCTGGAAAACCTACATGCAGTGGCAAGTACTGACTCATGCAGCTAGCAGCCTAAGTGAAGAGCTGGATAACGAAAACTTCGAGTTTTTTGCCAAGACACTAAACGGCCAACAAGAGCAGCAGCCACGTTGGAAGCGCGGCGTATCGACGGTAAACGGACTCTTGGGTGAAGTCGTTGGTAAGGTGTACGTTAAGCGTCACTTCAAACCTGAAGCCAAAGAGCGCATGCAGGTACTGGTTGAAAACCTACGTGGTGCCTATGGCGATAGCATCGACTCACTAGAGTGGATGAGCGCAGACACTAAAGTCGCGGCCAAAGATAAGCTTGCCAAGTTTGATCCAAAGATTGGTTATCCTGATCGCTGGGAAGACTACAGCAAACTCAGCATCAAAGCCGATGACCTATATGGTAACAACCTACGCGCAAGCGAACTTAGCCATGCAAAAGAGTTGGAAAAGCTCGGGAGCCCAATCCGTAAGTGGGAATGGCACATGACGCCACAAACCGTAAACGCTTACTACAACCCAACCATGAATGAGATCGTGTTCCCTGCAGCAATTTTACAGCCACCATTCTTTAATATGGCCGCTGACGATGCCGTAAACTATGGCGGTATTGGTGCGGTGATCGGCCACGAAATGGGCCATGGCTTTGACGACCAAGGCGCGAAGTTTGATGGCGAAGGTAACATGCGTGACTGGTGGACAGAACAAGACTTAACCGAGTTTGCCGCACGTGGTAAAGCATTAGTCGACCAATACAACGACTACGCCGTATTTGATGACCTCAACGTAAACGGTGAGCTAACTCTTGGCGAAAACATTGGCGACCTTTCTGGTGTCACTATTGCCTACCGTGCGTATAAGAAGTCACTTAACGGTAAAGAGGCGCCAGTTATCGACGGCCTAACGGGCGATCAACGTTTCTTCATCGGATTCACTCAGATCTGGCGTGCAAAGATCAAGGAAGAGTCTATGCGTAACCGCGTAGCTACCGATCCACACTCTCCTGCAGAGTTCCGTGCAGTTGGTGCGTTATCAAACATGCCTGAGTTCTACAGCACTTACGATGTAAAACCTGGCGATGCCATGTACATCGCACCAGAGAAGCGCGTAAAGATCTGGTAATCAGGTTTTATAAACAGCAGGTTCTAGGTTCTAGGTTCTAGGAAATGCAAAGAAAGGTCCTAGGAAAAGCCAAGACGGAAAGCTGGGAAAGCTAAAATGGTTAGAACCGAACGGCCTGCGGCCTAGGGAACGTGACGGTGTCACTTACGGAACGCTTCGCTGACGGAAAGGCGAAGAAAGGTCCTAGGAAAAGCAAAGACGATGAAAGCCAAGACGGGTAAAGCCGGTTAAAAGCAGGACAAGCGGTGTTTGTTGTAGGTCGGGCTTTAGCCCGTCTAACTTTTGCTTTTCCTCGTAGGGCGAAGCCCGTTCTAGAAGCGCAGCGTCCTAGAGTCTAGTTCCTTAAAATTAAAAATCTAAAAAGCCGTTGATGTCTCATTTCATCAACGGCTTTTTGTTTATTACAGTCCTTCACACGCTACAGCTCACACTATGAACAAATGTTAATTTGTCATTCAGCCTAGCTTAAGCATTTGCCAGTTAGATTACAGTCACAGCCACAAACTAGGACTGCTATGAACCGGATATTACGGACATTTTTCATTTTCTTACTGTTACTGTCGACCCGTTCAGCCTTTGCCCATAATGTCGACCATGGACAAGGCAATACTAAGAATAACGGCAGTTACGCCGCCAAACAGGCCTTCTCCAAAAATCTCGATGGCCTGACCGCCATTCAGTCTATGCAATATCAGGTGCCCAGACAGACCAGTGCCGATCTCGATACTCTCTATAGCCAAGCCAACGATGCACAACAAGAGTTAGCCGAGTTGCTTAATAGGATCACAGCGCAGTCTCATACTCAATCTGTATTAGCCGATATTAAGAGTCGTGAAAGAGCCCTGGCTAAGGTGCAGAATAAACTTGATAATGATGCCAGCCAACTGACCGACATCGTCAGAGCCAGTATCGTTAGCCACGATATTCACAACTTGATGCAGGCCTTTGCCTTGCTTAAGTCTGACAGCGAATTGATCCAAGTTAAGAACCGCTTTGCCGCCCCCAAAGAATCGGGATATCGCGATCTAAACCTTTTGGTCAAACTACCTCAATCACAGATGATCGCCGAAGTGCAGTTGCACCTAGCCGATATCGCCGAAATTAAAAGTGGCGCCGAACACCAAGTGTATGAACAGGTACAAACGATTCAGGCCTCTGCGATGCAGGAACAACGTGACTTAAGCGACATTGAAACCGCTAAAATCACTCGGCTCCGCCAAGAGTCCCATAAGCTGTACCACAAAGCGTGGCTGAAATATAAACGCAGCGATCAAGAAAATACTTTTAGCGCCGCAGCTTAATACATGTAAAGCATGTTTAAAGGACCCATTTTATTGGGTCCTTTTTTATTACGACTTTTTATCTCATACCACCACAAAGCCTTTTGTGACTTAGGCAATAATTGTCTATACTCCCGCCCAATAGTCTATATAGCCAGATCCAGCCAAATTATGAATGATGTCATTGAGCAACTCCAAGAAATGAGCGAGACGGTTCCAGTACCGTTAGAGCTAGCAACCTTTGAACAAATTGTTGAAGTGGAAGAGGAGATCCTTATTCCGCTACCTATGGAGCTCAAAGAATACTTACTTTACGCCAGTGATGTTATTTGTGGCAGCCTTGAGCCTGTGACCGCCAGCGATCCTAACTCGCATACCTATCTACCAGAAGTAGCGGCCTATGCTTGGTCAATTGGCCTGCCACGTGAGTTCATTCCAATCTGTCAGCAAGGCGATAGCTTCTTCTTCATTAGCCAAGAAGGACAAATTCAGCTTTGGCAAGATGATGAGATCTACGAGGATGACTCATGGGAGTCTTTCTGGGATTGGGCTGAAGATGTTTGGATGCGCAGCTAATACCTTAGGTATAAGCACACGCAGTCACAACAAAATTTACTAAGGAAATATCATGTCTAAAGAACTTGGTTTGAATGCCATTGAAATGCAGTACCTTCGACACTCATTGGCGTTAACCACAGCCCAAGTTGCCGAAATTGGTAAAGTAACCGAAGCCGATGTTATCGCTTGGGAAGCAGGCGAGAAGCCAGCGCACATGCCAGTACAGAAGAAACTACTTGAGATCGATGAAGCGATTGAGATGCAAGTGCTAAACACCTGCGATGGCATCGAAGAGCTATTTAAAACTGAGCCAAAGCGCACCTTGAGCTTCGTGGTTTACCCAACTCAAGCGCTATATGCTCAGTACAACCCAGAGTTCTTAGGCACACTACCATTAGCCGAGCTGTATAATGTTTCAGCATACCGCATCAAGAAAGAGTGTAAGCTAATGCTTGAGGTTGACGTGGTACTGGTCGCGCTAGACTCTGAATCTTACAAAGTATTCCGCGAAAAAGAGGGCTTGAAAGAGAGCCGCGAAAACCGCGCGAAATGGGCTAAAGCGCAGTTATAAGTTCTAGAACCTAGATCCTAGGTGCTAGGAAAAGCAAAGAAAGGTCCTAGGTTCTAGGTGCTAGGAAAATAAGCAAAGGCTAAGACGGAAAAGCGGTGTTTGTTGTAGGTCGGGCTCTAGCCCGTCAAGCTTTTGATTTTCCTAGCAGGGCCAATCCTTTACAAGAGGCCCGCCCTCGAAGCGCAGCGCTCTAGGACCTGCATTAAAAAAGCATCCATTCTATTAATAAAATAGTGGATGCTTTTTTTGTACCCGGATTTGGTATGTCAATGGCGTCGCTTAAGCCGCCCCCGCTTCCTCTTTGGCAAGCCCCCTAGCCATGGCTGGACGAGCGGTAATTCTATCTCGGTAAGCCGTCAGTTTTGGCGGGATATCTTGCTCAAATCGTGTCGCCCATAACAAGGTGTGCCCCAGTAAAATATCAGCAATAGTCATTTCATCACCGAGCAAAAAATCACTGTCGGGTAACCATTGCTCCGCTATCGCGGCGGCTTTATCAAACTCCCACTTGGCCACAGATAACATCTCCGGCAAACGCTGCTCCTGTGGCAAGGCAAACTTATGTTTACCTATGCTCCACAGCGGCTGCTCAAGCTCACAGGTGATGAAGCTGACCCACTTATGATGCAGTGCCGACTCATGGCTTCCCGCCTTTGGCAAGAGCTTGCCCGCGCCATATTTCTCGGCGAGATATAACACGATAGCTGCAGACTCGGTAATAGCGACCCCCTCCTCCACCAATGCAGGCACCTTGCCACAAGGGTTAACCGCTAAAAAAGCAGGATCTCGTCCATCGCCCTTGGCAAAGTTGATATAGCGATATTGCCAATCGAGCCCAAGCTCTTCTAAGGTCCATGACACTCGCAATGAGCGACTGCGGGGGCTCCCAAATAGTGTAATCATCTGACGCTTCCTTACTTAACATGAATTCGCTAACCCCATAAGCTACTGTGAAGAGCCAACAATTGAAACCATCACATTGTTTCAAAACATATGGTTTCAAAACATAGCCGCTTTACTCATCGCTATATCGACAATATCAGCACTAGAATCACCGCGAGGCCAACAATAAACACTAGATGGCTCCTGTATTAACTAGCATATTGAGTTTTTAAAGTGCTAGTTATCCCGCTTGAATTTGTTATGATTATCGCCTTCATGATGACAATGATTATTGCTTGGCTTAACAATAAGTTGATGCTCAGCACAGCACAGTTGTCGGCAGGCGAGTATGGTAGCGCCATAAGAGCGCTGTCGTGGTTAGGATTAACTCACTTAGTGAGTTTTACCACGCTCTTTATCTATTGGATGCGAAAAAATAACGTAAACGGACACCTAGATCTCAATGCACCTAATAACAAAAACGCTTATAGGCTCAGTCGTCGTTGGCTGTTGCCTGTGGGCTGCAAACAAAGCCAGCGCTAACAGGGTCGCAAACAGTGACATAGCCAAACAGCTTCCTACCATTATCAATCAAGCTGAGCGCCCCTTTAGTGGCGTGGTAATGGTTAAACAAGATAACCAACCTGTGTTTGCTTATATCTCTGGCAACAATATTGACAAAAACTCCAGCTTTTTAATTGGCTCACTGTCAAAACAAGTGACCGCTACCCTTATCTTGAAAGCCGTCGATGAGGGCCTAATCGATTTAGATAAAAGTGTGAGTCATTACTTACTAAAAGATGGCAATAAGCCCCGTGCTTATGTGCCGCCAAGCGTGACCGTATCGCAGTTGCTGAGCCACACCTCAGGTTTAGTCAAAATGGGCGAAGCGCCACTTTTTAAGCCAGGCAGTCAATTTCAATATTCAAATTATGGCTATGCGCTGCTCGGTGACATACTCGAAGTGGTTTACCAACTCCCCATTGACGAGCAAGTTAAACGATTAAACCAACAAAATCAGCTCGATGGTTTATATGCGCAAACAGGCAGCATAACGAGTATCAAATCGGCCCATAGCAATTTCATCCTAGGCAATACCGAAACCTTAGGCCAAGACTCTGAAGGTCACAATCAGTCACACCTAAATCCTGTCGAGCTCAGCATTGATAAATCTATGATCGCGTTTGGCGCTATGGCTGCATCAGTTGAAGCTTATAGCCGCTTTCAAGATTCGCTCTATAACGGCAAGCTATTAAGCCCAAAAAGTTTAAGCTTAATGATCTCACCACATGCCACCCGTGAGCATAGATGGGGAGCATTAGAATATGGCTATGGCACACAGATCAGTCGAGATGAGCAGTTAGTGGAATACAGCCACAGTGGCTACCTATCCGGTTACGTAAGCCTCGCGGCGTATTACCCAAAGTCTAAAGTCAGCTTAGTGATTTTAGAAAATACCTCTTGGGATCTTAGCGACCGCGAACGCACATTTGGACTGCATGACGCCATACGCAGCAGTATTCGCAGCAGACTGATTGCGCTCGAAGACCGCCCTGTCGCCAAGTTATATCAGGCTGGAGTCAGCGCCGTAGAGAGTGCAATGGCACCGACTAATGCGGTGTCGAAGGTAGCAGAGTAATTACTACTCCAACGCTAACTTCTGCTATAATCGCTTTCGATGATCGCGCAGCCGCGCGGTCCCATAGCTAGAAGAAATCAAACTCATGATTAACAATGATATTTTACGTAAAGTTCGCTATATCCTCGACTTAAGCAACGCAAAGATGATCCGCATTTTTGCTAAAACTAAGCACGAAGTGACTCAAGAGCAGATCATCAACATGCTAAAGAAAGAGCATGAAGAAGGTTACGCACCGCTTAATGACAAAAATATGTGTCGTTTCTTGGACGGTCTAGTGATCTACAAGCGTGGCCTAAAGCCAGGCGCAGAAGCGCCAGAGCCACTATCTCAACTCACCAACAACCTTATCTTCAAGAAGCTAAGGGTGGCATTTGAGTTACGCGAAGAAGATATTATTGAAGCGTTAGATCTTGCCGAGTTCAACATGAGCAAGTCTGAGCTAGGCGCACTATTTAGAAAACCTGGCCATAAGCATTACAAGCCTTGTGGCGACCAAGTTCTGCGTAACTTCCTGATGGGCTTGTCAATTAAGCACCGTCCAGAAAACGCTAACTAACTCTCACCCGCATTTTATATGTAAGTGATAAAAGCACTGCCAATGGCGGTGCTTTTTTTAAAGAAGGTACTAGTACCTAGATCCTAGGGCGCTGCGCTTCGAGAACTGGCTCCGCCCTGCTAAAAAAAAGCGGCTAAAGCCCGACCTACAACAAACACCGCTAATCTATTTTACTTTACGCCTTAGCCTTACCGTCTCAGCTTTCCTGCTTTTCCGTAAGCGCAGCGTTCCGTCAGTGACGCAGTCACGTTCTTAAGGCCACTGGCCGTCCGGCTCTTACCGTCTTTGCTGTTTGCCTTTCCTAGCACCTGCTTTTCCTCTCCCTCTCCCCTATCGCTAAAAAATTTCGTCTAATTCGGCCGCAATCGCTAACAAAGATCACGCTTTATGTTAGTCTTCCGTGATTAGTATCACCTGTAATCCTAACTAACAAAAATAACGTAAAGGTTTCCAATGGACGATAACAAACGCCCGCTCTATCTTCCTTTTGCCGGTCCAGCCATTCTTGAAGCCCCTTTGATCAACAAAGGCAGTGCTTTTACCGAAGAGGAAAGGATCTTTTTCAATCTTGAAGGCCTACTGCCCCACGTTATCGAGACTATCGAAGAGCAAGCCTCACGGGCTTACGATCAATACAAAAACTTCACCAACGATCTCGATAAGCATATCTACTTAAGAAACATTCAAGATACCAACGAGACGCTTTATTACCGCCTAGTGCAGAACCATATCACCGAGATGATGCCCATCATCTACACCCCAACTGTGGGCATGGCCTGTGAGCGCTTCTCCAAGGATTATCGCCGTAACCGTGGCCTGTTTATCTCCTACGCCAACAAAGACCGTATCGACGACATCCTCAATAACTCCACTCGCCAAAAAGTGAAGATCATCGTCGTCACCGATGGTGAACGTATCTTAGGCCTTGGCGATCAAGGCATTGGCGGCATGGGGATCCCAATTGGTAAGCTGTCACTTTACACCAGCTGTGGTGGTATCAGCCCAGCCTATACCCTGCCAATCACACTCGATGTGGGAACGGATAACCCGCACCTGCTAGAAGATCCTATGTATATGGGTTGGCGTAACCAGCGTATTGGCGGCGAAGAGTACACCGAATTTGTCGAAGCCTTTATGCAGGCGGTTCACCGCCGCTGGCCCGATGCACTCATTCAGTTCGAAGACTTCGCCCAGAAGAACGCCATGCCACTGCTAGAGCGCTACAAAGATCAATACTGCTGCTTTAACGATGATATTCAAGGCACTGCTGCGGTCACCGTCGGCTCACTATTGGCAGCCTGTAAGGCAGCCAAGACAAAACTGAGCGAGCAACGCATCACCTTCCTCGGAGCAGGCTCTGCGGGCTGCGGGATCGCCGAGGCTATCGTGGCGCAGATGGTGTCTGAGGGCATTAGTGAAACTCAGGCTCGTAAGCAGGTATTCATGGTTGACCGCTGGGGCATGTTGCAGGCGAACATGCCGAATCTATTACCCTTCCAGCAGAAACTAGCCCAGCAGTGTGATGATGTCGCCAACTGGGATAACTTCAGTGACAACATCTCGCTACTCGATGTGGTCAATAACGCCAAGCCAACGGTATTGATTGGTGTATCGGGCGCGCCGGGACTGTTCACCGAAGAGATCATCAAGGCAATGCATAGCCATTGCAAGCGCCCTATTGTGTTTCCACTGTCGAACCCAACCAGTCGCGTCGAAGCCACACCGAAAGATATTCTGCACTGGACTCAAGGCCAGGCGCTTGTGGCAACCGGTAGCCCGTTTGAGCCAGTGGTTGTCGATGACACCACCTATGAAATCGCCCAGTGTAACAACAGTTATATCTTCCCAGGCATCGGCCTTGGTGTACTCGCCTCAGGCGCTAAACGTGTCAGTGATGCCATGTTGATGGCATCGAGCCGCACACTGGCCGAGTGTTCGCCGTTAGCGGTGAATGGCGAAGGGTCTTTGCTGCCTAAGCTTGAAGATATTCATCTGGTGAGTAAGCATATCGCCTTTGCCGTGGCCAGAACCGCCATTGAAGAAGGTCATGCGCAGCAGGTCACCAATGAGTTGCTGACCTATGCCATCGAAGATAACTTCTGGACAGCAGAGTATCGACGTTATAAACGAACTTCGTTCTAGTTTTTTCAATAAAGCTAAGACGGAAAAGCATAGACGGTTCAAGCAAAGACGAGCGCTTCGCTAACGGTCTAAATCAAAAGCAGTCATTTTTGGCTGCTTTTTTGTTTTTGGGCTTTGGGGTTATCTGGTAGTTGGTTTGTTATCAGGCTTTGCCTGACTTTTAAGTTAGACTGCGTCTAACAACTAAAGTCGTAACGCTTCGCCCACACCAGAGCCAAGGGGGGAAAGCGCTTGTCCCCCTTAGCGAACCCTCAGCGCCCCATAAAATATGTGGGTCAGAGTAAACTAAACCAATAACTCACTAAGCCTTTAACCATAACGCCGCCCCCAGGGTTATGCTTATCTAATGCAGACACTTCTGCCCGCCGCAGGCTATTGAAACCACTCTTGTTGGTTGTCACTCTCAGCATAAAAATAACAATTAACTTTCATGAACAAGACGATTGTTTAGCTATCCCCCCTAACTTGACGAAAATCGTAAACTTGAAGCTAAAAGCAAAAAACGGTAGGTTGCAGGTCAACAAAAGGACAGTTTTGTTTAACGATTAAATAATAACTTAAAAAAGGACTTACAATGTACAAAGTACTCGTAGTGATATTTGCCCTACTGACATTATCAGGCTGTGTTTCGCCTATCGCTTTGCAAGAACAGACTCCCACCCCTGAATATCAAAACAAAGAACCTATTCTCATCAGTGTTATCGATAATCGAAAAAAAGTTAAAGAAGGAAAACCTGAAACTTTCATTGGACGTGCTCATGCGACGTTTGGCATTCCTGTTGATTGGGATGTAAACGCAATTTTAGCGACTGAAAAAACAGATAAATCCTTAACCTTAAGCCAGTGGCTGCAAACACGAATCGTCACAGGACTGACTGAAAAAGGATGGCAAGTAAAGGCTGCTGACTTTAAAACGGTACCGACAGAAACTATCGCTAACCATACGTTAACCGAGCAAGAATCGCAGCACCTTTTAGTCCTCGACTTGCAAGAGTGGTTCTTTAGTATCAATTTAAATTGGGTATCGTCATTTAACTTTGATACCGATGTTGATACCTACTTATTTGATAAGACTCGCGGCTTAACTTATCAAAAAAATACCCAAGAAAGAGATGTCATTGAAGAAGAAGGTAGCGAATCGCCACAAAACAATGTGCTACGTGCTTACCATGACCAACTATTACAAATCCTCTCTGATCCAGAGCTAAAAGCGCTAATACTGCAAGAGCCCCCCGTAAAAACGGCCGAGTCGACAACTACGCTATAAACCTCCACATAAACAAAAAAGGCTATGGGAAAACTCCCATAGCCTTTTGCTTTGGTGTCTACACTAATCCTCAACAGCTGAGCTAAACAAACCTGCGCTCACTCGCAACCTGACTGGGTACTCGGTAGAGCTTAGGTTTATTGTCGTAGCCAATGGAGCGGTTATAAGTCAGCACCGTCGACAGGTGCTTATGTACCTCACTGCTGGGGTCGTTGGCATTGCCAAAAATGAGTGCATCGGCAGGACATACCGTGACACAGGCTGGCTGTAGCCCCTCTGCAACACGGCTTTTCATGCAGAAATCGCAGTTATCGCTGGCTTTGACTTGGTTATTATAGAAACACCCTCCCAGCGGGCAGGCCGCCACACACATTAAGCAACCTTTACAGCGATCATGATTAAATGACACGACACCAGCCACTGTTTGACTGATGGCTCCATAAGGGCAGGCCCTGATACAGGCTGGCCTGTCACACTGTTCGCAAGAGGCTCGCAGATAACGATAGTGCAGTTCGCCATCGATAAGATATGGGCCTTTTACATCGATTGAAGCTCGGCTTTGATGATCGGCTAACTCGTTAGCGGCATTACAGGCGGCGGTACAGGCATGGCAGCCTATACAACGGTTTTCATCATGAATGAGTACATATTTTTCGTTCATTGCGTTTCCCCCACTCTACTCCAACACTTGCTATTGCCTTGGTTGGAGTAAAGTAGCTCCTTGTTAGTTAAACTAAATACACATTACGCGCGTCTGATAGTGACGCCTGTGGTATGAACATTACTGCCTGTAATGGCTGCGCTAGCATGAGGTAACAAGGCGCCGCAATGGACTCCTTTACCGAAGGCGCGTTTGAGTTCTTGGTTCTTACTGCCAAAACCCATATGGGCGAAAACGGTGTCTTTTCGGATCCCAGGCGTTACCTTGGCTGTTCCTTGCTCCTCTCCGACCTGACTCGTGATGATGATGTTATCGCCATCACTTACCCCGAGTTCGGCGGCGGTGTCAGGGTGGATCCAGACTGGGTTATCTGACTGCAAATCATAAAGCAGCGGAATATTTTGAGTGACCGCGTTGGTATGCAATGCTGACTTTCCTTGAATGAAGTACAGCTCGTCAGGCTGCTTTAGCATAACGGGGCGGTAGCTAATCACACTGCGACCAGGGGCTATCTTCTCAAGACTTGGAGAGCTCAATTCAATCTTGCCACTTGGAGTCGTGAATTGAAGCTGATCTCCGTAGTCGCCTAGCTCAGATGGAGGCAGCGCATTAGGATAGTGCTGGCGAAACTTCGCCACCATCTCAGGCTCTCGCATCAACAGAGGAATGCCAAAAGAGAGGTAGCCTGCTTTTCTAAGTTGCGTTAATAACTCGGGGTTGTTTGCTACTTGGCGTTGTTGGTAGTCAACAATATCTTGCCAGGGGAAGTGCTGCCCCAGCGCCATTGCCTCAGCCATCTCTTTAAATATTTGCCAACTTGGGCGGGTGTCACCTATGGTTTCTGTCACTCGCTGCCGCAAGGCGTAGGCGGGGTTCTTAGAAGACATATCACCTATGTCTTCGTCACGCTCAAGGTAAGTGGACTCAGGCAAAACAACGTCAGCATAGGCCGCACTCTCGCTAATATATACGTCACAGGCGACAACAAAGTCCATCGCCTCCAGTGCATTTTGAACTTGGTTTCGATCGGTGACGGTTTGCATTGGGTTAGAGCGTGACATCACCCATGCCTTGATCGCGTAGGGCTGTTGCTGCAAGGCTGCAGGGATAATAGATTGATAGAGTCCACCCGCTTTGGCGGCATACTTAAACTGGGGATCGGTTAAATCAATACGTGGCAAGGCTGGGGTGGGTAGGCCATCAACCTTTATTTTTTCCAGTGATGGCGCTACTGCTTCGCCGGCGAGCTTGTTATACAGCTTAGAGTTCTTAGCGAAATACACGCCTCCTTTACGTTCAATGTTACCCAGCAGTACGTTTATGGCATAGATGCCACGACGAAGATCGAACTCTTCAGGTGTAAAGGTGCAACGATGGCCATGATCGGCTATCGCAGCGGGGGCTGCGGCGGCAAGTTCTCGGGCGATACGACGAATGTCGCCTGCTGGCACGTCACAGATCTCACTTGCCCATTCAGGGGTGTATTGTGCCATCGAAGTCGCAAACTCCTCGAAGCCACTGACGTGTTGCTGCACAAAAGATTCATCGTACAACTGCTCTTCAATTAATACATGGCTCAGAGCGAGGACAACGGCGATGTCTGTGCCGGGTTTAATGGCATGCCATTCATCTGCTTTGTCAGCCATCACCGATAACCTAGGCTCAAACACAACGACCTTAACAGTGCCCTTTTCCTGCGCAGCCAACAGGGCTCGGGTCATTGACATATTGATCCCTTCGAACAGATTATGACCGAAGTTGAGTATGTATTTGCTGTTTTCTAAATCCAGTTTAAGCTCATTGCCGAACATCACCTTGGCAGCGACGGCATAGGAAATTGGACACGTTGAGCCGTGTGAAAAGATATTTGGAGTGCCAATAACTTTGCCGAAGTGAAAGGCATGGCTGGATAATGAGCCTGATTTACTCGAGACTGCGATGGCTTCGGATCCGTATCGGTCACGAACTTGATTCAAATTATGAGCAATAAGTCGGTATGCTTCTTCCCACTCAATTTCCTGCCACATCCCCGAGCCTCGAGGTCCGGTTCGTTTAATCGGTTTAACTAAACGGTGAGAATCATTGAGCAGCTTGCTACCTGATGTGCCCCTTGCGCATACCTTACCACCAAAGCTCTTAGCGTTCTGATTCCCCCGAATAAACAACTTATCTTGCCTACTTTCGACGGTAATTGGACATCGAGTTGAACACATTTCGCAGATACTGTTTATTTCTTTAATAAATGGCGAAGCGGGTGTTAATAACTGACTTTGCGCTCCTAAAGTTCCTGGGGCATAAACTGTTATAGCGCAAAAGGCGCTTCCTTTTGCCAAAAAATCGCGGCGAGACAACATGTTCTTACCTCTCTCTCCACATTCGTAAACATCAGATTTAAAAGCAAATTTTATTTATAGAACTCGTAGCTAGCTGTATGCATAGTAGGCTCAGTTCATTTTAATAAAGCATGATTAAGATCAATAAATCAGATGTATTTAGATGTGAATCACATGTGATGAGTTGTGATTTAGATCCGATCACAACTAAAGTTTGTGATCCGAAAGGTATGTAGCAAATAAGTTGACCGCTACAGAGGTGGCATCAATGCTCCCTGACTTCGCAAGATAATCATCATCTCACTTAGTCGTTTTGATGTAACGCACTGACAAGTGCTTACAGCACTGAGTTGTAGATGAGGCCTAATATTTAACGTCGCTTTTCAGGGGAGTTAAACCCTACGGACTCATCGATATAAACAAGCAGATTTAAGATAAAGCTTAACAAAATTAAGACATTTTCTTTGAGTTATATTATTGTCGTGACTCGTAAAATTTAGAAGGTGAAATCACCTATATTTTAGACATATATCACGTAAAAAATATTATTTTCTGGTAAATGGTCACAATTCCCCCGTCAACCTAGGGTAACGCGACAAAGTAAACGTCATCGCCGTCACCAAAGTTTGACCTTATTAGTATTACCAAGGTTCTGCACTGCAATAAAAAAGGCTATGGTTTCCCACAGCCTTCTCTTTTAGCCTGTTATAACAGCCTAAACCTCAATGATTACTTGCCAGCAATCACAGATTTGATGCTATTAAGCATCGAACGGTCGGTACGGGCTTTCTTAAGCTTACGTACGCTCTCTTTTAATGAAGCATCAGACAAACGGGTGAAGATACCGTTGTACTCTTTCTCGGCGATCTCATCATCGGTATCCGCCATCTCTGCGATGTCTTGTGCCACGCGGCTGAGTTGGAACCAAGCATTGGCGATGTAGAAGCCGTGGAAGTCCTCTTTAGGCAGTAAGCTCTTAGCACTGGCTGGCAGTGCGTCCCAACCTGAGCTGAACTTAAGGTCTTTGTCTTCAATTAGCTCATTGCAAAGGTTTGCATAGGCTTCAAACAAATCCTTAGGGATATCGTTCATCGGCATAACGGTGTTGCATACGTTCAGTGCCACTTGCTCTGCGCGCTCTTTGTAAGCTTGGGTTACTTCTGTCATCTGTTTCTCTCTAAAATTACTGTCAATCTTGTTACTGATTCGATTTTATTAACGTTAACGGTTAACTGGCGCGTTAGAATTTGCCGCTAACATAGAGGCCATAATTTCCATTGCCTGCGATCGGCGTAATGGTGATACCTTTATAGGGATCGGTAAAGTATAGCCCAGATAGAATACCGATTGCTGCGCCAGCGAGTACGTCTTCAACATGGTGCTTGTCGCTTTCAACCCGAGTGTAACCCACGTAAGCGGCACCAATATAAGCAGGGATAGCCCACTCCCAACCGTATCTTTGCTGCACAAAAGTCGCGGCGGCAAAGCTGTCGGCGGTATGACCCGATGGAAACGAGTCATCGCCTGAGCCATCGGGTCTGTCTTTATCAACTGTGTACTTAAGCCCTTCGACCACAAGACGCGACACCACGCCGGTTTTAGCTAGCTGCCATGCACCTTCGTAACCATCTTCATAGATAAGGCTTCCACCCAGAGCGGCTGCAGGCAGTAAAAGGTGCAACACATCGCCAGATTTTTCCAAGTTCGATGTCGCGTAAGTTGGCCAAGTTGTCAGCAAAAGCAAACAGGCAAAAAACTTTTTCATTCCAGTGACCTTCATCATGAGCCCTTTAAAGGGCGTTGTTATACAGACACCTAGAAACAAATGCAAAGACTTGTCTAGGCTAACTTTTACGGCACATCTCACGCGGGTAAAAAATAGCGTATAAAAAATAGTTTATAGTGTATGCTTGTGCATGAATTTTAATGACTTTAAGACCAAGCTAACGCTAAATGCCCAAGCCGTTTTTGTTAATAAAAATCATTCTATTGCTAGGCTTACCTTCGGTAAGCGCCTTAGGCTACGCCGAACAAAGTCATAATGATAAGGCCGATGCCATTTTTAAACTGCTTGATAGCGGCACCATTGAGCAAAACGCGACCACCCAAGCTTACTTAGAGGAACTCGACTCACTCATCCCCACAACTGATATTCAAAGACAACTTCGACTAACCCGAGCTCGTTGCTGGGCGTTTAATGTGTTCGAAGAGGGGCAAGTTAGTAAGGGATTGGCATTTGCGCAGCAGGCATTGAACAATCCAAACTTAGCCAATTACCCTAATGACAAGTTAGATCTCGAGCTCTGTGAAGCTTGGCTGACCGAACAAGAAGGCGATGTGGACTTAGCGCTCTCTGGTTATAACAAGGTGATCGCTCAAGCCTATGCATTAGAGGACTTGCGCCTAGTTGCCGATGCCAGAGGCATGCGCGGCTACCTACACTCCTATCAAGGAAACTTCACTCAAGGACTAGAGGACTTACTCACCTCTCGCTCGCTATATCAGAGCCTTGACTTATCGGCTTGGGCCCGCACCAGCCTGTATGAGATCGCCACCATTTATCGCCGCCTTGGCGATCAAAAGAGTGCGATTCGTTACTTTAAACAATTGCAAAAAAGCTATATCGAAAGCGACAACTTAGATGGTGCAAACGCAATCACTGTCGCTATCGCCATTGCCGAAGAGGAACTGGGTAATTTAGACCGCGCCAAACGCCTATTTGAGCAAGGTTATCACTATTGGAAAAACAACAACCGAGACTTAGAGCAAGCAACGGTCGCGGTCAATATCGCCGGCACCTTAATCAAACTTGGCGAATTTGAGCAAGCCAGTCAATATCTCGATGAGGCAGAGCCTTTTATCCTGCCAACGGATGAAGCCTTCTACAGCTTTTTGCATCTGTTTCGGGCACAGCTCTATCTCGGCGATGGCCTACTGCCACAAACCCATAAGAGTATCGCCTATGCGCGCACGGCCTTTAGTCGTGTGAAAAATCTAAGGGGATTGGCACAGCTGCAACTGGTTGAGAGCCAAGCCTTTGTTCAACAAGCTCGATGGAAACAAGCCTACTATGCGCTAAGCGAATATGTGAAGCTGCATAATGAGTTAGATGCCAAGTTGCTCTCGAGTTACACCACCGAGATGCGTACTCGCTTCAATGCCAATCAGATCGAAGAGGAAAACCGTCACCTGATTGAAAACCAGCAACTCAAAGAGCTAGAGCTGGCGATGCTTGAGCAAAACAAGCTACAGCAATGGATCATCATTGTACTTGGCAGCTTTTTGATGCTTATCATCTCAATATTTGCCTATAAGCAGATCCAGAAAAACCGCTTACTGTCGGCCTTAGCCCTCACCGATGATCTAACCCAACTGCCCAACCGCCGTTACATCTATGCCAAGGCTCAGAGTCGCTTCGAAGAGGCCCAAAGAACGCAGCAGCCTCTGTCGGTCATACTGTTCGATGCCGACTACTTTAAGCTGATTAATGACAAGCATGGTCACGAGGTTGGCGATCAGGCTCTTGTGCTATTGGCACAGACTTGCCGCAATTTACTTAGCCACAAGCATCAAGCAGCGCGGGTAGGCGGTGAAGAGTTTTTGATTCTGCTAGCCGATACCGATATGGCGCAGGCCTATAAGATTGCACAGGCCTTGGTACAGAAGGTGAGCGAGAGTAACTTTAGCGCTTTCCCACAGGGCTTTACTATGACCATCAGCGCCGGCGTTGCCAGCCTGAGAGCCGAAGACAGTAAACTATCGCAACTGCTCAAGAGAGCCGATGACGCCCTCTACCAAGCTAAGAGCCAAGGACGCAATCAGGCCAAGGTAAGTTAAGTCTTAAGGTTAGAGACATACCTATTTACTGCCAATTGCTGGTATCATTAAGTCTTACCTTAAACCTTTATAAGATCTATGTCTGACACTTCTTCACAACTCGCTGCAATCGATAGCTTAACGCCAACTCAACTTGGTGAATTGGCCCTCAACATTAAAACTTGGGGTCAGGAGCTAGGCTTCGCACAAATAGGTATTTGCGATACAGACTTAAGTGCGGAAGAACCTAAGCTGCAGCAGTGGTTAGAGATGGGGTATCACGGTGAGATGGGCTATATGGCCAACCATGGCATGATGCGAGCTCGACCCCATGAGCTGCATCCTGGTACAAAACGGGTCATCACGGCGCGCATGAATTATCTGCCGCCAGAGGCGGGGTTTGCCTGTAATCTTAAAGACCCCAATCTTGGCTATATCTCCCGTTACGCAGGCGGCCGTGATTATCATAAGATGATCCGTAATCGTCTTAAGAAACTAGGCGATAGAATCGAAGCAGAGTTAAATCAGCTTGGCGTCGATAAACCTAACTCACGCCCCTTTGTCGACTCGGCGCCAATTTTAGAGCGTCCCTTAGCCGATAAGGCGGGTCTTGGCTGGACTGGCAAACACAGCTTATTGCTCAACCAAGACGCTGGCAGTTGGTTCTTCTTAGGCGAGCTGTTAATTGATCTACCACTGCCCGTCGATATTCCTGTTGCCGAAGGTTGTAACACCTGCGTGGCCTGCATAAAGTCGTGCCCCACCAATGCTATCGTCGAGCCTTATGTGGTTGACGGCAGTCGCTGCATCTCCTATTTAACCATTGAGCTACAGGGCGCTATCCCAGTGGAATTTAGACAGGCTATCGGCAATCGGATCTACGGCTGTGATGATTGCCAACTGGTTTGCCCGGTTAATGCTAAGGCACCTCTGACCGAAGAAAGCGACTTCCATACTCGTCCGTCACTCAAACAACCGCAGTTACTCGAGCTATTTAACTGGAGTGAAGCCGAGTTTTTAAAGCTCACCGAGGGCAGCCCTATTCGCCGGATCGGCCATAGTCGCTGGTTAAGGAATATCGCCGTGGCATTAGGCAATGCGCCCTACAATGAAGCGATCATCGAAGCGCTTGAGGCACGTAAGTCATCGAGTGAAGTGGATGAGATGGTAAGCGAGCATATCGACTGGGCACTTAGTCAGCAACATCAAAAACTGACTCAGAAAAATGGTCAGACGCTTGACCAAAGCCTCAGCCGCAAGACTCAAAGGATTATTCGCAGCGTAGAAAAAGGCCTACCGCGGGACGCGTAGGCCTAATCATTACAATCTGTATAACCAATTATTAGTAATCGTTATGCATGTTGATCTAGGGTGAAGCCTACCTTCACTGTTACCTGCCAGTGAGCGATTAAGCCCTCCTCTAAATGCCCTCGAGTTTCCACCACTTGAAACCACCTAAGGTGCTTCAAAGACTCATTGGCCGTAGCGATTGCATTTTTAATGGCTTCATCTGAGCTGATTGGAGACGATCCTGTTAGTTCGATAATCTTGTAGGTATGGCTCATAGTGACTCCAATTGTGATTAAGGGTGATCTTAATCAGTATAGAACAACATCTGGGTTAGTCGGATGCTATGACAGAGTAAACTGTTAATCTAATAGATTGGCTGTTTGCGCCGCGGTTATCGAGTACTCATCAGCAAGACGATAAGCTGAAGTCAGCTTAAAAACTCGGCTGACTCAGTGACTCATTTTGCGGCCCATTTAGTTAGTCACTTGGAAACTACCCACACCAAAATCAAAGGTCTTCGCCAAGCGATTCCAAGCATTAATTTGAATCACCACCAGTGTCAGCTCACTTATCTCTTTAGCCGAGAAATACCCCTTCAGCGCTTTTGTCGCCTCAACTAAACGGTTCTCTTTATGGGTCAGCCCTGCATGAGGTAGATCCGTCAGCGCTTCGGCCCAATTAAGGACAACTCGCTCTTTATCTGTGTAATAAGGCGCTTCACGCCAGATAGATAAGGAGGTCATTCTCTGGGCGGTTTCGCCTGCTGCCAGCGCTTCTTTAAAGTGCATATCGATACAATATGCACAGCCGTTGATTAGTGATACTCGGTAACGAATAAGCTCGAGTAGAGTGAGGTCAATACCACAACTGTTGACATGATTTTCGGTCTTTAGCATACAGCCCATCACGCCGCTAGCGATATCGCTACTGCCTAGGGCTGCGGTAATTGAAAGCTTTTGATTAGTTGCTTGAGTCATCTTATGTACCTTCTGGATAAAGTAAGTTAGTGGAACAACACCTATTATCCATAGCCACAAAAAAGCTGGAATCCCCATCAAAACTGCTTTACCTTTGCATAAAATGCAAAGATAGATTTGAGACTCACCATGCTAAATGCGATGCGGATCTTCATCAAAGTTGTTGAGCTAGGTAGCTTCTCCAAAGCCGCTAACGTACTCAATATGGCACCATCGAGCGTCGCACGAAATATCGATGCTCTAGAGCAGGACTTCAATGCCCTGCTGTTAAAGCGTAGCACCCGACAACTGCTACTCACCGAAGCCGGGGAGCAATTCTTAGAGGGCGCACGTAAGCTGGTTGATGATGAAGAGAGATTAAAGATATCGCTCTCAGAGCAAGATAAGCAGCCCGAAGGTACATTAAGGATTTCTGTATTCGAAGGTTTTGGTCGAGTCAAAATCTGCCCGATCCTGCCTAGGTTTCTAACCCAATATCCTAAGGTGAAGATTGAGATAGATCTCGACAATCGACTGGTTGACCTGCACTCGGAAAACGTCGATATCGCGATTCGTATTGGTAAGCCCGCCGACTCTAGCTTGCATGGCAGAATGTTGATGGCAAATCAGACTTCGCTCTGTGCTAGCGCCAACTATTTAAAACAGTTTGGGACGCCCAAGAAACCTGAAGATCTACAGCGACACAACTGCCTGCTACTGGACCGCGACCGACAGCGTACCCACTGGCATTTTCGTAAAGGAAAACAATACAAGAAGGTCCCAGTATCTGGCAACTTAACCTCAAGGGGTGGAACACCAATATTAGAAGCCGCCATACATCATGGCGGCATAGTGCAACTGTCGAGCTGGATGATGGATGACTTAATCCAAAAGGGTAACTTAGTCCGCTGCTTACCCGAATGGACGCCATCACTATCTGAACACTCGAGTGGCGATATCTACGCCCTGTACCGTGGAGGAAAACATATGCGCCCTGCCGTCCGTGCGTTTATCGACTACTTGGTGTTATCCCTCTAACGATATGGCCAGCATCCATGTCAATAACCATGGCCAATCGTCACTAAGAGGCCCATAACATACGCCACCAGATCCCCGGCAAGCTGGTAAAGCCTGTGGTATAGGACACAACCTTTCCCTCTTTGATTATCATCAAGGTCGGTGTGACATGTACCGACCAGTCGCGTGCGCTGCGATTATCGGCATCATTAATCACTGAAAAGTGATAACCATACTCCTGCATATATTCGCCAATTTCAGTATTAGAACCCGACGCTATCGCCACGCTCACCACCGGAAACGATGCCGAAATAGACTCAACTGACGGACTCACCGAGCGACAAACTGGGCACCATGTCCCCCAGAAATAAACCAAAACAGGCTCATTAGCACTCAAGCTGGAGACATCTATTTTCTCGCCACCGAGAGCCACGCCGCTAATGGCAGGAAAATTATCGACCTCTAAGTTTCGGCTGCGCCACTTGTCCATCACCCAAGCGACACTGCTCACCAAGACAAGCAAAATCAATAACTGCTTGAGCCAATAGCCAAGGCGTTGTTTAAATGTGGGCTGTTTTTCTGTCATCGCTGCCTTCATTACGCGCATCATATCGCGAATCTAAGATGAATATGTCATACCTATTAACAGAGTAAGACCGGAGAAATGACAAAATAGTTCATCACTCGCAGCAGAGCTTATCACTCACTGCGAGCCGCCCCTAACCTAACGTGCGCCTTAACTGCTTTGTCGCCTCAACTAAGTTAACTAACGCTGGCTCAACTTCATCCCATGTGCGGGTTTTAAGGCCACAGTCTGGATTCACCCACAGTTGCTCTACAGGGAGCTTGGTCGCGGCCTTTTGCATCAAGTCTAGGATCTCCTCCACCGTTGGCGTATTGGGTGAATGAATATCGTAAACCCCAGGCCCAATCTCGTTAGGGTAGTTAAAGTCTTCGAATGCATTAAGCAACTCCATCCTAGATCGCGAGGTCTCTATGGTGATCACATCGGCGTCCATCGCGCCAATCGCCGCAATGGTCTCATTAAACTCGCTGTAGCACATATGAGTGTGGATCTGCGTTTCGTTGTTGACCCCCGCTGCGCTGAGCTTAAACCCATTAACCGCCCAATTAAGATAATGCTGCCAATCACTCTTTTTCAGCGGCAATCCTTCTCGAAATGCTGGCTCGTCGATTTGAATGATCCCGATACCTGCATCTTGCAGCTCAACGACCTCATCACGAATGGCGAGCGCGATTTGAGTAGCGATCTGCTCACGGCTAATATCTTCGCGGGCAAATGACCAATGCAGGATAGTCACAGGTCCGGTGAGCATGCCTTTAACCGGTTTCTCGGTAAGGCTCTGCGCAAACTCGGCCCACTTGACCGTCATGGCAGTTGGTCGTGAAACATCACCATAAATTAGCGGCGGTTTAACGCAGCGGGAGCCATAACTTTGCACCCAACCAAACTGTGTGAACCCCACACCTTCAAGTTGTTCACCAAAGTACTCCACCATGTCATTACGCTCAGCTTCACCATGAACCAGAACATCAATATCCAGCTTTAATTGACGCTCAATCGTATCTTTAGTGACTTGTCGTAGCTGCTGATTATAGTGCTCTAAACTGATTTCACCCTTGCGCCATCGACTGCGTAAGCCACGAATGGCTGGCGTTTGTGGAAAACTGCCTATGGTCGTGGTGGGAAGTAAAGGCAGGCGATACCTAGCTCGTTGGGCGGCTTGTCTTACTGGGAAGGCATCATCACGCTGATAATCTCGCTCGGTTAGTGCCTCGACACGAGCAATCACCTGTTGATTCGCCGCCTCAGCACGAGCATCACGCCTTGCTTGGCATTCGAGCACAATCGCATTGGCCTCGGCTGAATTAGGCTCCGTGAGTAACAGTTTGAGCTTAGTGAGTTCAGCAAGCTTTTGTTTGGCAAAAGAGAGTTGCAGCTTAAGCTCTGGTGCAAGGTTGGTTTCTATCTCTAAGTCCACCGGGCTATGCAGTAAAGAGCAGGAGGGTGACAACCATAAGCGCTGCTTAAGATCCCCCGCGACACTCGATAACCCCTCGGCGAGCTCGTCAAGCTCTGCCGCCCACACGTTACGACCGTTAATCACGCCCGCCGATAACACTTGCTCTGCGCCTAAACTGGGGAGGAAAGTTTGTAACTGCTCCGGGGCCGTCACTAGGTCTAAATGCAGGCCTGCAACGGGTAAGTCGGCCACGAGATGATGATGGTGAGCGATGCTGCCGTAATAACTGGCTAGCAGTATCCTTACGTTACTGCGTGCAAGCTCACGGTAGGCTTGGCTAATCGCCGCTTGCCAATCTCCCTCTAACTCCAATGCCAAAACGGGTTCATCGAGTTGCACCCACTCGACCCCTTGGCTTACAAAACGCTGCAACAGCTTTTGGTACGCCTCAATCAATCTTGGCAGTAGGCTTAACTTATCAAATTCACTCTCAACCGCTTTAGACAGATACAGGAAAGAGACAGGCCCTAAGAGCACCGGCTTTGGCTGATAACCTAACCTCTGAGCTTCGCTCACTTCATCAAACAGCTGCTGATAACCTATGTCGAAACGCTGGTCTTCGGTGAGCTCGGGAACGATATAGTGATAATTTGTATTGAAAAACTTGGTCATCTCGGCGGCTGGTGCATCTTTGCCACTCGGTGCTCGGCCACGGCCGATACGAAAGAGAGTATCAAGATCCGTTGGCGTCTCTCCACGGTGACGCTTAGGGATCACATCCAGCGTCGCGCTCAAGGTCAACACCTGATCATAGAAAGCAAAGTCGCCAACAGGCAGTAACGTCACCCCAGCATCGGCCTGCCAACGCCAGTGTGTTTGACGTAATTCTCTCGATATATCAATAAGCTGAGCCTGATTTATCTCACCGCGCCAATACTTCTCTAGGGCAAACTTTAGCTCTCGTTGACGACCAATTCGTGGAAAACCCAAATTATTTAATTGCATATTGTATACCTTTTGATGTTAAGATGAGTAAAATTCAGAGTTAGCGCCCTTCTGAATGACATATAACGAAACATAGTAATGGGTGTCTGGACGTCTAGAAGTTTATTGTGATAGCCTTAGTATTCGCAATCGAAACGAATTCAAGCGCTACATGAGCGAATTTCATGTGAGGATAATATGATAGAGCTTAGACATTTACGTACGTTAGTTGCCCTAAAGGAAAGCGGCAGCCTCGCTGGGGCTGCAAAAAAACGCTTCGTCACTCAGTCGGCACTGTCGCATCAGATCAAGGAATTAGAGACCCGTATTAACTCAGCTATTTTTGTGCGTAAGAGCAAACCGCTCTCTTTCACACAAGAAGGCACGAGACTACTCAACCTTGCTGAAGATATTCTGCCAAAAGTGATCGAAACCGAATTTGATCTGAAAAGAGGCTTAGAGGATGGTGACAACCACCTAGGCGTGGGCATCGAATGTCACAGCTGTTTTCGCTGGTTAATGCCGGTGATGGAAGAGTTTAGGCAGCAATACCCTCAAGCCGATCTGGATCTCTCTAGCCGCCACCTATTCGACTCCATCAATGCCCTTGAGCAAGGTGAACTCGATGTGGTGCTAACGTCCGATCCCGTACCGGGTCAATCGATTGCCTACCAACATCTATTCGATTTTGAAGTGAGATTAGTGGTAGCCAGTGATCACCCTTTGGCGCAGCAGGAATACGTTACTCCTAAGCAGCTGGAAAACATGTCTATTTTAAGCTATCCAGTATCACTTGAGCGCTTAGATCTCTATCGTCACTTCTTAGAGCCTGCGGGCATACAAGCTGGGCCGCAAGTAAAATGCGATCTGACCATGATGTTACTACAGCGAATCGCCTGTAAAGATGGTATCGCCGCGCTACCAAGCTGGTCGATTAGCGAAGCCCATGGCTTAAGTCTAACCAGTGTAAAACTCGGGTCTGAAGGGCTCAAACGCCCACTGTTTGGTGCCTACCGTCGTAATGGTGCCAATGCACGCCTAGCTCAGCACTGGCTAGAGCTGGTGGCAAAAGAAGGTTTAGCAAAGCAGAGGCTGAACTAAACTAAATGAAGTGAAACAAAAAAGCCTGCAGATTTGCAGGCTTTTTTCTATGACATCCCTCGTTTTGAGATAGGTTGAATTTATGCAGCTCTAAGCAGTAAATTCTTCTTGGCCAACACGCCTCTTAGCACCAGACCGGGAGAATTAATGTTATGGGATTGGCGTAAGTTATGGGCCACCATAAACTCATCGCGTAGATCTTCATCTAAGCCTAGAGACTCGAACGCTTCAACGGTGAGCGTCAGCTGCTCATCTTCAATCACAGACTTGAGCACGCTTAACGGATAAGGCTCTTTAAGCTCAGCGTTGAGATAAGCAAATGCCGTAAGAGCGATGATCTCACCAAATACACTAAACAGCGCTAAGGTCTGCACTTCATCAGGGTTAATCTGTACATTGTCCATTTGATGAAGTTCATCGACAGCATCGACAGCAATCGACTCGGTTAATGTCCAATATCCCTGAACCAGCTTCTTATAAGGCTGCTCCAACTCATCTAGGCGCTCTTTCAAGTAAAAAGTAAACGCATAACGGTAGATATTGACCTGCCCTAATCGCACTAGGGCATCTTTTAATGAACGATTTTTTGTCGACTGAGGCGTCGCGTGATCTGCGCTGCTGCTACGCCATAACAGGTGAGCAGATAAGGCGGGGTCTGACGAGACGATGTCGATAACATTGCGGATGTCGCCGTCAGCGATGATAGCCTTCTTCAAAGGGATAAGGATCCCTCTACGACCTATTACCTGCTCTTCATTGCTGATAATGGCACGTACTTGAGTAAATACCTGCTGCTCAAGATCTGTCATGGGAAACGTTAAACCTTATTCTTCTAATAATGATCCGCAAACTACTTAACGCTCCTTACAGGAGACTACAAAAGCAGCTTGGTTTTATCTGAACCAACTCTGTATAAATTAACCCATAATTTAAGGCTAAAGGTCAAGCCATATACGCCATTACCTTATCAAGTTTCTAATGTTTTCGGCGTATTAATTTAACTAAGCCAAACAAAACTGTGATTAAGCCTACAAACTAGCCATAGAAATAGCCCTTTAACTCACGCACTATCAGTCAGGACAGTAACTATATCGCTTGGTAAATTGCCTTAGCGAGCTCCAAATAGCCGGCATCATTTAAGTGTATTGCGTCAGACTTTTTACTAGGGCTCTTCAACAGACTACTTAAGGTATCCTCTATTAAAACCAGCTGATACTCTTCGGCTAATTCGGCGTAAATGGGAGAGGGAGAGAGGAACAAACTCTTTTGTGGCACAGCCACCAATAACACAGGGATCTGCTTTGCCTGAGCCTGTTCAATCATATTAGCCAAGTTCGCTTTGGTCTTATCCTGTGGCTGATTGCGAAGAAAGTCATTGCCGCCTTCAAGTAAGATCAATAGCTCTGGATCATGGCGAGCCAACAATGCACCTAAGCGCTGCTTGCCCGCGGATGTGGTTTCCCCCGAGATCCCGGCATTTATCACCTCATAACCACTGATCCCCGCAAGCTGACTCGGGTAATCCTGCCCCTTGCTAGCCCCAACGCCGTAGGTCAGGCTATCGCCAAAGGCCAGCACCCGCGCATTTTCGGTTAACGGTGGAAGACTAGGTCCTGAACAAGCTTGCAGCAATAGACAAGGCACAATAACCAATAGGCGTAATAAGCCAACTGCACGACTATGGGAGAAAAACGGCTTCATGAGTCATCCTTATCGCTTAAAACTCAAATTGGTATTAGCCAAAATAACATAAAAAAAGCCAGACTCAAGGTCTGGCTTAACGTGTTAATCCATTAAGTTAAAATGCTTGATAGCTAACACTAAGAAACAGCTCTCGGCCTGGGCTAAAGTAGTTTTGATCCGAGATAATCTCTTCGTCAAACAGGTTGTTAGCTTTTAACCTTAGACTCCAAGCATCATCAATTTGGTAGCCAAGGCTTAGATCTAACTTATGGTAAGCCTCTAAGAACTGCTCACTACCGGCATAGCGTTTGCCCTGATAATGATAGTTAGCCAGTAGATCGAACTGCTGCCAAGTGTAGCTCAACATATAGTTAAACTCGTTTTCACTACGGCCAACAAGTTGCTCTCCGGTCTGGGTATTCTCAGCATCTAGATAGGTATAGCCAAGCTGATGGTCAAGCCCTAAAAGCTGGTAATGAGCCGACAGTTCTACGCCTGTGATCTTGGCTTCATTGATGTTAGCTGGCTTCCAAATATCCCAACCAAAGTCATCTTTTTCACCCGTTGGAGCCCAAGCGATCAAATTATCAATCTTATTTTGGAACACACTGATATAGGCGCGAACGGCTTGGCTATCAAAATGCAGAGTTAAGTCGTAACTTTCAGCGGTTTCCGAGATCAGATCCGGATTACCTGAATCAGGCCAGTACAGATCGTTAAAGGTTGGCGCTTTAAATGCTGTGCCCGTTGTCGCAGCGAGGCGCCATTGCTCATTAAACTGATAGGCTAGGCTGGCATTATAGGAAACTTCGCTATCGATGTTTTCCACGTCATCGTAACGCACAGCGACTTCGGCTAGCAGCTTACTCCACTGCTTTTGTACTAATGCATAGGCTGCGAAGATATCGCGCTGATCTTGAGCGTAATCGCCTTTTACCTGCTCGCTAGACCAATCGATGCCGCCAGTTAAGCTAAGATCATCGGCCGCTAAATACTGGTTACTCCAGTTAACTTGATCCCGCGTAGTTTCAAATTCTGCAATGGCAACGCTTGCATCGTCACCACGGAAGTTTTCGTTATAATCCCGAGACTGACTAAGGGCTAACTTACTGGTAAATTTGTCGTTGCTATACTGACCCGCAAGGTTCCACAGATAATTTTCATAGTCTGACTCATCGGCAGAACCCGATGCATAGATATCATCATATTGGGTATTGCCTTTATCGTACTGACCATTCCAAATCACTTGCCAATGCGAGCCGAGCTGCTGTGAACCTTTTAGTGAAAGTGCGTTGCGTTTATAACCGTCATCGTCATTTTCAACCTCGGCGCCATTATAAACATCGTAGCCATTGGACTGCTCATGGTTTAACGCGATAGTCGTGCTGCCATTTCCATGCTCCATACCCGCGCCAAATGAACCCCGAATATAGTCATCGGAGCCATATTCTGCACCCGCAAACCACTCTCCCCCTTTCAATTGACGAGTGAAGATCTGAATAACGCCGCCAATTGCATCGCTGCCCCAAACAGAGGCCCTAGGGCCTTTCAGCACTTCGATACGCTCGATATTCTCAGGCGAAAGCGTATTAAAACTCACAGTACCCAGTGTTGCCGAGCCGACTTTAACGCCATCAACCAGCACCAACACATGGTTTGAGTTACTGCCACGCACACTTATAGAGGTCGCCTGCCCCGCACCGCCATTACGCGATACGCTCACCCCTGGTAGGGTCTCCAAAACATCGGCAACAGATTTGGGGTTCAGACGCGCAATCTCTTCCCGTTCGATAGTATTGACTACCGTCAGCTGCTGCTCTGCTGTTCTATCGAAACGTGAACCCGTTACGGTGATCGTTTCATCAATGTTTGCCGAGGCGATATTGGTTTCTTCGGCCTGCGCCGAAAATGCAGATAAACTGATAAGACTGCTAACGAGCAGTGCGATTTTAGATGGTTGTGTTCCCATTTACCTTTGACTCCTAAAGGAAAACGGGGCAAAAACGTCACGGTGATACGCTCCAGATATGGAAAACTCCTCCATTAAGCCGGTTCGTTCAATTGCCGCATTTCGAGATCTGCCCGCCGAAATCATCGAAATCACTTTGTTGGCCGGTCTCCGGACTTAGGTTCTGTATTACTGAGTAATACGCGAGTACAAGCTTTACAACGCCTATCCATTAAGGCGCACTCGTCTCTCACCATTCACCGTTGCGGGGGCAGTGTCAGATTCTAACTGACTTCCCGATTATCCCTAATACCAATCAATATAAGAAGTGGATCGACTCAGCGAGCAAATCTCTATTCTGATTGGTATAGGTTACAGCTGTAACCTTAGGCACCAATAAAGTTGACTAAAATACTCATTTTTATTCAAGTGTATACTTGTTATCTCTCAGAGCGAAAAAGCATCATCTCTGAGAGTGCGCGCATTATAGACGTCTATACGGTTAAATGTCTAACTTAACCGCCAGAGAAGGCCACCTTTATAGATGAAAAAAGTTGACCTTCAACTTGAAAACTGGCGTGACACTGCTGCCTAGCATACAGCACATACAATGTAGTCAGATGATGGTGCTGGTATTAACTCGCTTGGCGAGCCTCAATACGGTTAAAGACCCCCTGCTCAATAAGCTTGCCAATCCAACACTAGCCTCCTTGTTTAACAAAGACTTATATTGCTATCACTCATTTAGTTTAAAAAACACCCAAAAAAGCACTTGCACAACAGGATTACATTTGTAATCTTAAATATAAATTACACTTGTAATCGAAGAGATAACCATGAAAGAGATCAGTAATGCCGAGCTATGTGTACTCAATATCCTTTGGCAATCATCACCGATTAGCGCCAGTGAAGTCATTGAACAACTGTCTCAGCGTAATGACTGGCATGAGAAAACGGTTAAGACACTGCTTAACCGCCTCGTTAAAAAACAGGCCATTGGTTTTGAAAAACAGGGGCGCTCCTACCTATACAGCCCACTCATCAACCAGAGTGAGTACCAGCTAAAAGAGAGCGAGTCCTTTATCGAGCGTCTATTCTCAGGCCGAATAGCCCCCTTGGTGGCGGGTTTCGCAAAACAAAATAAGCTCAGTGCCGAGGATGTCGATGAGCTACAACAACTGATTGATACTTGGAAGAAGGATAACAAGTCATGATGCTATGGATGGCGCAGCAGACTCTTTTACTCTCGTTAGTGTGTGGCGGCTTACTGCTAAGTCACCGCCTATTACAGCAATACCTTGGCGCCCATAGAACTTACCACCTGTGGCTTGCCGTGCCCACACTGCTTATCGGCTCCGCGGTCGTTGCGCTTATACCCTATGCACTTAGCGCCATTCACGTCGATCAATTGGCCCATTACAGCGTATTAGCAAGCAAGGCTATCGCCACGGTACAGACGACAAATTACGCCGAACTATTATTGTATATTTGGCTTTTGGGTATCACATTTATGGCCACTATGCTCGGCCTACAAGTTATCGGCTTAAGGCGATTGCTACGCACAGCAAGCCGAGTCCACAATGTCCACGCCCAGCTGCCCACATATCAACACCCTAAGGTGCAGTCTCCTATGCTGGTCGGCATCAGTAATGCCAAGATTTTATTGCCGACAAACTTTAAAAATCTGTCGCTAGATGAACAAGTCGCAATCATTAACCATGAGCAATACCACCATCAACGCCGAGACTTAATCAGTAACCTACTGGCTTACTGCATCCTCAGCACCTTTTGGTTTAACCCCTTATGCTGGCTGGCTTATCGACGCTTTAGGGACGATCAAGAGTTATCTTGTGATGCCCATGTCACCCAGTCATTAACTAAACCGCAAAAAATCAGCTATAGCCAGGTGCTTTTAGCTTACTCGCAGCAAGCTCACCACGGCTTGCTACACACTCACTATGGAAATAAACAGATCCTCAAGGAACGTATTATGCAGATGAAAACCTCACAAAAAGGTCAAAGTGGCTTAGCGATTATCGCCCTCACACTCTCTCTTGGTTTAAGCGGCCTACTCTTAAATCAGCAGGTTCAGGCGGGCGCGCATGAACATGAAGCCGTTCACCCTGTAATTCGAATTGAACCTAAGTATCCAGTTCAAGCCGTTAAAGCGAATCAAAATGGTTTTGTTCAGTTAAAGTTTGATATCAACCCAAGCGGCGTAGTGAATAATGTCAGCGTGATAAAGTCATCACCCGAAGCTGTGTTTGATGAGTCTGCAATCAACGCACTTGAGCAGTGGCGCTATAAAGAATCAACCAAAGGACAAAAGGGCGCGAAAGTACAGCTAGACTTTATGATTGAACCACCAGCGACCGATGTCGAGCGTATTAAAGTGACGCCTTAACGCTTTACTCGGGTGAAAGCTAACTTTAACAAAGCATAAAGTTAGCTTTCATATGTCTCTATTTAGCGTTAGATTGCATCGACATCTCGTCGACTAAGCGATAAACCGTATAGGTGGTCGACTTAAAGTTATCCGACCAATCCTCTAGAAGCTCTTCAGCCTTCTCTTCACTTTTCATGTGCTTGGCTAATGCCTGAGCAAAAGTTTGCTCGGGTGGCGTCATTTCAGCGTAGTTGCGATAGGGGATCACTAAACTTAAACCGCCCTTTCCACCGATCTTTTGCCCCCATGCCCATGAATATGGCCATTTCATCGCTTTGGCGCTGTCGCTCAGTTGTTTTTTTACCGCTGTAACTTCTTTCCATTGCCCCATCTTGACGCGATAATCCGTCACTGCAAAATAGCGGTAACCCTCTTCCTCAGGCCAATGGCTATTGGCAAAGTCGATCCGAGAATAGAAGTGCTCATAACGGGCAACATACTGATCCACATTGGCGTACCAATTTTCGAGGATCTTATTATCTGCCTGCCATTTTTGATAGGCGTCGACATCCTTCCATTTTGTGCAGCAGTAACGGACAATATAGCGGTCCATTCCGGTTCCTATTGCTGGGCGGTAGACTTTCCAGTCTCTGCTGTCAGCTTTATCAATGCGAAATTGAACGTGCTTTTTAAAGGCAGCCTCAAATTGTGCCTCCTGACCTGCATTTGGCGTCATGACCCAAACATCAGCTAGTGCATCGGGCTTAACCTCGGCGGCTTGCAGTGTTAGCGTCAGACTCAACAAGATAGCTAGGCTGAGGCCTAAGCCTTTTAGAATAGAGTTTTTCATTACATCAATCCTTTTCAGTGAGTGATGCCGTTCTGGTTTACAGCAAACCAATCAAAACAAAAAGCAATCAAAAAGAATATGGGATGTTGTAAATAGAAAGGCGTAACAAAGCCTAGCAAGAATTGAGCAGTTCTGCGGGACTAAGGCCAAAAAGCGAATGCACTGCATCCGCTTTTTGTTAACGATTAAAGCTGAGCTAACGCCGATCTCAACTTATCTTCCAGCTCAGGGTTGCGAAGCGCCTGCGTCTCCATATCGAAATTATCGAAAAAGCTTGGAATAGACAGCGTTGCTTTTACATCGGCAGCAAAGTAAGGCGCAGAGCCCTCTGCCGCAGCTAAGACGGTGGCGGCACCACCAGGTCCTGGAGACGTTGCCAGCAGTACCATCGGCTTGTTCTGGAACACTTTCATATCGATGCGTGATGTCCAATCAAACAAGTTTTTATAGGCCGCCGTATAAGAACCATTATGCTCAGCAAAAGAGATAATAATGGCATCAGCCTCACCTATTTTAGCGAAAAACTTTTGTGCCAGCTCAGGGTGACCTAGCTCCTCTTCTCTATCTTGGCTATAGATAGGCATCTCATATTGATTAATATCGAGGATTTCAACATCTGCACCATCCACTAATGAAGCGGCATAAGTGGCAAGCTGCTTGTTAATTGACTTAGTACTGCTGCTGGCGGCAAAGGCTAATAGTTTCATAATTGGGCTCTCTTATGTCTGTCACTGCAGGCTATGCCTACAAAAGTATTTGATTCAGTTACCGCTACCATTAATGTGAAGATTAACTTTTGAGCGACAACCCGATGAAGAGCAGTGTATATTAGTTACTGATGGTTATTAATAACTTCAAAAGACAATGACTATTTCCATATAACTCTTAATCGGGCGCTTGATGTGATGATGAATAAACTGTTTGACGGTATCGTGATTTTTACACAGGTGGTTAAGAGTGGTGGTTTCTCGGCGGCTGCAGAGGTGCTAGGGCACTCCACCTCTTATGTGAGTAAAGAGGTCAATAAGCTAGAGGCACGGCTCGGAGTGCGGCTACTCAACCGTACCACCCGCTCTATCGGCTTAACCCCTGAGGGGGAGGCTTATTACCAGCAGTGTCTACAACTGATAAGCGATGCAGAGTTAGCTGTCGGCTTAATCACCCAACATGATGTTAGCCCCCACGGAGTATTGAAGATCAGCTGCCCCGTTGGTTTTGCCCAAAATCATCTTAAGCCCGTGATCTCTGAGTATCTGCAGCGTTACCCTAATGTCAGCCTAGATTTAGATTTAAGTGATAAGCGTACCGACGTTATCGCCGATGGTTACGACTTAGCGATTAGGGCATCGGCGCAACTCGAAGAATCGAGCCTCATCTGCCGTAAGATCTATAGCTGTAAAGCCTATACTGTGGCTTCAAAAGAGTACATTTCACGCCACGGAAAGCCTCATCATCCCAGAGAGCTAGATACCCATAACGGGATCTGTTACTCCAACCATAAACAGCCTAGCAAGTGGGACTATATAGACTATGACGGTAAGCATTTCACGGTTAATATTCGCCCAAAGATCCTCTGCAACAATGGTCACATGCAGCTGAGCATGGCTCTGGCGGGTCACGGCATAACCCGCTTACCGAGTTTCTACATGCAGGGGGCACTCGATAACGACCAGCTTGAGATCTTATTTGACCAGTTTCCCTGTGCCGACATCGATGTATTTGTGGTTTATCCAAGCCGCAAACATCTGTCGCCTAAAGTCAGGGCCTTTATCGATCTGGCTGCCGAGCGCTTATCAGCTAGCGATATAAAGGGAGGAGATAAATAGCTAGAAGTGTTAACCTTTATGGCTAATTTTTAAATGTATTACTTTAAAGTTAATGGCTGAGGAACTTATAATTAATCAGCCTTCTTCCCCCCATGGCAAAGTCACATTTAGCCAAGGCGCATTCTTTGGGGATCAAACAACTTAGGTGAATTGTGTGCTAAAGAAAATTCTTACAATGACCAGCTCAACCCAGATGTTAGTGGCTATGTTTGTCGGCTTTGGTGTCGGCCTGTTTTTCGGCGAATCCGTTAGCTGGATGGGCACCATTGGTACGAGTGTCATTTTGCTGATGCAGATGACGGTACTGCCCTATATCGTGGTATCGCTGGTTGGTGGTATCGGCAAACTACAAAAGAGTACCGCTAAGCTTATCTTCAGTCGCGCAGGCCTTATCATGTTACTGCTCTGGCTGTTAGCCATCGTCATGATCGCCTTAATGCCACTGTCTTTCCCCGTTATCGAATCCGCCTCCTTCTTTAGTACTAGCAGTATCGAGCCCGTTACCCCTATCGATTACTTTAAGCTATATATTCCCTCGAATCCTTTTGAGTCGATGGCCGATGGTTATGTACCAGCTATGGTGGTATTTAGTATCGCCATGGGACTGGCGCTGATTGGCATGCAGGGAGAAAATAAACAGCAAATACTGACCTTTATGCACACCAGCTCCGAGATCTTCTCGCGCATCACTCAGGGGCTAGTCAAAATTCTCCCTATCGGTATTTTTGCCATGTCGGCCTCGGCTGCAGGTACCATGGGCGTCGATGAATTTGCCAGCATGCAGGTTTACCTGATCAGCTATTTTGTACTGTGTTTACTGCTAACCTTCTGGGTGCTGCCATGGATTGTCGCCTCGCTAACGCCGATCACCTTTGCTCAGGCGCTACGAATTTCCAAATCCAGCCTAGTCACCGCCTTTGCCACGGGTAACATCTTCATTGTTATCCCAGTGATTGTCGAAGAGTGTAAGCAGGTTATGCGCGAGCACGATGATCTCTGTGAAGACGGTGCCACCTTGATTGAGATTTTGGTACCGATCGCCTTTACCTTCCCCAATATCGGTAAGCTCACGGTTATCATGTTTGTCTATTTTGCCGGCTGGTTTAACGGCACCCCTGTGGATGTCGCCAGCATTCCCTCACTGTCGATAAGTGGCTTGTTGGCGCTATTTGGCAGCGTGTATGTGGCGATTCCCTTTATGCTGGACCTAGTTAAACTGCCCGCCGATCTGTTCCAGCTGTTTGTGATGTCTGGCTTTATCACAGGCAAATTTAACTCCATCGCCGCAGTGATGAACCTGTTTGTGCTCACTTTGCTAACCGCTTCGCTATTTCAAAAATCACTCAAGCTGCGTCCGCCACAACTGCTCAAGATGGGCATAGGAATAGGGGCCAGCGTATTAGTAACCTTGATTGTTTGTCGCGTGGGCATGGGGATGTTTATTCACAGTCCTGAGATCACCAGCGGCGTGATAGCCAATATGCAGGTGGCCGACAAGGTGCCGACCAAAGTTAATCGCCAGTTCCCTGTGCTTGGACAAACACCGACGACACCGATCCGTGGCGTACAGGCCATCAGAGATGCAGGCACCCTCAGGGTCGGCTATATCCCCAGTAACGTGCCCTTTAGTTACTACAATAATGCGGGTAATCTCGTCGGCTTCGATACCGCGATGGCCACAAAACTTGCCGAAGACTTAAAGGTGAAAATCGAATTTATTCCCTTTAGAAAAGACCAGCTAGCCGCATCGCTGAAGGCCGGTTTCTTCGATATTGCCATGTCCGGCCTCGCCATGGATATCGAGCAGATGGACGCCCTGAGCTACGCCAATCCCATCCTCGAACTCAACCTTGCTATCGCCACTCGAGATCACCTAGTCAACGACTTTAAGAGCAACGAGAAAATTAAAGAGATGCGCAACATGACTATCGCCTATGTTGAACATAGCGATGCCATTGAGGAGGCCAAGCGTTTCGCCCCTAATCTGAAGTTCGTCAAAATAGAGGGCTACAAAGACTTCTTTAGACAGAAGAAGCACAAATACGATGCGGTAGTGATTAGCGCCCAAGCAGGTTCGGCTTGGACCCTGTTCTTCCCAGGTTACGGCATTGCCATACTGGAAAATAACTCCCATTACCCGGTCGCCTATGCCGTGGCACAATCGAACCAGTCGCTGCTTAACTACATCAATAACTGGCAGCGCTTACGTAAGGTCGATGGCACTCAAGAAGGCATTTACGATTATTGGATGCTAGGTAAAGGCGCAGAAAAGGTGCAGCCGCGCTGGTCAGTCATTCGTGATGTGCTGCACTGGGTGGATTAAGCTCCTAGTCGTTAAAACTATGGCCTGAGAGCGTTTAAAAGCCCTTAATCTGTAGTAGAGGGCTTTCTATCTTAAGCTGTCGACTCCGGCGTCGGCGTCGACAGCCGCTTAATCTCACTCTCTCTTAGGTAACGCCACTTCCCCACATCAACATCTAACCTTAGCTTACCTATTTGCTCTCGATGTAACCCATTGACACGATTGCCCACGGCGGCAAACATCCGCTTCACCTGATGGTATTTACCCTCGGTGATGGTCAATCGCACCTCTTTTTCCGTCACAAGCTCCAGCTTAGCAGGTAGGGTTAGCGTCTTTTCATTTTGTAATTGCAGCCCATGTGCAAACCTCGCAATCATCTCTGCAGCATTCTCAATAATGGGGTCACGCAGAGTCACGCGGTAAGTTTTCTCACACTGTTTGTCGGGGCGGATAATATCGAATGACCAACGGCCGTCATCGGTCAGTAACACTAAGCCCGTGGTATCGGCATCGAGTCGACCAACAATGTGCAGGTCCTCTACTCTTTCAATATCGATGTAGCGAAACAGACTTGGATAGTCACCATCGACATTAGAGCTGAGAGTATGAATAGGCTTATGCAGCATGATATAGCGTGACGGCCTTGCGACTAACCGCCGCCCTTGGTAGAGCACCTCATTGCTTTCATGTACCTGAAAGCGCACATCGGTAATGCTCTCGCCGTTAACGCTAATTTCACCACGCTCGATGCACTCACTCGCCTGACGACGGTTAAGCTCGGTACTCTTGCAGATAAATTTATCTAAACGCATATCTCTTTCTAATCGCTTCTCGCTATGGCTAAATTATCCCAAGTAGCAAAAATTGCACAAGCGTTCTTTTCTATAACCGTATTTATCGCGGTTCAGCTGTTAAGCGGGCGCGATTTCAGGCACAATACCCGGCTAAGAAAAGGCATAAAAAAGCCTATTTACTTTGTCGTAAACGCTTAGGAACCCACAATGACGCAGATCACCCTACTTACCCCTGACGATTGGCACTTACATTTTCGCGATGGCGATATGTTACAAGAGACCGTTCCTGCAACGGCGCGCCTGTTCCAACGTGCGATTGTGATGCCTAACCTTTTACCACCTGTTACCGATGCGAAGATGGTAACAGAGTATCGTGAGCGTATTTTGGCGGCGCGACCAGCGGGCTCGACTTTTGAACCGCTAATGACTATCTTCTTGACCAACAACACCACAGAGCAAGACATCATCGATGCCAAAGCCGCTGGCGTTGTTGCAGCAAAACTTTATCCAGCGGGTGCAACGACGAACTCTGACGCCGCGGTTAAAGCCCTAGATGCGCTATTCCCAGTATTTGAAGCGATGGCAAAACACGGTATGCTGCTACTGGTTCACGGTGAAGTTACAGAATCCCATATCGATATCTTCGACCGCGAAGCCATCTTTATCGAGCGCTATCTTGCGCGCATCGTTGCCGCCTTCCCAACGTTAAAAGTGGTATTTGAGCATATCACCACTAAAGACGCTGCTGAGTTTGTCATGAAAGCTGCAGACAATGTGGCGGCAACCATTACCCCACAGCATTTATTGCTAAACCGCAATGATCTACTTGTTGGTGGCGTGCGCCCACATAACTTCTGTTTGCCCGTGCTTAAACGTAGCACCCATCAAGAGGCGCTTCGCGCAGCGGTTGCGACAGGTTCGAGTAAGTTCTTCTTAGGTACCGACTCTGCGCCACACGAGAAACACCGTAAAGAATCGGCTTGTGGCTGTGCGGGTTGTTACAGCGCATGGAGCGCGTTAGAGCTATACGCACAGGTATTTGATGACTTAGGTGCGCTAGATAAGCTTGAAGGCTTTGCCAGTAAGCATGGGTCAGACTTTTACGGCCTGCCGCGCAACACCAGCACTGTTACCTTAGTTAAAGAAAAGTGGACGGTACCGAGCGAGATCATTTTGCCAAACGGTAACCCTATTGTGCCTTTCTTTGCCGGTGAAGAAGTGAACTGGAAAGTCAAAACAGCTTAAGCCTTTAAGCTAAAATAGTTTAAGAAGCCCGCTAATGCGGGCTTCTTTTATGGGAAATTGCAAAGCTATTCACGCCCTAGCGCATCACCTAATGGCTCAAAGTAATTAATCAACGCATCGAAGATCTGCGCTCTATGCTCTAGTGTTGGGTAACCACCAGCATCAAATAGTGGTGACTTTAAGGTTTCATCAACCAAATAAGGGTTAGTGATGTCGGCATACGACTCGATACATGACTCAAACGCCCGCGCCATTAACTCGGTTGGCCGAGAAAAATACTGGCTGTTATGTTGTTTATCCAACGCGATTGCTCGATTGACATAATCATGACCATCTTCACCGTTTTCATTGAGCAATGCCACTTCAAAAACTCGCTCTAAGCGCTGATTAAGTGGATGCTTTATTGGTTTCACATCAGTAAGCCAACTGTGGCTGGCAAACGAGATCCCGTTAGGCGAAGTATGAAAAGATTTAGGGGCAATATAGTGATCAAACGCGTGCCAAAACTCATGTGCCAATGCGCCTGCACCCGCATTTTTAGCTAAGGCTAATTCACGTTTATGTGGCGCATAATGGGCTTGCACGCCTTTTTGGCCGCCACTGCCAAAGGCAAGGTTTAAGGTTTCCCTTAGTCCCAGCACCTTGGGAGGAAGTTTTAAGATAAAAGCCAAGTCGGCTAAGGAGTCGAAAATCAGATTAGCAGCCTTATCACGCTCCTCATCCTCGACCCACTTACCCAAGCGAATATGACCTAGGCCGAATACCTGTTTAATATCGACAAAAGTCACCTGCTCGTCGAAGCGGTAATCGGGGCCTATACGTTTATAACTGCGGCTTTTTAACACTTATCGGTTTCCAGCAAAGACGGTTATGGCTTTAAGAGTCACCATTATAAAGCAAGCCATGGCGACACACGAATGGCTATAACGGCGTCACTTTAGCTTAACGCTAGCCTAAAGGACGCCATAAACGATATAATCGCGCCCATAGTTTCAGACCATATAGGCCTTAAGATGGCACGCACCGCAGCCGCATTACACATTTTGGTTAAACACCAAACACTTGCCGAAGACATTATCAAGCAGCTCAATAAAGGGGCTAAGTTTGACGTACTCGCCAAGAAGCACTCCACCTGTCCATCGGGTAAGAAAGGCGGCAGCTTGGGTGAATTTAAGAAAGGCCAGATGGTGCCACAGTTTGACAAAGTCTGCTTCACTGGTGAGTTAATAACACCGCACTTGGTTAAGACTAAGTTCGGCTGGCATGTTATTAAGATCCTCTACAGGACCTAGGTTTTAGGGTGCTGCGCTTTAATGAAGGCTCAAGATCCTAGGACGCTTCGCTACGAGAACGGGCTTCGCCCTGCTAGGAAAAGCAAAACATAACGCGCTGTATCTCTTTTTGCTTTTCCTGCTTGTACCGTCTTCGCTTTTCCTAGCACCTGCATTTCCTATCTTTTCCGTAAGCGTAGCGTTCCGTAGTGACGCAGTCACGTTCCTAAGGCCGCAGGCCGTTCGGCTCTTACCGTCTTAGCTTTAAAAGAAGGACCTAGGTTTTAGGGTGCTGCGCTTTAATGAAGGCTCAAGATCCTAGGACGCTTCGCTACGAGAACGGGCTTCGCCCTGCTAGGAAAAGCAAAACATAACGCGCTGTATCTCTTTTTGCTTTTCCTACTTGTACCGTCTTCGCTTTTCCTAGCACCTGCATTTCCTATCTTTTCCGTAAGCGCAGCGTTCCGTAGTGACACAGTCACATTCCTAAGGCGCAGGCCGTTCATCTTAGCTCTTCCTAGAACCTGCTCTTCCTAGAACCTGCCTTTCCCGTCTTAGCTCTTCCTAGGACCTAGGAACTATCTTTACTGTTTAAGCCGATAAAGATTGCCGCTATCGGTGCTAAAATAGATGTCCCCTTGTGGCGACACTTCAATGTCTCGAATTCGCTCGCCAAGCTCCGACATTATTCGCTGCTCTGCAACCGCTTTGCCTGCGTCATTGATGGTCACCACATTGATGTGGGTCAGCTTAAGCGCACCAGCAAGCAACTTGCCATTGAGCTCTGGGAATTTATCACCGCGATACAGCACTAAACTGCCTGGAGCGATAGAGGGAACATACACCTTAACGGGCGGCTCAATCCCCTCCTTTAACTTGCCTTCGCCAACACTCATCGGTCCCCAATACTCCTTGCCGTGAGAGGTAACAGGCCAGCCATAATTAGCACCACGCTTAATTAAGTTAATCTCATCACCGCCGCGGGGGCCATGCTCGATTGACCAGAGCTTCTGGCTTTGAGCATCGAAGAATAAGCCTTGGGGGTTGCGATGACCATAGCTCCAAATCTCATCGAGCACAGCTTCATTGCCCACAAAAGGGTTATCGCTTGGCGTACTACCATCAGGCTTTAAACGTAGAATGCTGCCCGCATGGGTCAAGGTATCTTGGCCATTATCGCGTACTCCGCGATCGCCTATTGAGAAATAGAGGCTATTGTTATCGAAGGCAATTCGACTGCCGAAATGCCGCCCCGTATCGGTTCGCGAAGCAGAGATAAACAGATCTTGCCAATCAGAAAGCTTGCCATCTTTATAGCTCGCTTGAGCAAGTGTGGTAGCGCCTTCCCCGTTAACGTCTTTGCTGTAAGTCAGATAAATTTTATTTGCTTCAAAAGGAGATAGAGCAATATCCAATAAACCACCTTGCCCCTGAGCCCAAACATTAGCAGGCTTAAGCAAGGTCTCATGTTTTCCTGTTTTAAGATCAAGCTGTTTAATTACGCCATCTCTTTGACTGATAAGCATAGTATTGTCGTCAACATAGGTAAGCCCCCAAGGTATATGGAGCCCACTTGCCACCTTGACCGCTTCCATTGCCTGAACATTACTCACTGCCAATAAGGTCAACATCAGCACGCTTATTCGTTGGATTATTTTTATCGACATACCTGTCCTCATGCTCAATTAAGCTCTAGGTTATAAAACCAGCATAAAGCAGTCTATTTAAGAATCAAACCAATCATTTTCTGCTTTCCTAACACTAAGCTTTGCTATTCCTGTGACGGGCTAAAGCCCGACCTACAAAGTCGAGTTTCGGCCAGCTTCACTGTCTTAACTTGTATCATCTCAGCTCTAATCGTTTCAGCTCTAATCGTCTTAGCTTGTATCGTCTTAGCTTGTATCGTCTTAGCTCTAATCGCCTTAGCTCTAATCGTCTTAGCTTGTATCATCTCAGCTCTAATCATCTCAGCTCTAATCGTCCAAGCTTGTATCGTCTTAGCTCTAACCGCCATAGATAAAAAAACGCCTTGCAACATTAGTCACAAGGCGTTCGATTTTCTATCGACTAGCGATTAGTAGCAAACTCGATTAACGAATTGCCGAGATCAGGTAATCGATGACCGCTGTTTCAGGTGTCGACTTATGCTTAAGCTCAAATAACGGCACCGGACGCTCTAACATATTACGCTCAACCATTTCGTTTAAAATTGGCAAGTCGAGAGTGCCCGCCTTACCTGCTAATAAATTATCTAACGATGTGGTTTTACTTAAGTTAACGATATCTCTAAAGCCCTTGAGATAGAGGAAGTCTTTAGTTAAACCGCCGCCACGATAAACGCGAGTGGTTAAGGTAAAGGCTTGTTCTGTGGTTTGACCGTATTCACGCTTAAGCGTTTCAAAAGTCATCGAGAAATCACGCTGCTCTAACATCAAGTTCACCGCGATTACACGTAGCGCCAGAATCTTTAAGCGATTCAACGTCAAGTTGCCCGAGCAATACTCACTATAGATCGCCACACCTTCTTGAGTGTGGGTGTTACCCACTAAACCAAGAGACAACACTCTTAGCTTTTGGCGGCGAGCGTTAACAGTGGTGAGCATATGCACGCCCAGTTCATGGTAGGCAAAGGCGACTAACTCTTTGCTGGTAAACATGGCGTCTTTATTGATTAATAAGCTGCCGCGCTCATTGTTTACCATCGCCTTCGCTACAATACGTGTCGATTTTTCAACCTTACACTTAAGGCCCCACTCATCGGCCTGCTTTTGGAATGACTTCACCGCATAAGCAGAATCATAAATCGCTTCATCGTCATCCCCCTCGATATCTGGTGCTCGCAACAAAAACTCGGCATTGGCGATATCTTCTTTATCTGGCTGGCCGTAGTATTTAAGCGAGTTATAGACAAATTCGTCTGTGCCAATTGAGCATAGAAGATCAATCTTGGTCGCCAAATTATCGATCACATGGCGATACAGCAGCTGAATATCGGCATCCATAATATTGGCCACAGGCAGCTTATATAACTCCTCGCGGAACTGATATGGATTTAGGTTTAGTTGCTTGTAGCTAAACTCTGGCGCCGCAGCACCTTTACGCGCCAAGAACTTTTTACGCTCACTGGCAATATTGATCGGGTTGATATATTTCAGTGTGGCAACGTTACTGGCAAGCTTAAATAGGCTCTTATCCAGCGACAGTATTTCACGTGGTAAGGTTGACGATAGCAGGTCAACATTTCTTACCGACTTACGTTTACCAAAACGGCGCATAAAGTAAGCCGCAGTCTCAGAGATCGCTTGCTTAACACCCGCCTTAAGCTCTTCTAAAACCAATGGGTACAACTCGCCCGTGGCTTCATCCATGAAGACTTTTTTCACTTCAAGTGGTAACACTAACGTGTGGTCAAAGTTCGCGTTCACATGGGCAATAAGATAACCACGCCCCTGGAAGACTTCGTCTCTTGCGGCGCGTACATCAAGATTTGGCAGCTCAATCTTGCTTAACTGCTTCTCAAAATTCTGGCAAGTCGTGCCCCAACGTTCGATATCTATCTGACTGGAACCAATATTAAAGGTCGGTGTATCGCCTTCAATTTTCTGGTAATTATATGAGTGTACGTCAAATACGATGCTGTTTTTAAATTGCTTTTCTAAACGTGCAACCAGTGCACTCAGCACATTATAGAAAGACTGATGTTTAGCATGGCTTTCATTACGCTGCTTAATGGTTAATGGTTTTTGCCAAGCAGTCTTATAATTGGTTGAATGGGACTTTGGCCGATTCAAATCATATTCAAAACGTGAGTCATTACCAATCAACACGATCGGGAAAGATGACAGCATATCTGCCGTGTAGGGCGCCTCGGCGTATAGACGTTCTTCGGCCGTTAATCGACAATTGTTTGCCAGCTCATCACGTAAATTGTGGCCGTTATGGATAGCGGTACACACAAACGGAGAATATTCATCAATCTTTACCGTAAATGCCCCCCCTTCTACTTCGCCATGGAAGCATTCACCTTTATTAATTAACGCTATACACTCTTTTTCAGATAACCTGAGCATCTTCAATCGCCTTTCTAAATTCAGTCTTTCTTGTGCTCAACGCTTCTTTCGCATCGATAACACCTTCAATAAAATCAATAACTTTTCTCTGAAGCTTAACGTTATTTAACTTGTTAATACGCATGATGCCACCTGGGGCTTGTACGTTCACCTCGATCAACTTTCCGTTGATAACGTCTATGCCGACAAAGAACAAACCATCACGCACAAGCTTAGGTCCAATTTGCTTACATAGGGCTTTTTCTCTCTTGGTCAGCACATGCTTAACCACACTACCACCAGCATGAATGTTCGAGCGGACCTCGCCCGGTGCAGGCACTCGCTTCATGGCACCAATCGGCTCGCCATTAAGCATGAGAATACGTATATCCCCCTCATCAGCACCTTCGACATATTCTTGTAAAATAACGTAATTTGCGCCTTTTCCACTGTTGATGTAGAACTGCAACAGCGAGTGGAAACTCTTCTGCGCCGCTTTCTCGACAAGAATAACGCCCTGGCCACCGAAACCATCTAAGGGTTTCATTATCATCTTATCGGTCTTAGACTCACGCAGTACTTGCTCTAAATACTCGGGTGTCTTAGATACATGGGTGACCGGAATAAAGGTATTATCAGGATCATCAAATGAGGCGGTGTACAGCTTGTTATTGGCGATCCGCAGTCCATCGATATCGTTCATGATGAACACTTGATCGCGCACCGAATCGAGGAAGTTAAGTGCAATCGGGTCGAGCGGTGGGCTCGCGCGCATAAAGATGCTGTCAAATCCTGCTAACGGCAACTGCACCTTTTTAAACTCAGCCCTCTTATAGAAAGAGACGATGTTATTTGGCGTAGGCAGCTCTTTATTGAATACTTGGCAAAATGCACTCGCTTCAGAGTCGCGCATGGTTAAATTACTTGTAGTCGCAAGCGCAACGGTATGTCCCCTAACAACACACTCATGGATTAACCTCAGCGTGGTGTCGGTTTCAGGCACGATAGTAGACCATGGGTACATCAAAAATAGAATATTCATAGGGATCTCTTTATAAAACGGAATGCTCTAAAGATCTTGGGCCAGGTGGTGGCTTGGGGAGGTGTAGAGTATTCAAAATAAACAACACAATGACTTAGGTAACACGACCTAAGCCGTACTATGGCATCTATCTATCAATACAAGTTGTACTAGATATGGTGGCGCTAATTTACACCAAATTTTGCAATTGGAATATAAAAATATACCCACAAAATAAAATAAATTTATTCACTAATTACACAACTAGTCGACAAGCCGAAAGCCCTACAGCATGACCTTTCAAGGCTTTTTCATTATCCATAAACTTGTGCTGAAAACCGGGTTGTTTTGAATAACTATTAGCTGAATAACGGTACAACCGCTTTTGAAGTTGCAGAGCTATGCTCAGGGGCAAAAACCTTGATCTGATTTTTCCCTGAATGTTTGGCATCATACAGGGCTAAATCGGCGCGTTTAACCCAAATCTCAGGGTCTTCTGCTGCGATAGACTCAGCGATACCTATGCTAAGTGTCACTCCTGAGGCTTCAGGGAATCGTTCAGTAATGCCCTCTATCACTCTCTTGCTGATCATATGAGCCACTGCCACCGCACTCTCAACGCAGCGAGTATCGAATAACAACAAGAATTCATCGCCGCCGAGACGAAAAAGCAGGTCGCTCTTTCTGCAATTCATATTAATTTGCTCAACGACAACTTTTATCACTTTATCGCCCATGTCATGACCGTGTTGATCGTTCACCTTCTTAAAGTTATCGATATCGATTAGTGCAATACAAGTGCCCAGCCCCACCTTGGCCTTTTCACTCGCCATCAGTAAGGAGTCATCCATCTGATTACGGTTCAACGCTCCGGTTAATGAATCTTTTATTGAGAGCTCACACAAATCCCGCTGTAATTTTCGCATCGCTCCAATCACCACATGTGCAATAGATGCACATATCAACAGCGCCAAGACATATCGCAGAGTAACCATATGCGCTTGGTGTGGAATTGCCGCTATCACTGAACCGACAATAATGAGTGCATTGGTTAACATCGCCATTTTTGGGGGCACTATAAACACTATGGTCATGACGACAGGAAATACCCAATAAGTCGCCAAGGTACCGAAAACATTGATACTCAACACGATGGAGATGCACAGTAAAAACAGCGGAGGAAAATAACCTAGAAGTTGGCGCTTTAAACGAAAGATAGCAATGACTTCGATCATTAAACTCAGTTCGAAAGCCAGCAGAAAAAAACCTAGGCCAATCTCTCCAATAAAGAGGTTTTTAACCCCCAAGGGAACGAAAGTGGCAAGGGTTACAACTAGAATAAAAGTCAGCACACGCCTGTGCTTGTATAGATCAAAGAGTTCATTATCCTGATGTTTAACTGAAAAGGTTAAGCTATCCATAATGTGACCTTTTTAATAACAATAAAGCTGGCTTTAGGTTTAAGAACCCAAATAAAGAACTGACTTAACCATAAACTAATATTTAATAAATACTCTAACTAAACTCATCCTTACATCGAACTTAAATAAATAACTACCTCGTCTTCTAGATATTAAGTATTGATTTAAAATCAGATTTAACAGCTCATACCAGCCAAATAATGCTAAAACCTCGCTGTATAGCCAAGAGATACTACCTAATGTATAAGCCTACTCACCCACTCCCCCAAAAATCGGGTAGATACTCAAGGCAAGAACTACACCACAACCGATTTATGACTATGCTTTAACTAGTTCATTTATCAGCCCTATAAAAAAGGGAAGGGGTAATCCGATGAAGCCAGTCGTTGCCGATAATAAGCCGATAAAAGTTAATCTAACCCAAGGAAAAGATTATTATTTCTGTCGCTGCGGACGCTCTAAGAGTCAACCATTTTGTGATGGTTCCCACAACGGAACCGAGTTTAAGCCGCTGGCTTTTAAGGCAGATAAGACCGAAGAGGCTTATCTTTGTCAGTGCAAACACACGGCTAACGCTCCCTTTTGCGATGGCTCCCATAAACAGTTTTCTCAGGCTGATGTGGGTAAGCAAGGCTCTGGAGTCATTCAAGCCGTTAATGCGGCTCCCATCGCTCAGAATACAGCCATAGAGCCCACCCTTGAGTATATCCACCTACTGGCGCGAGAAGGCTTATCTAAAGTGGGTCACCACGGGCCAATGACATCCATGGGAGTGCCCCGCAATGAGCTACCTCACTGGGATGACCTGCAGCTGATGGTGGCGCAGATGGCAACCAAGCCGCTCATGGAAGATGCCGAGGTGGCAACCGAGTTAATCATAGGGCCTCAGGCAAGAAAACCGCTCAAGCTGGCGATCCCGCTGCTGGTCTCCGATATGAGTTTTGGCGCGCTCTCGGAAGAAGCTAAAATCGCGCTCGCTCGCGGCGCCGAACTGGCTGGCACCGGGATCTGCTCCGGTGAGGGCGGCATGTTAAGCGAAGAGCAAGCTGAAAACTCACGCTATTTCTATGAGCTGGCTAGTGCCCAATTTGGTTATCAAGAGGAGCTACTGCATAAGGTACAAAGCTTCCATTTTAAGGGGGGACAGGGAGCCAAAACAGGCACTGGTGGCCATCTACCGGCGAGTAAAAATATTGGCAAAATCTCACAAGTCAGGGGGCTAGCAGAAGGCACTGATGCCATCTCCCCTCCCACCTTTATCGATCTTAAAAGTTGCGCCGACTTCAAGCGTTTTGCCGATAGAGTCAGAGAGATCTCAGGCGGGATCCCAATAGGCTTTAAGCTCAGTGCCAATCATATTGAGCAAGATATTCAATTCGCACTCGATGCCAGTGCCGATTATATTATCTTAGATGGTCGAGGCGGCGGCACGGGCGCGGCGCCGGAGATTTTTCGCGATCATATCAGCGTACCGACAATTCCGGCTCTTGCTAGGGCAAGACGATATTTAGATCAACAAGGTGCAAGCGGCCAGGTAACCTTGATCATTACCGGCGGAATACGTACACCCATCGATTTTGTAAAGGCACTAGCCTTAGGCGCCGATGGTGTGGCGATATCAAACAGCGCCATGCAGTCCATCGGCTGTGTTGCTGCGAGAATGTGTAATACCAATAACTGCCCTGCCGGGATCGCCACCCAAAATGCCGACCTGCGCCAACGCCTCAATATTAATAAATCCGCTAAGCAATTATGCAACTTTTTCCAAGCCTCAACCGAGTTGATGCAACTGATGGCAAGGGCCTGCGGCCATGACTCACTCAGTCAATTTAATAGAGACGATTTAGCCACCTGGCACAGAGAGATGGCGCACCTTAGTGGCGTAAAATACTCAGGCTTTATGGAGCCCTAGCTTCATCGCCACTTAGTTTTATAGAGACTTAGCTAGATAAGCTGCGACGATTAAAGGGGGAGCAATATTAAGACGACAATGCTAAAGAGGGTGCTCGATGCCATTCATAAATGCCTTATCGGCTAAGGCGAGCATAGCGAGATCCTCTTTGGTATCGCCGTAGGCGTAGATCTGGCTATAGCGGCTTAAATCAAATTCCTGCGACACCTTATAAGCCTTAGCCTCACAGCTACAATCTCCGCCGCTGTAGTGACCATTATAGCGCCTGCCGTCAACAGCCATCTCGCTGCAGATGAGTGCTATGCCCATCGTCTTGCACCAAGGTTTAAGGTAAAGATCAAGTGAAGCAGAGACCAGCACGACGGTCGCCCCATCGGCTTGATGCCGCCTTAAGGTTTGCAGCATGTCGGCCCTTAAGCTTGAGGGAATGACTCGATGAGCATAGGCCTCACCTATAGCGCTGACCTTATGTTCACTGCGCCCCGCAAAGGCAAAGAAGCTAACAAATGGTCTTAGTTTTCGCGCCGGGATCAGCCCCAGTTTATAGAGCAGGTACAGCGGCGACATAAATACTAGGCCAAGCAACAAGCGAGGCGGCGTTGCCGAATAGAGAATAAATTTGGTAAACATATCCTGATGGGTCAAGGTGCCATCAAAATCGAACAAGACTAGCTTCAAGCCGCTCTCCTAAGCTGTCGATACAATAGCGAACCATTCTACCAGCTTTTAGGCAATCTCCTCTTCGATAATATCCACCAGCTTGAGTTGCTCGTCATGACCAAAGGCGGTTTTCTCTGCGTTAGAGACCATAAACACATTCTCGGTACACTCACCTAGGGTACTTATCTTGGCAGAGTGAATAATCAGATTGCGCTCAGACAATAAGTTACAGATCTGCTCTAGATAGATGGGATCATCTAGACTGTTAACCTTGAGTAAGGCGCGATTCTTCTTGGTCGTATGCAGCACGGTGACCACAGGAGGGCTATCGAAATTCTTTAACGCTCTTGGCGTCATCAACTTTCTCGGTCTTTCTCGCCGCTCAATTGCACGGAAAATGCGTTTGATGATCTGCTCGATTCGCGGCTCATCATCAATGGGTTCATCCCTATGATCCAGCACCTTAATGATCTCTAGTACACGGCCATCTTTAGTCTGCATCATCTGCGCATCTTTCACCTTAAGCTTTGAACTGGCTAAGGTCTTAAACAGATCCACAAACAACTTGGCTCTATCTTGGGTATAGACAAAGAGACTGGTAAAGCCATGATCACTGTTCTGGCCGGCAAACACTCGGGTCGTCCCCGGCTCGGTGGTGAGAATATGCTGGGTGATCTCAACGATATCGGCCACCGAATTACTACTAAAGAAGTTGTTCGGTAAGGTATGCCAAAAGGCGGCTAGGCGCGCTTCATCTATCCCTTGTTGAATCAATATAGGCTTGGCATCGGCCTGATTCTCACGGATAACGGTACGCACCTCAAAAATATTTTCAATCCCCTGCTTTAACGCATCTCGAATCGCCATATACAAGAGCGTCAATTGGCTCTCCTGCCAATCGTTCCAGTAGCTCTCGTTAGTTGCCATCATATCGGCGATGGTAAATAGAAACAGTGCATTGAGCTTGTCTTGTGAGCCTACGCTTTTAGCAAGATGTTTAATCACATCCGGCTCACTGATATCTTGGGTCTGAATCGCACTGATCAGCAGGTTCTGGTTGGCGACTAACCAGTAGATAAGCGAAGTAGTTGAGCCTTTCAGCAAATGCTCTTCCGCTAACTCTTTTGCCTGAATGGCGCTCAATTCACTGTTTTCTATGGTCTGTTTACCTGACAAATGATGACACAGGGTTGCAAACACGAGCGCAAAACGGTTACTGATATTTTGGTAAAGCGTATAGGTAAGACTGTTCTTCTTGTTAAGGGCAAAACTATCAATATATTGAATCGCCTTAAAGGTATGCTCATCCACAGTAAAGGCGTTATGCATATCAAACTGCATCTGCCCCTCGATGGCTCGCCACTGGGAGCAGTAGGCCGCTAACACGCCGTATCTATGCATCAAGCCCAAACACTTTCGCAAACCTTTTGGGTGGGACAAGATAGCTAAAAACTCTTCTCTGCAGCCCTGATAATCTTGAAGTTCGCCGAGTAAACCGCGCCGAGTCTGCCTAAGCAGTCGCAATGTTTGTGGCGCAATGCCTTCGATATTGTCATTCTCGGCCAGTAACTTAAACATCCGCATAACCTGACGCTTATCGATAAAGGCTTGGGTAAACTTCACCTCAATGAGCCCATTACAAACACTGAAGTATTTATCGATAGCATCGAGATTGCTGCGCTCGGTGTCATTTAGGGTATCGAGCTTAAAGGAGTCACAGATGATCTGATTTAACTCACGCACTCGGGTCATCGCCCTAAATAATTGGCGCATCATACGCTCGATGGCGAGCTGGCTATTATCGCCTTGACCAAAATGCATAAATTCGGCGACTGCCGCCTGATGCTCAAACAGCAGCACATCTTGGGCTGACTGAGTCACGCAGTGCAGCGCCCATCTCACCCGACAGATAAAATCATAGGCTTCTAGCAGTTCATAGACTTCGTCCTGCTGTAGAAAGCCAATGGTCTTTAAGGCATTGGCATTGGCTAATGAAAAGTGCTTCTGTGCAATCCACATGATGGTGTGTACATCACGCAGACCACCGGGGTTGTTCTTCAAATTAGGCTCTAAATACAGCGCGGTATTCTGCGCTTTATTATGTCGTTGCAACTGCTCATCCATTTTTGCATCGTAGAAGGACAAGCTGGTCCACAACTCATCTTGGTATAGCTGTTCTTTAATGGATTGTGCGTGTTTCTTAGGGCCCACTAAACAGCGAATATCCAGCAGGTTTGTTGCTATGGTGATATCTGACTTTGCAGACTCTATCGATTCAGAAAGTGTTCTAACGGTTTGACCTATGTCTAAACCAAAATCCCAGAGGCGGGTGAGGAAGAGGGATAATTGTTCTTGCTGCTGCGGGGTTAACTCTTGTTCGATGATAATGGCTAAATCGATATCCGACCTAGGGTGCAGCGCCCTTCGACCATATCCTCCCACCGCATTGAGCGACATAGATGTATTATGCAGATGGTACATCTTCCATAGCGATACCAACATCTCGTCTATATGTTTCGCCCGCCTTTTCAGCAAAGACTGTACCGGCAGGGTTAAAAACTGCTCGTTAAGCCTTTCATCGAAGGTTTTTATATGGAGCTTTAACTCCGCAATGGAGTTCAGTTCCAATACATTAGACATAATAAGGGCTTTTCCTAATCGCTAAACAACAGGTTTATACTAGCTGACGACTCACTCATATTTAATGACTGCTGGGTAAACTTAGCCATCTAAAAGGTGACTCGAACTGGAGCAACAACTGCAAAACAATAACAATTACAAGACTTTTTTTCAACAAACCACAAGGCAAACCCTGAGTTTAGCTCCCAAACATAGGTTAGTTTCCAGCCAACTCCAGCCCTTGTGGAGCACAAAAAACACACAACTTAGCTAGCAAAAGCCATTGAATAAGCACTAATTAACAACGTTTACCCTTAGGTGGTAATAGAGTACTCTCTGGTGTCATGTACACCTATATACTGTAAATAGATTAGCGATAAGCTAAAGGTCGCCTCAATGAAACAAAAAATTGTGTTGGTTAAGAGTTATTTTGCCAAGATTGAAACCGATAAGCGCGAAGAGATGTGGGCCGCGAAACCAAAGACATCAGACTTTGAATACTCCACCTGCAAGGTTGATAGCGACAGACTCAACGCTGACCTGCAACTGGCGATTGAAAAGTTAAACCTCGATGGCTATCGGGTGGTGCAGATAACACCTGTTACCTCTGGGGACTTTGCCTTTAAAGATCACTTCAGCGATCCGCATTTACTCGGTAACGGTGTCACTACCGAAGGTGGCTATGGCTATGGTTTTTCCTATACCGATAGCTTGATTATTCTAGCTGAACTTGTTGCCGTACCAGCACAACAGGACCTTGATGAAGCGGATCCTGACGTTAGCATTATGTCCTTTGAGCCTAATTAAGTAACAAATAGGAAAAGCAGAGGCTGTTAGACATTTTGAAATAGTAACTCAATGGTAAAGGTCAGGATGATCTGATTAATCCGCATCGAAAATTCATCCTCCTTACTCCAATTGTATTCGGGCGTGATCGCGAAGAATAACCAATCCCTAGCAAAGTTCTGTCGGTAGGTAAAACTAACGCTAGCATTCTTAACGTAATGATAAGGCTCATCGACGCCATAAATACTCGCCTGATAGCTCAGCGCCTGCTTGTTATTGATGTATTGATAGACTTTAAGGCTAGAGCCAAACTCCCAACCATTATCACGATTCTCATATTGCGCCACCGAGCTCCATCGACCCACAAATGTCTCATTAAAGGCATGCTCAATATCAAACTCGGTCGACTCCCCTGTCACCTTCTTCTCTTGATAGAGCTTTTGAGTGAGTCGCGTCACTGTACTCTCAGAGAGAGGATAGGTATAACGCCACCTCGCTTCGATCTTAGGTTTGAAATTCGCCTTAATATTAAAACTGACGCGATCTTTAGCGTACCAATCATATCTCAGGCCGATATCCCGCTCATTATTATCATCTGGTGATTTGATAAAGCCGAACGGATCATCCTCACCTGTCGAGTCTAAAATGATCTTTAAGCGTTTAGTCACACCAGGTAGATTTAGTCTGGCGTTGAGGTTGGCTCGATATTTAAAACCCTCTTTCTCGTAATAAGCAAAGTCGTTATACCAACGCACAATCGTGCCGGCCCTAGCATCCTCTTCTACTCTCTCGTCCACAAAAAAACTATCAAACCAGATTGCGGGTTGGCAGAACTTAGTGTTGATGTAGTCGAAGGCTTTATCTATCGCCCCTTCCATCTGTGACTGGCTGTAACAAGGATCGTCTTCAGGGGGCGGGTTAACTTCTGCAGCCTTAGCCTCTGTTGAATTAGCTTCTACTGCCTTGGCTTCTAAAACCTTAGTTTCTGTAGAGCGAACATCAGCACCTGAATATACTTCTGGCTCAGCTTCTGCCAGCCTCACTTCTTTAAGGACGCGCACTGAAGCTTGCCCCCCATATGCAGGGGCAAGGTTTAAAGCTAAAACTGTAAATAACAACCACTTAGACGACAAGCAATCCACTCAGAATATGACATTAATGTATCGAGATAGTATCACCCATTACATCGACTTTACATCTCAAGCGTCATTCATCTTGTGGCTCATTAGCAGTAGACTTAGATAACCAGACAAGCTTAGGTAGTTGGGTCAGATCTAAGCAGTCTCCTAACTCGGCTATCGCACTGTGACTCGGCGCTAAGTTAGGATCTGCAGAAAGCTGTGCTAGCAATGCTTTCTGCGCCTCAACCTCTCCATGCACTAATACTACCGGAGGAGAGTCGCTAAAGTGTCGATACCAATGCAATAACTCAGCTTGATCCGCATGGGCCGACAAGCCACCCACAGTGTGCAACTTAGCTGCGACATTAACGCTTTGACCACTAATGGTTAAACTTTTAGCGCCATCGACTAACAGTCGTCCGGGCGTGCCCTGTGCCTGATAGCCACAAATAATCACATCCGATAACGGGTTTGCTAAATTGTGCTCGAGATGACAGCGAATTCGGCCCCCGTTACACATACCGCTACCCGCTATAACGATCAAGCCTTGGTGAATATGATTCAACTCCATCGACTCCTCAGTGGTATCGATAAAGTCGACATTCGACAACAGTGGATGCTTACCCGGTGACATACGGGTAAAACGCTTAAAATCCTCATCCATTAGGCTGTAGTTTTTTACATAGATCTGTGTCGCCCTAATCGCCATCGGGCTATCGAGGCAAATCCTCCAGCGAGAAAGATCCCAATCTTTGGCGTGAAGGTGAAACAGATACAGCAACTCCTGTGCGCGGCCAACCGAAAAGGCGGGCAACAAAATGTTGCCTCGACTCTGCTCTATGGTACGGGCAAATATCGACTTTAGCTCCTCTAAGGTATCATCCCAGCCACGGTGTCGTCTGTCGCCATAGGTACTTTCCATCAGCACCAGATCGGCCTTATCGATGAGTGTCGGATCATCCAGAATCGGCATGCCCTCTCGACCAAGATCGCCGCTAAAAACCAGCTTTTTACTCTCATCCCCTTGGCCAAACCACAGCTCAACCACTGCCGAGCCTAGAATATGCCCCGCATCGGATAAACAGACTTTAAGCTGAGGGGTCACTTGCGCCTTCTCGCCATAATCGAGCGCCACAAATTGCTGCATCACCCGATCGACATCGGCTTCATCAAAGAGCGGTTCCAGCAAAGGTAAGTCATTCTTTTCCCGCTTCTTGTTAAGTCTTTCCGTATCCCGAGCCTGCAACATAGCCGCATCTCTAAGCATCACATCACAAAGCTCCACCGTGGCCTTTTGGCTATAGATGGGCCCCGTAAACCCTGATTTCACCAATAAAGGTAGCCGACCTGAATGGTCAATATGGGCATGGCTTAATACCACGGCATGGATCTGCGATGGCATAAAAGCGAAGGGCTCATGGTTGCGTAACACATCGGCCTTACTCCCCTGGATCAGGCCGCAATCGAGCAGTACTTGATCCCCTTCTATATTGAGTAGATGACAAGAGCCTGTCACCTCTTGAGCTGCACCGAGAAAAGAGAGAGTCATCTGCATCGCTATCTTCCTTAAAAGGCACCTTAATCCCCTTCTCCATAGCGTTAATAAAGGGTGAGTCATCTCTGGTGCTTATGTTTAAAAGATATACCCTTAACTCGATTCCGACTAGCAGAAGTGGTAAAAATATCTTGCTGTGATTAGATAATATGAAGACCATAAAAAAAGCAGGAATAACTTAATTATCCTGCTTATAAAATGGGAGCTTAGAGGTGAGCCCAAGTGTGGGCTCAATACGACTCAGTCAGGCTTTACGCCTAATTTTATTTAGTATTTGGCTTGCAGTGTTAGCCACAGCTTATCGGTATCGTTTGAAAAACCGTAGCCCGCATCAGCACCACTAAAGCTGGCATACTTAACACCTACGCTATAGTACTTAGCAAATGGGTAAGTTGCTGCAACTCCCCACTCTTTACCCATGTCGATATCGCCATAGTCAGAATCAAACTTATGGTATTTAGCCAAGAGTTTTAACCCAGCAAGCTTAGCTGTCACGACAAAATGAGTATCAACTAGACCGTTTTCCCAGTTACCTTTACCACCGAATAGGAACTTATCAGTCCAGCCGTTAAATGCGTGTAACGTTGCTAAGGGAGTAATGAAACCCGCTTTACCATCGTCCGAACCTAATACTTCGTAACCGACCTTAGCGCCGATGAAATCGAAGTTAACACCCGCTCCTAACTTGTAGTACGAAGCGCTATAACTCACAGGGTTATCACTACCTTCAGACTGCTGTGCATATTCCGCTTCATAGCTTAGCTTTAGGGCATCGAGTTTAATGTCGCCAGTTGCACGGATACCGTAGGTATCGTTAGAGAAAGACGGAACATCGATGTTATCAATTAAATAAGCATAAGCTGAAATCTTAGCGAAATCTAACGCCTTGTAGTTGAGGTTTACTAGGTTAGTTTCATTTTCATGCTCTTCTTTGCCTGAACCTTCAGGGAAAATACGGTTCACATTGGCCACATAAGCGTAGTAAGCCGTTAAGCCTTCAATCGCAGTATTCTTCACCGACACGGCATCATAAGTCTGCTCATTTTGACGGAAACCGACGCCACCAACAAAACGTTGGTTATCGAGTAAAATACGTTGGCGACCAAGCTTTGCTAACGTTTCTGCAGGGCCTTTATAACCGATGTAACCCTGGTTAATTTGGGTATACTTATAATCGCCAATCAAAGGCTCATTGTCTGTAGAGCGCACATCATCAACCTCAGCCACTGCAAACAGGTTATATAAGTCACCAGTTTGGTAGTTCAGACGAGTACGAAGCGTGGTTTGATTTTGCTGATCAACATTAGCCACATCCACATCTTCATAACGAAGACGGAACTGCACTTTTACTGCGGAATCATCAATAAAAGCTTTCTTAAGTGGGTCAACGGTTTCTGCAGTTACAGCAGTTGAAGCTAAGCTTGCAAGTACAGCTAGAGTAAGGGTATGGACTTTCATTTATTGTAATCCTTTTGTTTCATCATTCTCATGCGTAGTTATATTGATGAAACAAACCCAACTTTTTGATCTAAAACAATGTTACACAATGATTACAAACTGCTTACCAAATATGTGATAAAGATCATCAGCTTATACTAATTTAGTGGTACCCATAAATAGGTATTAACTCTGTTTGGCTAATTGTTAAGTTACTTAAGTAGTGCGCAACTGAAAGCTTTTCAGTGGACAATTCTAGAAGCTGTTTTTATACAAAGCTCTACGTTAGTCCATTACGGGGTGACGAGGATTGTAAAAGGAGTGATAACACCACTTCTTTGACAAAGAATCGATTTCAATTAAGCTTTCACATCCTAAGCATGCTCAATACTTTAGGAATAGTTTATCAATAGATTTCCTCACCCAGTCGCTCTTTGTAGAAGCAAATAATATTGTCTTACCATTCCGACTTCAAAGTTACACTTAAATATACGCACCAATAATTGCTTATTCGACAAATCATAGCTAGCAACAATCATTAAAAATACCTGTTGACCTGTCTACAGGTGTAGGCTTAATACTCCACGCTGTCGTCAAGGCTAGGATGAAATATGTATACCGTTACCCAACTTGCAAAACGCGCCAATATCTCTCGAACCACTTTGCTCTATTATGAGAAAGAAGGGCTGCTCACACCAGCATTACGAGCAGATAATGGCTATCGATATTATGGTGAGGCTGAAGATAAAAAGTTAGCCGCAATAGTGTCGTATCGTGCATATGGATTATCGGTGGCCAACATTGCAACCTTACTTAACGAAGAAAACGCACTAGAGCAGCCTCAGCTGTTAAAGGATCACTTTAATCAGCTTGAACAGGAGGTTGCCAAACTTAGACAGCAACAGCGGGCCATTGTCATTTTATTGAAGGCCCCAGCTTTATTGGAGAACGAAATGGTAAACAAGCAACGTTGGGTCGAGATCATGGTTGAAGCAGGTTTTGATGAGGATGCAATGGTACGCTGGCATCAAACCTTTGAGAAACTTGAACCGCAGGAACACCAAAAATTTCTCGAGTCATTAAGCATTGATGCCGAAGAGATAAAACGTATTCGCGCACTCTAACCTTCCTAAGTTAAACGCCTGCAGCTACTGTGGGCGTTTTCATTTGCGCGCGTTTAAATAAAGAGACCATCTAGCACAGTAAGAATGATTAAAGGAAATGCTAAACCTTGACCAACTAGCTTGTAATTCCTCATGTAATTAGCTTTACTTATCTAGCAACAATACTGTTAATTAACTATTTAGGGGTTGATATGTTAGGTGAAAACCACTCAATTATGCATGAGTTTCCTGAGTACCAAGATATTATTGTTAAGCTATGCCAAAGTGATGACGCTTTTGCACAAGACACCAAACGCTACAATGCACTGGATAAAGAGATCCGCGAACTTGAATTAAAGGGCGCGCCAATTGATGACAACGCAATGCATCAATTAAAACACGATCGAGCCGAACTAAAAGACTCGCTGTTTCATCGTCTTAATACAGATGCCTAATCAGCAAGTGTCCGTTAAACCAGCACACATCGATTAATCGATCACAAAAAGGGAGCCTAAGCTCCCTTTTTTAGTGTTCTCCTTTTACTCAAGCCGAACTTCCTCTCCCGCTCAAAACAACAAAATCCAAACAAATATTTCATCCACTTTACATTTACTGGTATCTTTGCAGCGCATATTTAGAAAGGACATCAACATGCTGCAGCAAAAATCAAAATTCGCTCAATTATTCAAAGCACTTTCATTGGCTAAAGCCCTGCCGTTCATCTTGCTTATCATCGCCATCTTCAACTCCTACTTCATCGTGGTTGAAGGGCATGTGGGTGTGGTAAAGCGCTTTGGCGAAGCCAAAGATCAACAAAACCCTGGATTACATTTTAAGATCCCATTTATTGAAACGGTTGAGATGATCGAAGTAAGAACTCGAAAAAATGCCGAGAAAATGGCATCGAGTACCAAAGAGCAGATGCCGGTGACCATAGAGGTCAGTGTAAACTGGACAGTGAATAAAGAAGCCGCATTAGATCTCTTTAAGCGTTATGGTGGTCTGACACAATTTGAGCAGCGAATTCTCGATCCTCGCTTTCGCTCCGCCACTAAAGATACCATTCCACAATTTGAAGCCGAACAGTTAATCCAAGATAGGGCCAGTGCAATTCAAGGCATCGAGCGCCGCCTAGCCGAAGAGATGGAAGGCTTTCCTGTTATCGTTGATAACATTCAAATTGAAAATATCATCCTGCCGCAAAAGTACATTAACTCGATTGAGATAAAGCAGACTGAAAAAAACCTTGCCGCTGCCGAAGAGCACAAACTTGAGCGGCAACGTCTCGAGGCGCTTCGCGCTGTAAACACTGCCGACGCGAGAGCAAAAGGCATCCTTAAAGTTGCCGAAGCCGAAGCTCAGTCAATTTTGTTAAAGGGTAAAGCGGAAGCGGAGGCTATCGAAGCAAAAGCGAAGGCACTTAAAAACAATCCACTTATTGTTAAGTTAACAGAAGCACAAGCTTGGGATGGTAAACTCCCCAGCACTATGATGGGTGAAGGTGCCATGCCGATAATGGACATTAGAGATTCTGCTAGAACAAAAGAATAGCCATGCTTAAATAACGGGTGAGTGAAGTTTAATAACTCCCACTCACCTCGGTTATGTATCTGGAGTGAATACTAACCAAAACATTGATTCGATAAAAACTGCTTACGAGATAAGCTTAGGACTTAGTCAATAATGAAGGGCTGGTTAGTCCCTCTCTGCACCAGACCAATTTAGAATAATCTACATTGTGTGATTCATAGACATAGTTTCAACCTGGCGATCTCTAAATCTAGCTTATAATTTGCGTCCTGAACCCTTTCGTTTTTAATATCATAGTTACTCATGACTTCATCAGAGAATGGCGTTTCATTTGCTATATCGAAGTATTTTTCCATCGGCGTTTTGCCTTTGTGGGCACTATGAGGTCGCTCCCAGTTGTAATAATGTTGCCACTCAGAGAGCTGGTTATCCAAATCGTCCGAAGTGATAT